>DAIRVC010000016.1:0-28232 GCA_036803025.1 Anaerolineales bacterium
CCGTGGGAGGTGGGCCGCGTGGTCTCGAAGCAGCCGCCGGACTCGATTGCCATATCGATGACGTTCGCGCTGCGCTTCATGCGCGAGATGATCTCGCGCGAGAGGACGATCGGCGCCCTCTCTCCGGGAACGTAGACTGCTCCGACGACAATGTCGGCGTAGGAGCATGCGCGCCGGATGTTGTAGGGCGTGGCCAGCATGGTGACCATGCTCATGGACGATTCGGCCTGCAGGGTCTGCAGCCGACGCAGGTCGATGTCCAGCACGGTGACGTGAGCGCCGGATAGGGCGAAGGTCGCCGCAGCCGTGCCGCCGACCATGCCCGCCCCGATGATGACCACTTCCGGCGGTGGGGCGCCGACGATGTTGCCGAGCAGGATGCCGCGGCCGCCGAAGTCGTTCTGCATCAGGCGGGCGGCGACTTGAACAACCAGGCGCCCGCCGAGCTGGCTGGCCGGAGCCAGCACCGGGAAGTAGCCGCCATCGTCCTCGATGAGTTCATAGGCGATCGTGGTGATGCGCTTGCGCATCAGCACTTCGATCTTCTCCTGCCGGGCCGCTTCCATGTGGAAGAACCCGAGCAGGGTCTGTCGTTCGCGCAGCAGCTCGAGCTCCTCTGCGAGCGGGCGGGCGAACTTCAGGACAACATCGGCACGGCCAAGGACCTCGTCTTCGCTGTAGGCGATGACCGCGCCGGCCTGGGTGTAGTCGTCGTCACTGAATCCGGCGCCGACACCCGCGCCGCGCTCCACGTAGACAATGTGATCGTACGCGGTGAACAGGCTGATACCGCTGGGAGGCAGGCCGACACGGAACTCATATGGCCGGCGTTCTTTCGGGACTCCGATGATCATCGTTCCTCTCCGTGGCAGCAGTGATCAATGCATCTGCAGGACGGCGCGGATGGACGGCAGCACGCCGTCGATTGTATTGCGGTCGATCGTCAGCGGCGGGGCGAAACGGATGACGTGCTCGTGCGTTTCTTTGCACAGGACGCCTTCGTGCCGCAGCCGCTCGCAGAAGCGCCGGGCGCCACCGGCCTCAGCCTTGAGCTCCACGCCGATGAGCAGCCCGCGCCCGCGCACCTCGGCGATGTGCGGGCTGGGGATCTCGGCCAGCTGCTCCTGAAAGTACTCGCCCATGCGGGCGGCGTTCTCAATCAGGCCTTCTTCGACGATTGCCTGCAGCGCCGCCCGGGCCACCGCCGCGCCGAGCGGGTTGCCGCCGAACGTCGACCCGTGCTCGCCAGGTTGGAGCAGCCCCAGCACGTCCGCGCCGGATAGGACCGCCGAGACCGGGTAGACCCCGCCGCCCAGAGCCTTGCCCAGGATGACGACGTCCGGGCGAACAGACTCGTGCTGGCAGGCCAGCAGCGCGCCGGTGCGGCCCAGGCCGGTCTGGATCTCGTCGGCGATGAGCAGGACGCGCCGCCGGGCGCAAACAGCTGAGACTTCGGCCAGATAGCCCGGCGGCGGCACGATCACGCCGGCCTCGCCCTGGATCGGCTCGATCAGCACGGCGGCCGTGCGATCCGTGATGGCGGCTGCGAGGGCGGCGGCGTCGCCGTAGGGTACCAGGACGAATCCCGGCGTGAACGGGCCGAAATCGCGCCGGTAGAGCGGCTCGCTGGAGAAGGAGATGATCGAAACCGTCCGGCCGTGGAAGTTGCCCTGGCAGACGATAATCTCGGCCTGGTCGTCTGGGACGCCTTTCGTGCGGTAGGCCCACTTGCGGGCGACCTTGATGGCCGATTCCACCGCTTCGGCGCCGGTGTTCATCGGCAGGACCATGTCATAGCCGGTCAGGGCGGTCAGTTCTCTGTACAACAGCCCGAGCTGGTCGTTGAAGAATGCCCGTGAGGTCAGCGACAGGCGCTGGGCCTGCTCGGCCAACGCCTGGATGACGCGAGGGTGCCGGTGGCCAAGATTGAGCGCCGAATAGGCGCTCAAGCAGTCCAGGTAGCGCCGCCCTTCGACGTCATACACCCACACGCCTTCACCGCGGGTCAGGACGACGTCGAGCGACTCATAGTTGTGGGCGCCGAGGCGTCGCTCGTAGTCGATGAATTCGGCAGACGACGGCATCGAGGTGCTCCGCGGCCCGCGCCGAACTGCCGAGCGGTGCCGCACATCCTCCGGTCAGCCCAGGAGCGTTGCCAGGATGGCCTTCTGGGCGTGCATACGGTTCTCAGCTTGCGGGAAGATGACCGAGTGCGGGCCGTCGGCCACCTCGTCGGTGATCTCTTCGCCGCGATGCGCGGGCAGGCAGTGCATCACGATGGCGTCAGGTTGGGCTTCGGATACCAGTTGCGCGTTGACCTGGTAGGGAGGGAAGACCTTCCGGCGTTTCTCCGTCTCGGCCTCCTGGCCCATGCTGGTCCAGGTGTCGGTGTAGAGGACGTGGGCGCCGCGCACGGCCTCATGCGGATCGCGCACAAAGCGCAGGTGTGCGCCGCTCTCGGCCGCGAACTGCTTGGCCACCGATACGACCTGCTCGGGCAGGTCGTATCCTTCCGGGGAGGCCAGGGTGAAATGCATTCCGAGTCGGCTGCAGGCGAACAGAAGCGAGACGGCCACGTTGTTGCCGTCGCCGATGAAGGTCAGGCTGCGGCCGCGCAGGTCGCCGAAGCGCTCCTGAACGGTGAGGATATCGGCCATCGCCTGGCACGGGTGGCTGAAGTCGCTCAAGCCGTTGATCACAGGTACGCCGGCGTAGCGGGCGAGCTCGAGGATGTGCGCGTGCGAGAATACGCGCGCCATGATCGCGTCGACGTAGCCGGAAAGGACTCGGCTCACGTCGGCGATGGACTCGCGCTTGCCCAGGCCGATCTCGTCGGGGGAAAGGTAGAGCGCATCCCCGCCCAGGTGCCGCATCGCCATGTCGAACGAGACCCGTGTGCGCAGGCTCGGCTTTTGGAACACCATGGCCAGGACCTTGCCGGCCAGGCGCGGCTGGTTCCCGCCCGCCTGTCGCTCCCGTTTGAGTTCCACCGCCAGCCGCAGGAGCGCCTCAAGCTCAGCAGGTGAATGATCGGCGATCGATAGGAAATGCCGCATGGTTCACTCTCGCAGATTGGAGCAGGGGGTCTGTCGGAGGCAGTATAGCACAGGAGCCTGGACGGGCGGGGCGCGTTTCTGCGTGTATCCAATCGTTCTATAATCATGTCCCTTTCGAGTGGTACCTATTGTGACTGGGAAGCGGCAGGGTTTGCAGGGTCCGGGCAATGTAGTGGCGGCTGCTCGCCGGCTCACAGGCGCGCGGTTCGTTTGCCGGCTCAAGGGGGACTCGGGTGCCTGGTCCATTGCCGAGACCAGCGGTCTGAATCGCGTATCCCGGGCGGAGCTGGTAGCAGCGCTCGAGAGCGCCACCGCACAGCGGGCACTCAGCCGGGCCCTGCGGAAGCGCGAGAGCGTCGCCGCGCCGGCTGCACTTCGGCTGTGCGGAGAGCCAGCGCGCATCTTCCCGGACAGTAGCCCGGGAGGCAAGAGCTTGCTGCTCGTCGGTGTTCCGCCTCCAGGCCTGAAGACGGCGGCGAGCCTCGTCTTCGCGGCCCTGGCGACCTCCCTCGATGGCGACGCCGTCGCCGTCGAGTCCGCCCAGCCGGTAGCGTTGCCGGCGATGGACCTGGACGCCGCCTTGGCACAATTCACGGCGGCACTCTCCTGCGACGCGTCGGATCTGGCTGTCCGCTGGGGCGACCGGTTCCGTGTGGCGGCCGTGCGCGGTTATCCCGAGGGTTGGCTGGGTGAGGAGCGCCTGTTAAGCGACTCACCTCTGGAATCCCGGCTGGTGCGCACGCGAAGGGCAGTCCTGCTGGGGCCCCGTCAGGCGCATGCGAAACTGCCGTTTCCCGGCAGCTTTCGGGCGCGCAGCTGGCTGGGCGTGCCGTTGGTCGTCGGAGAGCGAGTCATTGGCCGAGTCGGAATGGCGCGCCGTGCGGCCGATGGCTTCGACGCCGAGGTCGTGGCTGCGGCTGAGCGGCGAGCGGGGGAAATCGCCCCGGTTGTCGAAGGGATCCTGCTCTTCCAGGAGGCAACGCGTCGACTGGCTCGGCTGGCGGTCGTGCAGGAGGTCGCCCCGCTCGGGGCGACCCTCGGCGAACCGGATCGGATCATCGCCCGGGTCCTGTCGATCTTGCGGCGGAGCTTCAGTCCCTCCTGGGTGTCGTACCTGGCGCCGGGCGCGCCCGGGCAGCCGGCCGAGGTACGGTGGGGAGTCGAGGAGGGCGGCCTCGCGCGTGACGGGGGTCGTGCCGATGGAAGCCTGTTTTCGCGGCTGGCGAAGGATGTCGACCGTGACCGGCCGCGGGTGATTCGAGCCGACCGGGGCTGGCTCCACCCGCAGGCGGTGGTCAGCCTGGCCGCGCCGGTGCGCTTCGGGGAGCGCCTGCTCGGCTTCCTGGTCCTGGAGACAGCACGCCTCAACGCCTATGGCGAGGACGATGAACGACTGTTGACCATCATTGCCGGCCAGGTGGCCTCGTTCCTCGAGAACGCGCGCCTCTACCATGAGATGGGTGTGGCCGTCGAACAGCTCTCCGCCATTCGACAGACGGCGCTCGATCTGGCCTCGCAGGTCGATCACCCGGAAGTCCTCGACAACCTGGCTGAACGGGTCCAGCTGCTTCTGCGCGTCCCGTGCGTCGAACTGGGCCTGGTCGATTCGGACGCCGGTGGGATACGCATCCTCGTCAGCCGCAATCCGTGGAAGCGGTTCGAGGGCGAGACCATTCGCCTGGGGGAAGGCCTGGAGGGCCGGGCCGCCAGCGAGGGGAAGGCGATGGTTGAACCTGCATCGCAGTGGTGGATCGATCGCGGCATGGGCCGGCGCCGCAGAGGGCGTGCCGCCTGCCTGCCGCTGCGCTGGGGGGAGGAAGTCATCGGCGTCCTGTCTGTCCTCGACGATGATCCGCAGCGCACTTTCTCCATGGAGGATATGCGGCTTCTGGAGCTGCTGGCGCCGCAGGCAGCCATCACGCTGCGCAACGCACGCCTGCTTCAAGACCTGCGCGAGCAGATCGACGAGCGCAAGCGGACCGAGGCGCAGCTGGTCCAATCGGCCAAGATGGCCGCGGTCGGGCAGATGGCCGCCGGGGTGGCTCACGAGATCAACAACCCGCTGACGACGGTCGCCGGCTTCACGGAACTGTGGCTGGAGGAGATGGGGCTCGAGAACCCGATGCGGGCGGAACTCGAGATGGTCACCAAGGAGACGCGGCGCGCCCGCGAGGTAGTTTCGCGTCTTCTCGATTTCGCCCGGCAGAGATCTCCGATCAAGGAGCGTGTCGGCCTGAACGAGGTCGTTCGCGAGAGTCTGGACCTGGTGCGGCACTACCTGGCCCTGCACGGCGTCGAACTGCGAGAGCGCTACGCCGGCGAGCTGCCCTGGGTGGAGATCGAGCGTGGCGGTGTGAAGCAGGTCCTACTCAATCTGGCCCACAATGCTGTGCAGGCCATGCCCGAGGGAGGCGTGCTGACGGTCGAGACGGGAGCGGAAGCGCGTGCCCGCGGCCAGGGCGTGTATGTCCTGGTCGCCGACACGGGGGCCGGCATTGCCGAGGAGAACTTGCGGCACCTCTTCGAGCCTTTCTTCACCACCAAGGCGCCGGGCCAGGGCACCGGATTGGGATTGGCGCTCAGCTACGGGATCATCGCCGAACATGGCGGGGACATCTCCGTGGACAGTCGGCCCGGGGAAGGCGCGCACTTCCGCGTGTGGCTCCCACTGGCGCAGGGGCTTGCCGTATGAGCGGCGAGGCGATCCTGGTCGTCGATGACGAAGCCGGCGTCGTGGCGCTCTGCCAGCGCTTCCTGACCAGGGCGGGATTCGCCGTGCGAACCGCAGTCACCGCTGAGGAGGCGCTGCTGACGCTGGGGCGGGCACCGATCGACCTGCTTCTGGTCGACGTACGCATGCCGGGAATGGACGGCTTCGAGCTCATGCGCGAGGCGCGCCGGAGGCAGCCGGATCTGGCGGTGGTGGTGATGACGGGTTTCGGAACTGTGGAGACCGCCGTGCGGGCGCTGGAGGAAGGCGCCAGCGGGTTGGTGCTCAAGCCCTTCGATTCCAACGCGGCCGTGGTCCGACAGGTGCGGCAGGCGATCGAGGCCAACCGATCCCAGCGTGAGGCGGCGCGCAGCCGCACTCTCCGTCCGCTCTTCGAATTGGCGGAGGTGATGTTCGCCGAGACCGAGGAGGCCACGCTCGCCCAGCGCGTCTCATCTGCCGTACGTTCGCACCTCAGTTGCGAAGCGGCCGGGTTGTACCTCGACGAGAGCGCCGGCGGGCCGACGCGCCTCCTATCGTGGACCGCGGCGCAGGGTCAGGCCGCCGAAGCAGTCCGGCTGGGCCCGGTGGCGTGGGTCTCCGAAGGGCGTGCCCTGGCGCACTTCCAGCCCCAGGATCCCGACCTGCCGCCGGTGCGGCGGGCGTGGTTTGAGCAGAACGGCTATGCCGCGGCCATGTGCTGCCCTGTGCGCCGGGCGCAGGGGACGTACCTGATGTTCGCCGGACGCGGCCGGGACCAGCCGCCGTTCTCAAATGATGACCTCGAGCTTCTGTATCTGCTCACGCGCCAGGCCGCTGTTGCATTGGAGAATGCACGGCTGTACGGCGAGCTGCGAGCCTATGTGGCCGAGATCGAGCGGTCGCAACAGCGGCTGGTGCAGAGCGAGAAGCTGGCGGCAATCGGCCGCTTGACCGCCTCGATCGCCCATGAGGTCAACAACCCTCTGCAGTCTTTGCGCAACTGCCTTGACCTGGCCGGGCGCGCGGATGTGCCCGGCGAGAAGCGCAGCGAGTACCTGCAGATGGCGCAGCGCGAGCTCGAACAGCTCACCTCGATTGTGCGCCAGATGCTCGAGTTCTATCGCCCTGAGGCGGCCACGCGCCAGTCGGTTCATCTGAACGAATTGGTGCATTCCGTGATCAACCTCACCAGCGGCGAGTGCCAGGCGCATGGGGTGCAGGTGAGCACGAGCCTGGCGCAGGGACTTCCGGCTGTCTGGGGAGTGCCGTATCAGATTACGCAGGTGATCATGAATCTGGTTCTCAATGCCGTTGAGGCCATGCCGGACGGCGGAAGGCTGACCGTTACTTCCGCCCTGACCGAACGGGGCCTAGAGCTCACGTTCAAAGACACGGGGCGCGGGATCACGAAGGAGGAGATGGCCCACATCTTCGAGCCGTTCTACACGTCGAAGAAGAGCGGGACCGGCCTCGGGCTGGCGATCAGCTACGGCATCGTGACCGCCCACGACGGGGTGATCCAGGTGGAAAGCGATCCCGGCGCAGGCACGACATTCAAGGTGATCCTGCCCCCGGTGGCGAGGCTCTAGCCATCATGGCTCCACGGATACTGGTCGTCGACGACGACGCGACCGGCCGGGCGACGATGGCCGAGTTGCTCCGGCTGGAGGGCTATCTGGTCGACGAAGCCTCAGGCGGGCGCGCGGCCCTCGAACGGCTCGCCGTCGAGGCCTACGATGTGATGCTGCTCGATCTGAAGATGCCCGACCTCGATGGGGTGGCGGTGCTGAAGGGAGCGGCCCAGATCGCGTCGGAGACGCAAGCGGTCGTCTTCACCGCGCACGGCTCGATGGAGTCGGCTATTCAGGCGGTGCGCCACGGAGCCTATGACTACCTGCTCAAGCCAGCGTCGACGGCCGAAGTCGTGGCCTGCATCGCGCGCGCGCTGGAACGTGGTCAGGCACGGGCTCGCCAGCGCCGGTTGGCCGAGCATGCCCAGGCGGCGCTTGCAGAACTGGGCCGCGACGGGCAGGCCGCCGAGCAGATTGAATGGGCGGGTGTCACCCTGGCCACCAGCACCCGTCGTCTGACCGGGCCGCGAGGCGAGGTCGAGCTGACACCAGCCGAGCATCGTCTGCTGTTGGCGCTTCTCCGGCGGAGGGGACGAGTCGCCGACTACGGGGCTCTGGTCGACCAGGTGCAGGGATACAGGGTCGACGCATGGGAGGCGCCGGGCATGCTGCGCCCGGTCGTGAGCCGGCTGCGTCGCAAAGTCCGCCACGTGGGCGGGCCGGCGGACGGAATCGCGACCATCCGGGGCGTCGGCTATGTCCTGGAGGCCGGCGTCGAGCAGGGGGCTGAACTCTCTTAGGCGGCGTCAGCGGGAGGCCGCGGCGGCGCCGGACGAACCGCCTCCTCGGGGATCGATCCACCCAGCCAGCGCAGCCAACCTCGTCCCCGCTGCTGAGGGGCGCGCGGCCGATCGAAACCGGCCAGGAGCAGTGCGCCGATGAGGAGTCCGGCGCCGATCCACTGCATTGGTGTCAACCGCTCCCCCAGCCAGACATACCCCATGAACACCGTGACGAGGAGCTCGGCCAGGCCGAGCAGCGCTGTGCGCATGCCGCCGATGTGCTTGACGCCGGCGAACAACGCCAGCCGGGAAAGGAAGGTCGCCACCGTCAGGGCCAGGATGGGCGAGCGCGCGGAGGCGGGAAAGGCCAACCCGGCGCCGGGCGTCAGCAATCCAACCGGGACGACGACCGCCGCCATCGCCAACAGGGTATAGACCGTCACAGTGGGTGCGGGTACATCGTAGAGCACGCGCTGATTGATCGGGATATGCAGCGCATACAGGATGCTCGCACCCAGAACGCAGGCGGCTCCGATCGGGTCGACCTGCGCTCCAGCCGAGCGGCTCAGGAGCAGTACAGCCGGCAGACTGATGAGAAGCCGAACCAGCGTGAGCGATGTCTGCCGCTGCCCGTCGAGGTAGAGGAGCACGGCGGTGAATACGGGGTAGAGCGAGAACAGGAGTTGGACAACGCTGGCGGGAAGCCGCCCCAGCCCGGTGTAGAACAGGAGCGACCCGGCCCCGTTGAGCACTCCGGCGAGCGCGCAGCCTATGAAGCCGAGAGGATAGATGTACAGTGTCCGCCGACTGACCAGGAGCATGAGGCCCAGAAGGAGCGCGGCGGCGCCCAGGGTGCGCAGCGCGACGACGGTCAGGGGGTGCGTGCCGGCGCCGATGGCCAGTCGGCCGAAGATGGGCATCGTGCCCATCAAGACGGCAGAGGTCACCGCGAATGCCATACCTTGTCGGTGGGACCCTTGGGCGCGCATGCCGAGCCCCTCTTAGCGCAGTGTGCGGGCGACCTCTCCGAGGAGCTCCTCGTTGAGCAAATCGCCTTTCGTCATCAGGCGAGTGATCTGGCCTTCCAAGCGCTTGCGTTCGTCCGGGGTGAGCGTCTTGGCCGTGACGACGACGACCGGCACGTGCGCGGTATGCGGTTGGGCCTTGAGCCTCTCGAGCAGCTCGAACCCATCCATCTCCGGCATCATCAGGTCGAGGACCACCAGATCGGGCACCGTGCGATGAGTGTCGGCCAGGGCTTCGGCGCCGGAGCCTGCCTCCCGAACGATGTAGTCGCCGTGGGCGTTCAGGATGCGGGTGATCAGCCGGCGAGCGTCGGCGTGATCGTCGACGACCAGGATGCGCCGGGTGCGCGCCGGGTCGATCTGCGCCAGCGCAGCCAGGAGGCCCTCCTGCGGCGTCTGGCGTAAGCCGGTTGGCGCCAGCGCCACATCCTGGGCCCAACCTTCGCCGAGCAGCTGCTCGTCGACCGGCATCGTGTGTCCGGAGCAGTTGACCACGACCACCTGGTCGGACTTGACGAGGCCGGCTTGCGCCAACTTGAAGAGTCCGGCGAAGGCGACGGCCGCGGCCGGTTCGAGGGAGATGCCTTCCATCTTGGCGACGATATGGATGGCGCGGAAGGCCTCCTCGTCGCTCACGCTCTCGAATGTCCCCCCGGAGCCGGCCAGCATTCGCTGACGAAGGATCGTGTAGGACCGTCCCGGATCCCCGGTGCTCAGGGTGGCGATGTGGGTACGCGGCGAGGCGATGGGTGTGGCCTGCATTCGGCCTTCGCGCCAGGCCTGCACCATCGGATCGCATCCGGCGGTCTGAATGCCGGCGATGGCGGGGACTCTCCGCACCAACCCGATGTCCACCAGCTCCTGAAACCCCTTGAGGACTCCGACGGGGCCAATGCCGCCGCTCACAGCCTGGAAGTACCAATCCGGCGCCCGCCAGGCTGTCGGGCGCGGCCCGGCGTGCGGCAGGCTGCCGCTGACCTGTCCGAGCTGCTCGGAGATCTCGAAGGCGACCGTCTTCATTGCCTCGACGGCCGGCACCGAACGCGTGCCTCGATCCAGATACAGGCCGCGGCGCTGTGCGAACTCCGCCGCCAATTGCTTGGCCTGATCGTAGGTGCTGGTGACCTTGACGACCTGCGTCCCGTAGATGGCCACTTCGTGCATCTTCTCGGGAGGGACCAGGCTGGTCAGGAAGGCCCACAAGCGGATGCCCGCGCGCGCGCAGTAGGCCGAGTAGGAGATGGCGACGTTCCCGGTGGAGGCGACGACCGCTTCGGTGATCCCGGCCTCCTTGAGGACCGCGACGGTGACGGCCGCCTGCCGGTCTTTGAACGATCCGGTCGGGCTTTGGCGCTCGTCCTTGACGTATATATGGGGCAGGCCGAGCATCATGCCCAGATTGTGCGCAGGGTAGAGGGGTGTTCCGCCCTCGCCCATGGAGAATCCGGTAGGCAGAGCGCGCACGGGCAGAAGATCCAGGTAGCGCCACAGAGTCTGAGGGCGACGTGCGATTGCCTGCGGATAATCAGGCGGCAGGGCCGTCAGCGCATAGCGGGCCTCGCGCCAGGCGCTTCCGCAGCGGGGACACGCCTGAGTGGTGGGGTGGTACGGCGTGCGCTGGTTGCAGTCGAGGCACTCGACCTCAACGCGCGACGCCATCATCGGCCTCAGTGGGCGGCGCGAGCGGGCCGGCTTCCGGCCCGGAGGGAGGCCGCAGCAGCGACTTGAGCTTGGCGATGATCTCGTCCGTCACTGCCGTCAGTGTGAAGCCCTTCTCCTGCAGCCGCTGCACACGGCGGCTCAGGTCGTCCAGCTGCTCCGCGGTCGGGTCACCCGACGTCAGCAGGGCGACCGGCACGGCGCGGGTGCGCTCGTCCTGCTTGAGGGCCTCGAACAGCTGCAGTCCGCCCGGTGCGGGCATATCGACATCGACGATGATCAGGCCCGGAGGCTGGGAGACAGCAGATGCCCAGGCCTGCAGGCCGTCGTCGATCGCCGAGGTGGCCGCGCCGGTCGTGGTGTTGATGAGGGCCACAAGGCCGGAACGCTCTTCATCCGGCACCGAGACCACCATGATCGGGGGGATCGCGCCGGTCTTGAGGCCCAACCGCCCCAGAGACATGTTCAAGTTGTCGCGGTCGACAGGGCGGCGCAGCATGTCGAGCGGCCCCGGCCAGTAGCCCAGGCCGCTATCGGGATGCAGGGCGGCGACGAGCGTCGGGATCCCGGAGGAGGTCCTGTCGGCGCGCAGCTGGGAGAGCAGCCGCCAGGCAGCCGCCTGGGCCATGCCCGCGGCAAGGACGATGCCCGCCGGATGGATTTCGCCAACAGTCTGGAGGGTGCGCTCGGGGTCTGCCAGAATGTGGCTGCGCAGGCCGGCTGTCTCGATGGCTTGGCCAAGTGCCTGGCTTGACTTCTCCTCGGGATCGATCACAAGGACGAGTGGTGCTTCGGCAGGCTCGACCGGCGGGAGCCCCGGCCCTTCGACCGGGAGCGAGAATGCGAAGGTGCTGCCTTCGCCCAGCGCGCTCTCGACCCAGATGCGGCCGCCGTGCAGGCTGACCAGCTGCCGGCAGATCGAGAGCCCCAACCCGGTCCCGCCGCTCTTGCGAGTGGGCGAGGAGTCGACCTGCGAGAAGGGTTCGAACAGCCGGGATTGATCGGCGGGGGCGATGCCCGGGCCGGTGTCGTAGACTGCCACCACGACCTCGCGCTTGCCGCCGCGCTCGACGGCACGGGCGGTCACCCCAACATGCCCCTTCTCGGTGAACTTGCAGGCGTTCGAGACCAGGTTGAGCAGAATCTGGCGCACGCGGATGTTATCGGCCTGGATCGGTGTCAGATCGTCGGGCACATCGACCATCAACTCGATCGGCCGGTCCTTGACCAGGCCGGTGGCCGTGGCCATCACGCTGCGGATGATCTCCCCCAGATCGACCTCGGTGAAGGCGAGCTCCATCTTCCCGGCGTCGATGCGCGAGATATCCAGAATGTCGTTGATCAGGCCCAGCAGGTGCTGGCCGGCATTGTAGATGGCCTGCAGGTCCTGTGATTGAGTCTCGTTTACCGGCCCATCGATGCCCTTCAGGATTACGCGTGAGAAGCCGATGATCGAGTTCAGCGGGGTGCGCAGCTCGTGGCTCATGTTGGCCAGGAACTGCGTCTTCAGGCGGTCGGCCTCACGCATCTCCTCCAGGGCCTGCTGGGCGAGCTGGTAGGTGCGGGCGTCCTGCATCGCCAGGGTCAGCTGCTGAGCCACCCCTTCGACCAGCAGTCGATCATCCAGTGACCAAGGCTTGGCGCCCTGCCTGGCGTCCACTTCGAGGTAGCCCAGGACGCCGGTCTGGCTGCGCAGCGGCACCACCAGCTTGTCTCCCGTGGCGGCTGGCTGTGCGACCGGGTGATCGTCAAGTTCGCGAAGCTCACCGCCGTCGTCCACATAGCCGGAGGCGTTCGCCCAGCTGACCACAATCTGCGCCGGCGTGAGCGGGCTGACCTCGGACGGCTCATGGGGGGCTCGGGCGGCATGCGCGGCCGGCGCCGGCTTGCGGCGATCGAGGACCAGAGCTACGCCACGATATCCGAGCTTCTCGCCGGCCAGCGTCTGGCGTACCAATGCGTTGACAACCAGAACCAGATCTTCTCCGGCACGCGTCCGCGCTTCCAGACGCAGGTCGTGGATCTCCTCTTGGGCCTCGAAGGCCTGCGCGAGGATCTGAGCCGAGCGGGTGTTGAACCCCAGATCGCTGACCTTGCGGTCCAGCGCCTCTTCCAGGGTGTAGCCGAGCACCTGTTCGATCTCCGGGCTGCACCACACGATCGTGCCCTGGGCGTCTGTCTCCCAGACCCAGCCCTGGGCCCGCTCCTTCTCGCTCAGCCCGAGCCGCAGCGGCGAGAGCGCGCCGGTGCGCGGCGTAGACTCAATCAACCCGGCGAACAGGCTCTCAAGCCGGTTGTGGAGTCGATCCTGCGGACTCTTGGACATACTGCCTCATTTCCTGCGCCAGCTCCCGGTAGTGCTGAGCGCCACGGCTGGCCGGAGCGTAGACCGTGATGGGTTGGGCGAAGACCGGGCTTTCGCGCAGGCGCGTGTCGACTTCGATGGTGGTCTTGAAGACTGCCTGGCTGAATGCCTGGCGCACCTGCGCCTCCAGGCTGCGGTGGATCCGGTTGCGGCGGTCGACCATGGTCAGCAGGACGCGGTAGCGCAGGCGCGGGTTGGTCCTCTGGCGGATGCTGCGCACAAGCTCGAGCATGTCCCGCAGAGCGTGCGCGGAGAAATACTCGCATTGTGTCGGGATGATCAACAGGTTGGCGGCGGTCAGGGCCGAGCGCGTAATCGGGCCGAGCGAAGGCGGGCAATCCAGCAGGATGACGTCGTAGTTCGTCGCCGCCATGAGCGCCTGGCGCAGCAGGTGTTCGTAGCGGTCGCGCACGCCTAGGAACCGTTCTGCCAGGGCCAATTCCTGGCTGGCGGGGATCAGGTCCAGGCCGGGCAGGCCGGTCTCGCGGCTCACGCCCACCGGGGAGTAGTTGCCCAGCAGCACGTCGGCAACCGATCGCCGGACGGACGAGGGGTGCACGCCCAGTGAGAGGGTCAGGTTGGCCTGCGGATCGAGGTCGACCAGCAGGACCTCGGCGTGGCCCTCGACCAGCGCGGCCCCGAGCGACAGGGTGGTGGTCGTCTTTCCGACCCCGCCCTTCTCGTTGGCGATAACGATGACGTGGGTCATGCGGCTTCCTCCGCGCGTTGCGCGGCCGGGACACTCGAGGGGTGGCCGTCGCCGCCGGGGGCCCCGCCTGCTTCTTGCGCCAGGCGGATGCGAGCGCTGCGGGCGCCGAGAGTCTGGCGCAGCTCCTGGATGGCCGTTTTCATCATGCTGTCGACGTCGCTGGCGGCGCGCACCTTGCTGGAGATTTCCAGGATCGACTGCTCGCGGCGCGCCCGGTGCAAAGTCTCGTCGAACAGGCGGGCATTCTCCAGCGCAACGCTGAGCTGGTCGGCAAGGATCTGCAGCACGGCGACATCGTCTTCGCTGAAGGCGTGCGGCGAGGTGTGTTGAAGATCGATCGCCCCAATCACGCGCTGCCCGATCTTGAGTGGCAGGCCGAGCTCGCAGCGCGTGTCCGGCAGCAGCGGGTTGGGCAGGTGGAACGGATCCTGAGCGGTGTCCTGGGCGATGTGATGCTCGCCTGTACGGGTTACCTGGCCGACGACCGAACGCGAGCCGACGGCCAGTCGGTGGCCGCGGGCGATCATCTCCCGTCCGGCCTCCCCGGTCGATTCGCGCACAACGGCGAATTCGCCGTCATCCGAAAGCAGGAAGACGGAGACGTGGTAGAGGGAGAAGCGCGCACGGATCAGCTCGATGGAGCGGCGCAGGAGCGTGGATGGATCGAGCAGGCCGGTGGCATCGCGAGCGATCTCGGCTGCGGTCTGCAGCTGGGCGGCCCGGCGCTGGGTCTCGTCCAGCAGGCGGATCTGTTCCAGCGCCGTGGCGACCTCATCGGCGACGCTCTGGAGGACGTCCTTGTCGACGTCATCCCAGCCGCTGGGCCCCTGCGGGACTTCTGCCCGGATGGCGCCGATGGATTCACCGCGCAGCGCGATGGGCACTTCGATCGGCTCCTCTTCGCTGGAAGCCGGCGGGCCGCTTCTCAACGCGTACTCAAACGTGCTGCGGCGCGGGTCGGAGGTGCGGGCATCCAGCACTTTGTCCCAGGCATCGCGTGTCTGGCGGCGATACAGGGCGTCGACCTGCTGCAGGCTGTGTTCCATGTCCTCGAACAGGCGTGTGTTCTCGATGGCCACTGCCAGGATACCGGATAGGGTCTCGAGGATCTCGGCGTCCGGTTCGCCCAGGCTGTTCGGTTCGACCTGCTCAACGGCGAGGGCGCCGATCGCCTGGCCGCGTGTCATCAGCGGCACGGCCAGCAGTGCGCGCGGCTCGGTCTCGGCGGCGCTGAGCAGGGGCATGCGCTCGTCGGCGGCGAGGTCGGGGATCATGACCGGGGCTTTGAGCCCGACGGCGCGGCCGAGAATGCCCTGGCCGACCGGCGTGCGAGTTCCGAGGGCCAGGGGGCGGGTCGGCGCGGTGGCGGACGAGGCGCGGATCAAGATCTCGGCGCCCTCCTGCAGGCCGAGGGTTACGCGCCGATAGCCGAAGGCGCGCCGGATCAGATCCGTGGATCGATGCAGCACCTCACGCAGCCCGAGCTGCTCGCTGATCTGCCGCGAGACTTCGATCATCTTGCGCCGCTGAGTGGCGCGCTCGGTCTCCGAGCTGAGCAGGCTGGCATTCTCGATGGCGATCGCCAGCTGGTCGGCCACGGTCTGCATGATGAGCAGGTCGTCGGCGTCGAATGCATTCTCATCCTTGCTCTGTGCGTCCAGCACCCCGGTGACGCGGCCGCCGACGCGCAGCGGCAAGGCCATCTCGGAACGCGTCTCCGGAAGGTCGGGGTTGGCGAAGTGGGCCGCGTCTGAGCCGACGTCGGCGGCGATGCGGGCCGTGCCGCTTTCGGCAACGTAGCCGACGATGCCCATCCTGCCGACGGCCAGCTTGTGGCCGCGCAGCAGCATACGCCGGCCGCCTTCGGAAGAGGCTGCCCGCAGCAAGGCGTACTCGTTCTTGTCGTCCAGAAGGAAGACGGCGGCGTGATAGAAGCCGAACCGCTCCGACAAGAGGCGGACCGATTCGTCCAGCAGCTTGTCGATCTCGCGCACGGCCGCGGCATCGCGGGCGACCTCGGCGGCGGTGCGGATCTGGCGCGTGCGTTCCTCGACGCGGTCCTCCAGACCGCGGTAAAGGGCCTGGAGCTCGTCGGCCATTTCGTTGAAGGCCGCAGCCAGGCGGCCGATCTCATCCGTCTGTGTCACAGGTACCCTGTGCCGCAGATCGCCGGTGGCGATGCGTTCGGCCCCGCCGGTGAGGTCCCCCAACGGGCGCAGTGAGCGGCGCGTCGCCAGAGGCACAATCACTGCAACCAGGGTGAAGGCGCCGACCAGCAGCAGCAGGCTGAACAGGGAGAGCGAGTTCAAGCCGGTGTAGGCGACCGACTGCGGCATCTCCAGCACGACGGCCGTGCTCAAGTCGGGTACCCAGCGGTAGTAGGCCAGCACCTGGTCTCCGTCCAGTGCCCGGAACTCCAGGCTGCCGCTTGGCTGGTCAGGGATGCGATCGAAGACGGGATGCTCAGCCACGCGGACGATGCGGATCTGGCCGGTCTCGAGTGGATCGTAGACGGCGAGGGTGTCGGGCTGGATGAGGAAGTACAGCTCGCTCGACGGGACCTGCACTGCGCCCACGTCTACGATCAACGTGGTTATTCGGGCGTCATTCGACATGCCGACCAGCGCCGTCTGCAGTTCCGGATCGTCGCTGGGGAAGGGCATCACGGTGAAGAACGAGATCGGCGTCGCCCGGCTGAAAGCCATGTCGCGTGTGACATGCGAGGCCGTGGTGGGCATCTCGGCGATGCCGGCGATCGTGTCCCCCTCCCAGAATCGAGGCGTGGCGGCCAGGATCAAGCCGTCGCTCATGCGCACCACCATCAGCCCGGTGTACAGGCCATCGCTGACGCGTTCGTTGATGGTGGTGAGCCGCTCGACGATCTGGGCGCGCAGCTCGTCGGCCTGGCGCGGGCGCGAGATCTGTGCCGCCAGCTGGCCGGCCAGATCGGCGAAGGAGCGCGTCTGGGTGGCCGCCCAGAGGGGGTACTCGTGCGCCGTACGCCAATCCTCGAGCGCCAGGGCCTGGCGTTCCGTAGCCTGGCGAAGCTGGACGACGACCTGGTCGCGCAGCAGCGCGCGCGAGCGCTGATAGGCGGCCAGACCCAGGATCAATAGCGGGATGAGCGCCAGCGGGAGCAGCGTCAGAGTCAGGCGGGCGGAGAGGCTCTCGCGCGGGGAGGCGATGCGCAACCGCTTCCAGAACGGGACCTGTGCGGTCATGCCTTCGCCTCCTCCGGCTTCGAGTCGGCCGGGCCTTCGCCGTCTCCCGGCGGCTCAGCCGGGGTCGCATCGGCGGTCTTCCCCAGACGGGCCACAACGCGCGAGGCGGTCAGGCCACGGCTGAGCTCGCGCGCGGCGGTGGCCAGCACCGTCTCGACATCCGCCGAACGGCGGATCTTTGCGGTGATCTCATGGATCAGCTGCTGCCGTCGGGCAGTGCGCCGCACCTGTTCGAGCAGGCGCGCGTTCTGCAGCGCCGTCCCGACCTGGCTGGCGACTGTGGCCAGCAGGGCAGCATCGTCTTCAGTGTAGCGGTTCTCCGCCGTCATATCCTGCACCACGATCGCGCCGACGACCGATTCGCCCACAAGCATGGGCACGCCCAGCCAGGACTTGGGCGGAAGATCGTAGAGCGCCAGACCCATGGACTGCGCGGTCTCCTGCACGTCACCCTCGACCAGCAGCGGCGTGCGCACGCGGACGACTTCGGAAAGCAGGTCTTGCGAGAGCGCCGCCGCGGGCTCGCTGCGGATCTCGCCATGTTCGGAGACGTATGGAAGCGAGACCTCGTCGCGATCAGAGTCATACAGGGCGACCAGGAAATCGGTGTTGCCGATGACCTGGTTGACCTGGTTGTGAATCACCCGGTAGAGGGTATCCAGGTTGGTGAGCTGAGAGACAGCCTGGCTGATGCGGTTGACCACCTCGAGTTCGATGACGCGTCGGCGCTCCTCGGAGTACTGGCGGGCGCTTTCCAGCGCCAGGCCGGCCTGGCTGGCGACGGCCTCCATCAGAGCCGTATCCTCGTCCGACCAGCGCTCTCCCGGCAGCGGCTTGCGGGCGGCGATGGTGGCAACGGTCTCGCCGCGCACAACCACCGGCGTCGCCGCCAGCCGACCGTCTTCCAGGACGACCGTCTTGCCTTCCCCCGCCGACTGGCGCGCCGCCTCTTGGACGGGCAGCTGTCCGTCGCCGGCGGCGCTTTCTCCCAAGTGCACCGTCGTAGACGTCTCGCCGGAGACGGCGCGCGACCAGGACTCGCGCCAGCGGGCGCGGGCCAGGTCCTCGGCGTCCTGCAGGCGGACTTGCGCCTCACGCAGGACGCGCGTGCTCTCGAAGGCCGTGGCCAGCTCGGCTGCGATCGCCTCGACGGCGCGGATATCGGCTTCCTGGAACGCGTACGGCGTCTTGCTCTGAACGTCGAGGGCGCCGATCAGGCGATTGCCGGCCATGACCGGCACGGCCATCTCCGCGCGCGTGTCCGGGAGGAGGGGATTGCGGAAGTAGAACGGGTCCTGGGTCACGTCGTTGGTGACGCGCGGCAAGCGGTTGGCCGTCACCCAGCCGACGATCGAGGCACTGCCCACGGAAAGGCGGTGCCGCCGGGCGAGCAGTTGTCGCCCGGCCTCGCCGGTGCTGGCCGAGAGCACGGCCCACGTGCCGGTCTCGTCCATCAGGAACATCGACGCGTGATAGAACTGGAACCGCTCCCGGATCAATTCGACGGCGTGTGCCATCATCTGCGACGGATCGAGGGATTCGCCCGCCATGCGGGCGATCTCGGCCGCAGTCTGGAGCTGCAGGGTCTGCCGCTCGAGGTCGCGCGTGCGCTCGCTGACGCGCTGCTCGAGGCCGGTGACCAGGCCGCGCAATTGCGTGGCCATGGTGTTGAAGGCCGACGCCAGCGCGCCCAACTCATCGCGCGAGCGGACGGGGACCTGGATGTCGAGCTGACCCTGACCCAGACGTGTGGCCGCATCCACGACCTGGCGGATGGGGCGGACGATCAGGGTGGTCAGCAGCAGGCCGATGAGCAGCACCGCCGCGGTAATGCCCAGCGTCGCCGGCAGCAGCCGCCCGAAGAGGAGCGACTGCGTGGCTTGCTGCACCTGGGTCTCAAGTCGCGCGGCCGGGGCCATCACTTCACTGGCCTCGACCACGCTGCCCAGGCTCCAGGCGGTGCTCTGCAGCGGTGTGAATGCCACGAATAGCTCCCGCCCTGCGACCGAGACGGTCTCGAAACCGCTTTCGCCGGCGGCCATGCGGCTCAGGATCGGCGCGAATCCGGTCGGCGAAGCGCTCAGGTCCGGGCCGACCTCGTCCGGAGCCGGAGGGCGCCCAAGCAGATCCTGGTAGCCCTGGCTGGGCAGGGCGATCGCCCGCCCGGTCTGGTCGATGACGAACGGGTAGCCCGATTGCAGGTAGCGCGTCGCTTCGACGCTGACGCGCAGGTCGTTCAGCGTGACGTCGAAGCCGACCACGCCCACAAGCTGTCCCCGCCCGCCGCGCACCGTCATGGCGGCGGTCGTCACCAGACCGCGCCCGGTCGCGTCTAGATACGGCTCGGTCCACCACACCCTCCGGTCGGGACGTGAGTTGGACAGGGCGCCCGTATACCACGGCCGACCGGTCACGGCGAAGTCGGGCGGCACCACGGCGCCCAACTCGATGTTCGGGTAGTAGCGAACCACGTCACGCGGGGTTCCCAGGTAGACCGCCACTGTGCTCGGGTTGCCGGCCAGGACGTCGGGGACGAGCAGGTCGAGGAAGGCGGTCGCGGCAATATCGCTCGAGACGCTTGCGGTGAGTGCGCGAGTGTTGGGGACGAAGACGCTGCTGACGTCTTCGGCGCCGTTCATGTACTGGCCTTCGCTGCCCAGGAACATGTGCTCGTCGACTGGCCAGAAGGCCTCATCCGCAGGGCGCTGGTCGAACGCCGCCGCGGCATAGCCGCCAACGGTCTCGACCTGGCCGGCGATGTCCGCCAGGCTGAGGTCGATCTCGCGCGCGCCTTGTTCCGTAAGCTGGATCAGGTAGGATTCGGCCTGCTGGCGCAGCGCTTCCTGGCTGATCCGCTGAGCGTCGACGCCGGACGACCGAATCGCGTCGATGGCGATGGCCGCGGTGGTCAGCGCCGCAACGGTCGAGAGCACAAGGAAGACGAGTAGCAGCCTCGACCGGATTCCCCAACCTGCGCGGACTGCCTGTTGTTCCTGCATGGTCCCGTCCGACTGCATCGGTGTGCCCATGTCCCTTCTGACCGCGATCAGATCGCGGGTTCCTCGGCGGCGCGGCTTTCGGCTTCGGCTTCGCTGGCGGGGGTCAGCGGAGCCGCGGCCGGCGGCAGCAAGCGGATCTCGATCTCGGGCTGCCCGAGCGCTCGATGGAGCGTCTCGGCCGCGGTGCGCAGGACGTCGCCGACCTCCAGAACGCCGGTGACCTGCGAAGTGACCTGGCTGATCAAGCGCGCCCGGTCAGCCGCAGCGGCCGAGGTCTGAGCCAGGTGTGCGTTCTGGATCGCGGCGCTGAGCTGGTCGGCCAGTGTCTGCAGCACGGCCAGGTCATCCGGGTTGAAGGCGTCCGGAGACTGGCTCTGCACGTCAAGGGCGCCCAGGACGCGACCTCCCACCTGGAGCGGGACCGCTGCTTCGGAGCGCGTCGCTGGCAGGAGTTCATTGCGAAAGTGGACCGGATCCTGCGAGACTTCGGAGGCGAGGCGCGGCTGGTTGTTGGCGGTCACCCAGCCGATGATCGATTGCGACCCGACCTTGAGCTGGTGGTTACGGGCGATGAGCGCCTGGCCGATGTCGCCGGTCGCGGCGCGCAACACGGCGCTGGCGCCCGAGTCGTCGACCAGGAAGATCGAAGCGTGGTAGTAGCCGAACCGATCGCGGATCAGTTCGACCGCCCGCCGCAGGAGCTCCTCCAGGTCGGGCGTGGAGATGGCCGCGCGGGCGACCTCGGAGGCGGCGCGGATCTGGCGCGTGCGCTCTTCCACGCGCTGTTCCAGCGAGCGGTACACGCCGCTCAGGTCCTCAGCCATGCGGTTGAGCGAACCGGCCAGCTGGCCCAGCTCGTCCTCGCGATCCTCGGGCACGCGGAACTGCCAATCGCCCTGCGACATGCGGCCGGCGAACTCGCTCAGCGTCGCCAGGGGCCGCATCAGCCGGCCGGTGACCAGGGTGACGGTCACGACCGCCAGGACCGCCGAGATCGCCAGGATGACGCCGGTGAAGGGAGCCAGGCTGTTCAGCCCCGAGTAGACCTGGCTCTGCGGGAGTTCGTTAACCACGGTCCAGCCCAACTCGGGATACCACTGTACGGCGGCGATGACCGGGGTGCCCTGCAGGTCGTTGTACTCGAGCGTCCGGATGTCGGGCGTCTGAGGCTGCTCCAGCACCGGGTGGCCGGCCTGGCTGACGAGCTCGTAGGTGCCTCCGTAAGCGGTCACCCTTACCAACGCCTCCGGCGGGATCAGGAGGGACGTCATGCCGCGGCGAACGAGGTACGGCCCGGTGCGCTCGGTGAATACTTGGAGGGTCTCCAGCAGCTGGCCGACGGCGATCCCGCGGTTGACGCCGATCAGGATCAGGTCGGGTTCATCGGTCAGTCCACTGCGCATGGGCACGATGGTCAAGACAGCCAGGCTGCCGGGCGAGACGAGTGCGTTCTCGACGGCGGGGAGGGTGTGCACGGTGATCCCGGCGGCGAGCAGATCGGCAGGCGGCGCCAGGGTCTCCAGGTCCCAGGCGCGGTCGGTGGCCACCACCACCCGGCTGGCTGCCGAGGTGGCGATGAGCAGATCGGTGAACAGATCCTCGCCGGGCTGGTTAGCGATGGCGGCCAGCTGATCGCGGGCGGACTCGACCACTTCGTCGTCGGCCGCGGCCGGATCCGGAAGCAGCGCAGCGGCGGCCTGGCGCAGCGCACCGCGCTGCGAAGCAAGGAAGAGTTGCTGCTCGCGATCCTCGACCCACGTCAGCAGGAGCGTCGATTGAGACTGAGTGGCCGAGGTCATCTGCTGCGAGGCCACGCCGCGCAAGATGGCGCGCGTGCGCAGGTAGGCCGCGCCGGCCATCAAGAGCAGGGGGATGAGGACCAGCGGCAGCAGGGTGATGGCCAGCCGTCGGCTGAGGGGCCGGCGCGGCCGAGCTGCGACCAAGGAGGCGGCAGGTATGTCGGCCACGGCTACTGCAGCTCCCAGACCTGCTCGCCGGCCAGCATGCGCTGGACCTGCTCGGGGAAGCGATCGGGATCCAGCGGCTTGCCCACGAAGCCGTCGAAACCGGCGGCGCGTGCCCGCTGCAGTTGTTCTTCGCTGGCGTAGGCGGTCACCGCCACGACGCGGATCTTGCGCAGGCTTTCCGAGGCGCGAATCTTGCGCAGCGCCTCGTAGCCGTCCTCGTAGGGAAGCCGGATATCCATCAGAATCAGGTCGACGCGGGGCAGGGTGTCGGCGTACTCGACCACCTCGTATCCCGACGTCTTCCACTCACAATGGACGCCGATGTACCCGAGCATGCGGGCCATGAGGACGAAGTTGGAGACGTTGTCCTCGACGATCAGAATGGTTGCGTCCTTAACGTTGCTCGACACGGATGCCTCTCCCTGATCACGGTTCCGGGCTGCGTGGGGGCGGCGTCAGACGCCCGGTGGAGGCGCGCCGCAGAAAGCGGGCCACCTGTCGCGGGAGCAGATCGACGTCGATCGGCTTCTGGATGTAACCGTCGCAGCCCGCTTCCAGGCTGCGCTCGCGATCGCCTTTCATCACATTGGCCGTGATAGCGACGATGGGCACCTTGGCCAGCCGCGGATTGCCCTTTAGCCGGGTGGCCAGCGTGTAGCCGTCCATGCCCGGCATGTTGATGTCGACGAGGATCAGATCGGGCTGACAGCTCTGGACGAGGTAGAGGGTCTCTCGCGCGGTGCCGGCTTCGACAACCGTGTAGCCTTCCGCCTGCAGGATGCGGCGGACCAGGATGCGGTTGTCGGTCGTGTCCTCGACGTACAGGACCGTACAGTCGTCGCCGGCCATCGCCACCCCGAATCTCACGAAGGCAGTTCGATTGTAGGCCAGGGGGGAGTGGCGGGGCGTTAAGGAAACATTGCAGGCGCGCCGCGCGCCCGGCTGGATAGGCCGGGCGCGCGGCCGTGCTGGTACGCAGGTACTATGCCGGTCGGTCGGAGAGCAAGTGCTCGAGTGCGGCCAGCAGCAGGAGCACATTCTCCGTTCGGCACGAGTGACCCATCAGCCCGATGCGCCAGATCTTGCCCTTCAGTTCACCGAACCCGGCGCCGATCTCGATGTTGTACTCCTCCAGAAGCCGCCGCCGGAGCATCGGCTCGTCCACACCCGGAGGCACGCGCACCGTGGTCAGAGTCGGCAGCCGGACCTCAGGCGACACGAACAGCTCGAGGCCCATGGCCGTGAGCCCGTCACACAACAACTGGGCCACGCGCACGTGCCGGGAGTAGCGCTCGGCGAGGCCCTCTTCGTGGACCAGGCGCAAAGCCTCGTGAAACGCGAAGGCCGAGGAGATGGGTGCGGTATGGTGGTAGGCGTGCTCTGGTCCCCAATAGCCGGCCAGGAGGCCGAGGTCGAGGTAGAAGGGCGACACAGGCGTCTGTCGGCGGCGGAGCGAATCCACGGCGCGCGGGCTGAGGCTGATCGGGCCCAGGCCAGGCGGGCTGCCGAGGCATTTCTGCGAGCAGCTGTAGCACACGTCGATTCCGATCCGGTCGACGTCTACCGGAAGCCCTCCGAGTGAGGTGACGGCGTCGACGAGGAGCAGTGCGCCGCTGTCATGAACGACGCGGGCGATATCCTCCAACGGCTGAAGCACGCCGGTCGATGTCTCGGCGTGAACGATGGCGACGACCTTGACCGGGGTGCGCGCCAGCGCCGCGGCGATCTCGTCGGCGGTGAAGACCTGGCCCCAGGGCCGCTCGAGCACCTGGACGCTGATCATATGCCGGCGGGCGACGTCGGCCATGCGCTGGCCAAAGAAGCCTTTGGCGCAGACCAGGATGTTGTCGCGCGGCTCTAGGACGTTGGCGATGGCGGCCTCCATAGCCGCCGTGCCCGTGCCGGGGACCGTCAGGGTCAGTGCATTGGCTGTAGCGAAGATCGGGCGCAGCATGGCCTGGGTCTCGGCCATGACCTGCATATAGTACGGATCCAGATGGCCGACCAGCGGAGCTGCCATGGCAGACAGGATGCGAGGATGGACGCTGCTGGGGCCGGGGCCGAGGAGCAGGCGGGCAGGCGGGTCAAGCGGCGCGTGAGGCGCGGTGTGGGCGGAATCGGAGGCCATCGAGCACTCCTTTCGCGTGCATTATCGCATGGAAGCGCGCGGATGCAATGCGAGGCAAGGCAAGACGCCCTGCGGTGCAGGGCGTCTTCGACGGCTGAGAGCGAGGAGCGGGTGATGGGATTCGAACCCACGAATGGTAGCTTGGGAAGCTACTGCCTTACCACTTGGCTACACCCGCGAGCGGAGCGATTATAAGGAGCCGCACAGGGGTTGTCAAGCCAGATGCCGTCGCAGCGCATCCAGCGCCAGGCTGACGGCCCAGAAAGGCGCGTTCTCCGGGGAACCGCCGTAGAAATGCTGGCCTCGATCGGGACCCTCGGGAGTCGCGGTCAGCAGGTCGAGGCGGAAGCGCGAGCCTTCCTGCCTCAGGGAAAGGGCGATGCCCGCGGCCGGCGCACGCGCCACGACTGATTCCATTTCCTCCGGCGAGAGCGGGGCGTTGCGCCGCTCGAGGGATGCGGGCGCATAGCCGGACAGCGCCGCCGCCAGCGCACCGCCAGTGCCGGCCTCAACGCCGATGAGAGACCAGCCGCGCTTCTCCAGGCCGATGGCCACGATCGATTCCAGCGAGACGTCATCCAATCCATAGACGGCCGATCCGAGCCTGGCGCGCAGGATCGCTTCAGCCGAGTCCAGGATCGCTGTGCAGGCCCGGGCGTCCGAGGCGCGCGCCACGACGCGGACGTCGACTCGGCCCGGGTGGGCGGAGAGCCCGACGGTGGGATTGGGGGTCCGCTCCAGGTCCTGAATGCGCTCGTCGATGGCCGATTCTCCCAGGCCGGCCGTGCGGATCACGCGCACGCAGACCACGCTCTCCAGGCCGTAGCGGGTGCGCAAGTAGGGCAGGACGCGCTCTTCAAGCAGGGTGACCATCTCGGCCGGGACGCCCGGGAGCGAGATGATCGCCCGCTCGCCGAGCTCGACGATGAACGCCGGCGCCGTGCCGACCGGGTTCTCCAGAGGCAGCGCGCCGGCCGGCAGGAGCGCCTGCCGCCGATTGTTCTCCGTCGGTGTGCGGCCGTAACGCGTGAACCGCTCCTCGATCTGGCTCCACAGCTCAGGTCGGAACTCGGTCTCGACCCCCAGCGCAGCCGCCACGGCCTCGCGCGTGGGATCGTCGACCGTCGGGCCGAGCCCGCCGGTGGTGATCAGAATCTGGCTGCGCGCCAGGCCGTCGCGCACCGCGCCGACAATGTCGGGCAGGACATCGCCCACCAACGTGACGCGTGAGAGCTCCAACCCGATCGAGCGCAGGCGCCGGGCGATCTGCGGCGTGTTGGTGTCGGCGATCTCGCCCTGGAGCAGCTCCGAGCCGATAGCCAGCACCTCAACGACGGGGCTAGACGACGTTGTACTCATGAATCAATCGGCCCTCGGTGAAGCGAGCCAGGTCAAGTGTCGAGACGTCGACCGACGAGGCGGCCCCGTCGAGGATGAACTCCGCCATCAGCTTTCCGGAGATCGGGCCGTGCATGAAACCGTGGCCCGAGAATCCGCCGACGACCCAGAAGCCCTCGACCGGCGTGGGGCCAAAGATCGGGTGTGAGTCAGGGGTGACCTCGTATAGGCCGGCCCATCCCGACAGGCGGCCGGCGCGCTCGAGCAGCGGCATGCGGGCGGCGGCGTGCTCGAGAGCAGTCAGCTCCCAGACCTCGTCGATGTTCTGATCGAGACCGGGCGCCTGGTCCGGGTTGGACATCCCGGTCAAGAGGCCCTCGCCTTCACGATGGAAGTAGAGCGATTGGGCGAAGTCGATAACAAAGGGAAAGTCGAGGGGCAGTTCGGGCAGGGGTGTTGTGGTGACCATCTGCCTGCGTATCGGGGTGACCGGGATCTGCACCCCGGCCATGGCGCCGACGGCCGCCAGCCACGGCCCGGCGGCATTGACCACGTGTGCGCAGGCAATTCGGCCGGCCCGTGTGCGAACGGCCTGAACCCGGCCGGCCTGGCATTCGATCGCCACGACCTCAGCGTCGGTCAGCGTGCGGGCGCCCAGCTGCCGCGCCCGCTGGAGGTAGCCCATGACCACGCTGTTCGGGTCGGCCAGACCGTCGAGGGCGTGGAATGTGCCGGCCAGCGCATCGGGGAAGTGCATCAGCGGCAGACGCCTGCGGACCTCCTCGGCCTCCAGCCACTCGACCTGTACGCCCAGCCCGCGCTGCATGGCGACATTGTGCCGGAAGACCGCCACCTCCTCGGGCTTGGTCAAGACGAAGAGGTACCCGCACTTGCGGTAGTTGCAGTCTGTGCCGGTATCCTGGCGCAGGCGTTCCAGCATCGGCAGGCTGGCGATCGACAGTCGGACGTTGACCGCGGTGGCGAACTGGTAGCGCACGCCGCCGGCGCAGCGGCCTGTGGCTTCCTGGCCGAAGAGGGAGTCGCGTTCGAGCAGGAGCACGCTCCCGGCGCCACGGCGCGCCAGGTGGTAGGCTGTGCTGGCGCCCATGACCCCGCCGCCGATGATGACGATATCAGCTGTTTCAGGCGGTTCCGTCGTCATAGCTGACAAGCGCGCTCATATCCGCAGAAACGCGACGAAGGACCAAGGGCCGGTCCTTCGTCGGACGGTCGCGGGGTCGGCGGGCTGTACCTCCGGTCGCTATTCGATGCCCAGGTAGGCCTTCTGCACCATAGCGTTCTTACGCAACGCCGCCGCCGAGTCGCTCAGCACGATGTCGCCGGACTGGAGCACGTAGCCACGGTCGGCCACCTGCAGGGCGACCCGTGCGTTCTGCTCGACGAGCAGGATCGTTGTTCCGGCGCGGTGCAGTTCCTGGATCGTCTCGAAGATGCTGTCGACCAGCACCGGGGCCAGCCCCATCGACGGCTCATCCAGCAGCAGGACTTTGGGTTCGGCCATCAGCGCTCGCCCTATTGCGAGCATCTGCTGTTCGCCGCCGCTGAGGGTCCCGGCCACCTGGGCGCGCCGTTCCTTGAGGCGCGGGAGCATGGTAAACACCCGATCCATGCTTCGCGCGATGGCGGCCTTGTCGGTGCGCGAAAACGCGCCCATTTCCAGGTTCTCAGTCACCGAAAGCTGTCCAAAGACACGCCGGCCTTCTGGGACCTGAACAACGCCTTTGGCCACGATCTCGTGCGGCTTGAAGGCGAGCAAGTTCTCACTGGCCAGCCGGACGGCGCCCTCGCGCGGGCGCAGGACGCCGCTGATCGTCTTCAGGGTCGTGCTCTTGCCGGCGCCGTTGCCGCCGATCAGGGTGACGATCTCGGCTTCTTCCACCGAAAGGCTGATGCCCTTCAGGGCGTGGATGTTGCCGTAGTACGTGTGGACGTTGTCGACCTCGAGGAGCGCCATCCAGATCCCTCCCTCAGGCCGTCGCGCCGGCGGTCGCCGCGGGCGTCGATTCGAGGCTGGCCTGGCTGCTGCCGCGCCCCAGGTAGGCCTCGATGACTTTCGGGTTGCGCTGGATCTCGGCCGGCAGCCCCTCGGCGATCTTGACACCGTAGTCGAGGACGGTGATCAGCTCGGAGATCCCCATCACGACCCGCATTTGGTGTTCGATCAGCAGAACGGTGATGCCCAGCTCGTCGCGCAGGCGGCGGATCAGATCCATCATGGCCTGCGTCTCGCTTGGGTTCATCCCGGCCGTTGGTTCGTCCAGCAGAAGCAGCTTCGGTTTGGTGGCCAGGGCCCGGGCGATCTCCAGGCGGCGCTGGCTGCCGTAGGGCAGGTTGACGGCCAGCATGTCGCCCTGTCCCGCCAGGCCCATAATGCGCAGGAGCCGGCGGGCCTCCTCCACGGCAGCGTTCTCTTCGCGCCGGGTGCGTGGGTCACGCAGGATGCCCCCAAGCAGCCCGGAGCGCAGGTGTGAGTGCTGGCCGACCAGGATGTTCTCGAGAGCGGTCATGTTGCGGAAGAGGCGGATGTTCTGGTACGTGCGTGCCACGCCGAAGCGCGTGATCCGGTCGGGGGAGTACCCGTTCAGCAGGCGATCGCCGAGGTAAATCTCGCCGCCGTCGACGTTGTAGAACCCGGTCACGCAGTTGAAGAAGGTGGTCTTGCAGGCCACGTTGGGGCCGATGATGCTCTGGATCGAGTG
>DAIRVC010000017.1:0-27570 GCA_036803025.1 Anaerolineales bacterium
CGCTATTCGAGATTGGATTGCTGAACGAGCGCTACTTCCTCTACGGGGAGGAGCCGGATCTGTGCCTCAAGCTGCGGCGGCTCGGCTACGAGTGCCGGCTCGAACCGCGCACCTGGGTGGTTCATCGGCGCGAGTCCAGCCTGTCGACGTGGACGCGGCCGGCGCGACTGGGCCTTAGGCTCAAGGGCCTGCTGAACATCGCCGACGCGCTCCTGCGCGGGTATGCCGGGCTGCTGTGGGCCTTCGTGCGCAAAGAGCGCTCGACCGCTTGATCGCTGGCTACCGGACCGCAAGGCTGCAACCGTCGTCAGCGACCGTATTCGTGCCGGACCGTCAGCTGGGCTCGAAGCCATCGATGATAGGGGGAACAACATGGCCGCGAAACAGACCTCCCGGCGGCATCTGAGTTGCCTGGCCTTCCCAGTTCTTCTGCTGGTCTTGGCTGCCTGCGGTCGCCGGGTCTACCCGACTGCGCCGACATTGCCGACCGTCGCAGCGACGGCTTCCGCAACACCCTCCGGTCTCGGAACGCCGACGGCCACTCTGACACCGACCCCGCCCTCGACCGACGAGGTTCTTGCCCTCGAATCGACGGCCCGCGCGTGGATGGCGACGCCCGAGTACGCCCGTGCCATTCCCATCTGGGACGAAATCCTGGCGGCGCGCCCAGACTACGGCGAAGGATACTTCCAGCGCGGCAGGGCCTACCTGGGGATCGAGGACAGCGTGGGTCTGGTTGAAGACTACGTCGCCAATGCGCTTCGCTCGCTGGCGGACCTCGATCGCTCGATCGTACTTGGACCTGCGGTTGACGGGCGCAACTACTACCGGCGCTTCCAGGCTTTTGAGAACCTGGCCGGGATCGAACCGCTGCGCGCCGGACGGGATGTGCTGGAGCAGATCGCTCTTGAGAACCTGAGGGTCTCCAACTCGATCGGGCCCTGGGACGACATCAGCCAGACTCAGGAGGGGCTGCTCCTCAGCACCCTGGGCCAGTGTTCGGAGGCGCTGGAGGTGGGGGAGCGTCTACTGCGATACTACACGCAGTACTTTGGTGACGACCCAAGCTGGGATCCGGGGCTGGCGCGCGCCTGGAGTGTCATCGGCTCCGCCGCCACTTGCGACGGTCGATCGGTGGACGCGGTCGAGGCCTATTCTCGGGCCCTCAGCCTGGACCCCGAAGGGGAGCACTGGTTTTGGTCCTTCATCAGGGCTCTGAACCTCTACTACATGGGGCATCTGGAAGAGGCACTGGTATCGCTCACGCAGGACATCGATGCACATCCGTACTATTCGGGGGAGCGGTACTTCCTGCGGGCGTTGATCCTGTACGACCTCGGCGACCGAGATGCCGCCATGGATGATCTCGAGTATGGTGCGTTCCAGACTTGGATGCAGATCGGCTTGTACCCCTACGTGGTTGGCCGGGTGGCACTGGACGAGGGGCGCGTAAGTGAAGCTGTTGAAGCACTGCAGTCCGCTGAGGCAACGTTCACCCGTGAGTATGCCCCACTGATCGAATGGACGCGGCGGAAGCTTGCAGAGCTCGGCGCCCAGCCGCTAGAATTGACGCCCTCGCCGTGGTATGAGACCACGCCCATCCCGACGCTCACTCCCTCCCCCACTCCACGCATTCCCATCCTGCACGGGACGCCGGCGTACCATGATGCTCATGTTGTCGACATGAGCGTGGGCACGGGGCCACTCATGATCCGCCCTCATCAGGACTTCGTCTACGCCTTCCGGTTTCAAGCGCAGGTCCCTATCGATCCGACCTCGGTCGTCGATTTGACGTACCGGCTGATCCCCTTCGAAGGGACCCCAGGCGAATGGACCGGGCTCGAGGTGCGGATCCTGACAGCCGAGTGGGGGATGCAAACCGCCTCCAGTCGATGGGGTGACAATCGGGTCTACGATCCGGAGTCTCACTTCCGCGACAACGGCGAAGTGATGATGATCCTGGACAACCCCGGGGACCTGCCGGTCTATCTCCAGGATGTCGGAATGCGGCTGGTGGCGAGCCGGGCGGATGGCTTCCTGGTCCTGGGCCCCGGATCGGCACCGCACCTGGAGGTCCTGCCTCTGGAAGGTGTGGACATGGAGATCGACCTGCCTGGCAGAACGGGCCCGCTGAGCCTCGCCCCCGGGGAATCCCACATCATCCATTTCGCCCCCTCCGAGCCCATCGACTACGCGCTGGTCGAATACCTGCGCTACCGTGTCGTCAACGCTGACCCAGCCGGCCCTCCCCCCGATGTGATCCCGTGGGGCCCCTGGTCCGGGGGTTGGGGCTCAACGACCCGCGTCCAGCCCGACCTCTTCGACGTGCTTGGGCCGGCAGCGGCGGTAGATGCCGATGGCGATGTGGTGGTCAGCATTGAGAACCGCACCGGGATGCCGCTCCAGATTCTGGATGCGTCGGTCGAGGTGAGTTACCTGATGCCCGATGGGAAAGTGCTGCGGCTCGGTGCGGTTCAGTAGAGCTCCTGACTGCGTGAGGAGCCGACCGCGGCGAATCCTGCAGCGGATGGGTCCGGCGAGCGGGCCGCGGCAGGCGACGCACACTGCAGCGCGCGCCGCCGCGCAGGGGTTGCGGCAATGGGCGGACGCGGACCACAGCGGGTGAGATCAGGCGCAACTGCATGCAAGCCAGGCTGTCTTCCTCGAGAGGTGATCATCTGAAGGCTCACCCTTGTCGCCGTGTCGTGGCAGCGCGAGAATGCCGGCGGCGAGGGGGCGAATCCCTGACTGGGAGATCCCAATGGCAGACAACAAGCTTCGCGTCGGGTTCATCGGCATCGGGGCGATGGGAACGCCGATGTCGGAGAACCTGCTCAAGGCCGGCTTCCCGCTGACGATCTACGATCGCGTACCGGAACGGACACGGCCGTTCGCCGCGCGCGGCGTCCCGGTGGCCTCGAGCTGCGCCGAGGTGGCCTGCGCCTCGGACGTCGTCATGACCATGATCGGCCAGGTGGCCGAGGAGCTGGAGGTCGTCATGGGACCGGGCGGCGTCCTGGAAGGCGCCCACCCCGGATTGATCCTGATCGATTCGAGCACGGTCGGGATCGTCGCCTCCAAGAAGATGGCCGCCGCGGCCAAGGAGAAGGGGGTCGCGTTCCTGGATGCCACCGTCTCCGGTTCGGTCGGCCCGGCGCGCGAGCAGAAACTGCAGTTCATGGTGGGCGGGGAGGCCGCCGCACTCGAGCGCGCCCGGCCGGTACTGGCGGCCATGAGTGAGAAGATCCACCACGTCGGGCCCAACGGAGCCGGCAGCGCCATGAAGGTCATCGTCAACCTGATGATCGGCATGACCGTCCTGACCGTGGCCGAGACCCTGACGCTCGGACGCCAGGCCGGCCTCGACCCGCACCAAATGCTCGATATCCTCGGCGAGACCGCGGTCCGCTCTCCCCACCTGACGAACAAAGGCCGCATGATGATCGAGGGCAAGTTCGAGCCGTCCTTTGCCTTGAAGTACATGCAGAAGGACTTCGATTTGATCATGGAGGCGGCGCACGAGCTCAAGACGCCGCTGTTCACCAGCGCCATTGCCCACCAGGTCTATACGGCTGCCAACGTGGCCGGCTACGGCGACCTGGATTACGCCAGCGTGGTCAAGTTCCTGGAGGCCGCCGCGGCGATGGAGTAGCCGACAGACTGGACGCGGCGCCCGCCTCGCCTTCGGCCTTGCCGCGGCCGCTGCCCGAAGCCCGCCTGAACTCCGACCGCTGCCCTCACGCACTCTGGTGGCCGCTCCGTCAGCTCGAGCTGACGGAGTGGCCCGTTCATGGGCCGTGCGTTCACGCGGGTCACGCAGGCCTGCGGGCGGTCTTCTCGCCGGGCTGGAGCCTCCTGGAGGCATGCCCGTTGCGGCGCGCATGGTATGATTCCGACGCTCGGGACGCGCGCCGTGACCTCTGCTTACCCGCTCCTCCTGGCTGCCGGCGTGCTGGCCGGCCTTCTGTGGCTGGCGGCCTCGGGCCCCGCCCGGGAACGCGTCTCCACCCTCGACGCTGCCATGGCCAGCCTGGCTGGCGGGTTGATCGGGGCCCGAGCGGCCTACGTCGGCGCCCATCTGTACCTGTACGCGCAGCGGCCTTGGGAGGCGCTCTACTTCTGGCAAGGGGGGTTGTATTGGGCGGGGGGAGCCGCCGGAGCCGTCGCCGGGCTGGCCCTGTACGCTGCGGTCAGCCGGCATCCGCTCTGGCCGCTGGGGGACGCGCTGGCGCTGCCGGCCGGCATGCTCGCCTGCGCGAGTTGGGCCGGATGCTGGGCCGAGGCCTGCGCCTACGGCCGGCGAGCCCAGGTCGGCTTGCTCACCCCGGCCTCGCCGGACCTGTTCGGCCTGGAGGCGCCTCGTTGGCCGACCCAGGCTCTCGGCCTGGCTTGCGGCCTGGCGACGGTCGGTCTGCTGGTGTGGCTGAGTGCGCGGCGGTTGCCGCCCGGTGTACCGGTGTGTCTCGTCCTGGCGCTGATCGCTGCGGCAGCCCTGGTGATCTCGTTCTTGCGAGGTGATCCGGTGCCGGGGATCTTCGGCCTGCGCGCCGAAGCCGTCGGTTCAGGAGCGGTGTTGGCGGCCGCGTTGTTGGGGCTGGGGTGGCGGGTGTGGAGAGGCGGGACGGTGTGACCCATGTGACGATCGCGCTGGCGCAGATCAAGACGCGGCTCGGCGATGTGCAGGCCAACCTGGCCAAGCATCTGGAGTTGATCGACGAGGCCGGGCGGCGCGGCGCCGACCTGGTGGTGTTCCCCGAGCTTTCCCTGACCGGCTACGTTCTGCAAGACCTCACGCCGACCGTCGCCCACCGGGCCGAGAGTCAGGATCCGGTCTTCCAACCCCTGCTCCAGGCCAGCCGGTCGATCGACATCCTGGTCGGGTTCGTCGAAGGAGACGTCCGCCACCGCTTCTACATCGCCGCCGCCTACCTCTCGCGCGGCGAGGTGCTGCACGTGCATCGCAAGGTGTACCTGCCGACCTACGGGCTGTTCGACGAGGGACGCTTCTTCGCCTGGGGCGATCAAATCCGCGCCTTCGACACGCGCTTCGGCCGGTTCGGCGTCCTGATCTGCGAGGATTTCTGGCACGCCTCGCCCCCGTACCTGCTCTGGCTGGACGGCGCCGACGTCTTCTTGTTCATCTCGGCTTCCCCCGGGCGAGGCTTGAATGGGGAGGACCGTCTCGAGTCGGCCCGCTGGGTGGAGCAGATCAACCAGGCCTACGCCAGCCTGTTCACCGCTTTCGTGGCGCACACCAATCGGGTAGGCTTCGAAGACGGGCTCAACTTCTGGGGCGGCGCGACCGTCTTCGACCCGAACGGAGTCTGTCTGGCGCAGGGGCCGTACCACGAGGAGGCCCTGACGCTGGCGGATCTCGACCTGGCGCAGCTCAACCGCACGCGCACCCGATTGCCGCTGCTGCGCGATGAGCGCACCGCGTTGGTGCAGCGCGAGCTCGAGCGTATCCTGAGGCGCGGCGAGAAATCAGAGGGGTGATCGATGGTGGACCCGAAGCCGACCCTCGACATCAACACCGACCTGGCGCGCGCCATCCTGATCGACTTCCTGGCTACGGAGATCCGCCGGGCCGGGTTCGAGCGCGCCGTCCTGGGGTTGTCGGGTGGACTGGATTCGACTCTGGCCTGCTATCTGACGGCTGAGGCGCTCGGCCCGCAGAACGTCCTGGCCGTGCGCATGCCGTATCGCACTTCGGCGCCCGAGTCGTTGGAGCATGCCGGATTGGTCATCCAGGCCTCCGGCGTCCAGGAGCTGACCATCCCCATCAGCGACATGGTCGATCCGCTCCTGGCACACGTGCCCGAGGGTGAGACGGTCCGGCGCGGCAACATCATGGCCCGGGCGCGCATGATCATCCTGTATGACCAGTCGGCCGCCACCGGCGGGCTGGTCGTCGGCACCGGCAACAAGACCGAGATACTGCTCGGGTACACCACCCTCTACGGCGACTCGGCTTGCGCGCTGAATCCGCTCGGCGATCTGTACAAGACCCAGGTGCGCCAGCTGGCGCGGGCCATCGGCGTCCCGGAAGTGATTCTGGCCAAGGCGCCTTCGGCCGATCTGTGGAAGGGGCAGACCGACGAGGCCGAGCTCGGTTTCACCTACGCCGAGGTGGATCGCCTGCTGGTGCTGCTGGTCGACGGCCGCTACTCGCCGCAGGCCTGCGTCGAGGCCGGCTTTGAGGAGGCGTTCGTGCGCGCCGTCATCGAGCGCATTCGCCGCAACCAGTACAAGCGCGCCCTGCCGCTGATCGCCAAGCTGAGCAACCGGACGGTCGGCTATGACTTCCTGTACCTGAGAGACTGGGGCACCTGAGCCCGGCTTCGCCCCGCCGCCGGCGCGTACATGCCGCTCAGCTTCCCACCGCCTGACGCCACCGGATGCATTAGTTCAGACTGCTGGTCTCGGTCGCCGGGACGCAGATGCAGTGCGCCGCACTGGCGGTCTCCGGCGCCGCCGGAAAACTCAACACGATCATCCCCAACACGGCGCGCCAGCTGCGCGCCCCGGACTTCCTACGCGGCCGAGTGGTCATCGTCTCGCAAGTGTTCTTCCTGGGTGGGCCGTAGCTTGGGGAGCTGGATGCAGGACTGGTGGCGCATTGGCTGGGGGTGCCGCTGGTCGCAGCTCTGGCACTACAACGGGGACGAAGCGCTGGAGGTGTGAGCCGACCGCGGCGCGAGGAGATTGCCACGGCGCCCTGACGGGCGCCTCGCAATGACAGGGCAGGCTGTCATTGCGAGGAGGCCCGCAGGGCCGACGAAGCAATCTCCTCGTCTGCAGATCCGTTTCTCGCGCGCGCGATCAACGGCCGTTGCCATGCGGCCACCAGGGTGTATAGTTCCGGCGCCAGTCCCGTGAGGCCGTCAGGAAGCGCATGAAACGAGCCGTCAGCATCAGCATAGGGTCATCGCAACGCGACAAGGTGGTCGAGGTCGAGCTGCTCGGGGAACACGTGCGCATCGAGCGCATCGGGACCGATGGGGACATGGAGAAGGCGGCGCGCCTCTTCCAGGAGCTGGATGGGAAGGTGGATGCCTTCGGACTGGGCGGGACCGATCTCGGCCTGCGCGTGGGCGAGCGCTGGTATCCGCTGTACTCGGTGCAGAAGATCGTGCGCTTCGTCCGGATCACACCGCTGGTGGATGGCGCCGGCTGGAGGAACGCGATCGAATCGCGCCTGGCCCAGTTTGTCGACCACCAGCTGGGTGAGGCGGTCCAACCGCGCCGAGTGCTGGTGACCTCCGGCGCCGATCGCTGGAGCATGGCGCAATCATTCTATGAAGCCGGCTACGAGTGCGTCTTCGGAGACCTGATGTTCGCCCTCGGCATTCCGATCCGGCTGCGGAGCACACGGCAGCTGAGGACTCTGGCGGCGGTCCTGCTGCCGATCGTCGGGCGGCTGCCGTTCGAGTGGGTGTATCCCACCGGCGAGAAACAAGAGAAGCGCACGCCCAAGTGGGGCGGCGACTACGTCTGGGCGAAGGTCATCGCCGGCGACGCACACTACATCAAGCGCTTCATGCCCGATCGGCTCGACGGCAAGATCATCGTGACCAACACGACCACCGAGCAGGATACGCAGCTCTTCCGCCAGGCAGGTGTGCCCTACATGGTCACCTCCACGCCGGTGCTGGAAGGGCGATCATTCGGGACCAACATGATGGAGGCGGCCTTGACCGCCGCGGCCGGGAAAGGCCGGGCACTGCAGCCGGTGGAACTGGCGGCCATGCTTGAGAAGCTGGGTACGGACCCTCAGTTGCACCGGCTTAACTGACGGCGCCCGGATTGGCACCCATGCCGTCGCGCCTATCTCAGAGCTTCCGTGAGAAAGTCTACTTGATCGTGCGTGCCATCCCGCGCGGGCGGGTGATGACCTACGGGGACATCGCCGCCTTGATCCCGCCGCCGGAAGAGGTCGATTGGCTGGCCTACCGGCGCATCCGGGCGCGTTGGGTGGGCTATGCCCTGCGCGCCTGCCCGGACGAGCTCCCCTGGCAGCGCGTGATCAACCGGCAGGGCCGGGTCAGCCCGCGGCCGGGGCACGGCCCGCACGCGCAGCGCACCCTCCTGCGGGGCGAGGGGGTTATCTTCGACAGGCTGGGCCGAGTGAATCTTGAACGCTACGCCTGGGTGCCGAGCGAATCTTGGCGGGCCGCGCGAGGTCTGCTTTGACGACCTCTCGGAGACGGAGGCGCGCATGTACGCGTTCGTGACGGCTGCCGGCGTCCCCTCACCGGATGACCCGCTGTATGCGGAGACGCAGGGCCGGCCGAAGGCGATGCTGGAGATCGCCGGCAGGCCGATGTTGCAGTGGGTGCTGGATGCGCTCGGTGAGGCGCGCCGCGTCGAGGGGGTCGTCCTGGTCGGCGCCGAATCAGTCAATGGCCTGACCTGCTCCAAGCCGCTCACGCGCATCCCCGATCAGGGTGGGCTGCTGGCCAATGTCGAAGCGGGCGCGAACGGGATCCTGCGCCTCGACCCTTCGGCCGCCCAGGTGCTGGCCGTCTCCAGCGACATCCCCGCCATCACCCCGCAGATGGTCGATTGGACCATCGAGTCCGCCTCGGCTAGCGACGATGACCTGGACTACATGGTCGTCGACCGCGAGACGATGGAGGCGCGCTTCCCGGGGTCGAACCGCACCTATGTCCGGCTCAAGGACGAGGAGGTCTGCGGGTCCGACATGAACGTCATGCGCGCCGGCCTGGTCAACGACCGGGCCTTCTGGGAGAAGCTGGTCTCGGCGCGCAAGAATCCGCTCAAACAGGCCTCACTCCTGGGGCCGGATCTGCTGTTTCTTATCCTGGCTCGCCAGATGAGTCTGTCGCGGGCCGAAAGGATGGTCAGCCGCCGGTTGCGCCTGCGCGGGCGAGTGATCCGCTGTCCGTACGCCGAGATGGCCATGGATGTGGACAAACCGCATCAGTTGGCGCTGCTACGGGAAGACCTCGGTCGTCGGGAGGTCCGCCCAGCATGAGCCTCGCTCGCTGGCTCGAGGCCGATGCCCATTGGTCCGAGCACCTGCGGGTGGCCGAGCAGCCCGGCTGGCGGCGCACGGCGGCCGCTGTCCTGGCGCACTCCGGCGATTCGTGGTTCTGGGGTCTGGGGCTGGCGCTGCTGTGGTGGCGAGGCACGCCGGCCTGGCGGGGCGTCGCCGGCAGGACGTTCATCGCCGTCGCCGCGCTGGCGCTGATCGTGCTGGTCATCAAGTTCGTGGTCCGCCGCCGCCGCCCGCAAGGGGAGTGGGGGGCCATCTACCGCACCACCGATCCGCACTCCTTCCCCTCCGGCCATGCCGCCCGGGCGATCCTGCTGGCGGTCTTGGCGACCGGCTGGGCTCCGGCCTGGACGGCGGTTGTGCTATGGGTCTGGGCGCCGCTGGTCGCGCTAGCGCGCGTGGCCATGGGGCTGCACTACTTGTCGGACGTGATTGCCGGCGTCGTCCTGGGCCTGGCGGCCGGCGGGCTGGCGCTCAGCCTCCTTGCCTGAAGGGGAGCATCGCCAATGCCACGGGGCGGCCGAACGGCCGCCCCGCTGACGCGCGCCTGGCTGCTTCCGGCTCTCGAGGGCAGGTCAGGGCCCGGTGTAATCCGCGCCGACGATGACCGCCAGATCCACTGGACTGTCCGGGACAGTCTGGCTGAAGATCTGACTCTGTGTAAGGTTGAGAAGCTGCATCAGATAGCGGGCCGTGTAGGGGTTGCCGGTGTAATCCAGGATCACCGTCCTGGCGTAGCCCATCTGATCCGCATTGGCCACGTTGACGACGTTGATGCCCTGCCCGCGCAGGTAATCGGCGGCTCGCGTGGCAATCCCCTCGATCCCGGCGCCGTTCAGGACCTCGACGGAGGCCGCTTCCTGCGCCGAGGCGGAGGCCGGGTCTGAGACATCGATCGATGGGCCGACCGCGTCGGTCATGGTGAAGATCTGATCGCGCAGCATGCGGATCTGGTCGGGGACGGGTTTGAGCACCTGGGCGCCGTCCGGCAGAGTCTCGAGCACGACCATGTCCGGCGGACCGATAATGCCCTGGTGGATGTTCTCGACCGGGATCTGCAACGCCAGCAGGCCCAGCGAGACCATCTGCTCCAGCGTCAGGTTGGTGCGGATCCCCGAGGCGACTTCGTTATACAGCGCCGGCGCACGCGGCAAGAGCGTCGTGATTCCGTCGACGTTCAGGATCGCGTCGCGCACCGCCAGAAGGACCTGCTGCTGGCGCTGAGCGCGGTCGAAATCGCCGCCCTCCGTCCGGCGTGAGCGGGCATAGGCGAGTGCCTGGGCGCCGTCGAAGTGGTACGGGTGCGGGTAGAGAGCCATCCCCGGCTGGCCGATCGGGTTGATGCGCAGCTCTTCGGTCACCAGAATGTCGACGCCGCCGATCTCATCGATCGCCCGCTCGAAGGCGGCGAACTCGATCACGGCGTAGAACTGGATCGGGACCCCGATGACGCTCTCGACCGTGCGCATGGCCAGCCCCGGCCCGCCGCCGGGATGGCTGCCGTCGCCCGGATAATCGAACTGGTCGCCAAGGTAGAAGGCGGTGTTGATGCGGTTGTGCCCGAACTCGGGGACCTCGACCCACAGGTCGCGCGGGATCGACAGAACCCCGGCCGTGTGACTGACCGGATCGATGGAGACGAGCATCATCGAATCCGAATGGGCCGCGTCGGCGCCGGCTTCCCAGTCGCGGTAGTCCAGGCCCATCGCCAGGATGGTGATCCGGTCCGTGCCGTTCCAGGGCACGGGCGTGACCTGAACGTCGACGGCCGCGGCTCCGGGCGCACCAGGCGTGGTCTGCGTGCCCGAATCCTGGAACAGCGGCGGCAGACCGCTGCCGTCCCACGCGGCGAACACGTTGCGGACGGAGTTATAGATCAGAATCCCCGCGACCACGGCTGTCAGCGCGAACGCGCCGCCAAGGGCCCAGATCACCCAGTTGGGGAAGCTGTGACTTCCGCTTTCGGCTCGGGCAGATCTCGAACGCATCGCGCTTTCAACACTCCCGGGTCAGATTCGGCGGATTATATCACGCTCGATTCCGTTCCGCTTCCAAGCGCTCCCACTCCGCCAGCTGCTCCTGCAACTCGCGCTCCACGCCCTGGTACTGCTGGCCGAGCACGCGCACCTGATCGACGTCGGTGCCGGCACGCTCGATCTCCAGGCTCAGCTGGCTGAGCGTCTGCTCCAATGCATGAATGCGCTGAAGGACGTCGTCCACTGCCGCGGGCCGGGCCCGCCTGGTGCGCGGGGCCGGCCCCGACCGCGGCGCCTTCGCCATCGGCGGCGGCTGTGCCGCCTTCGACGCTTGCAGGTACTCGGCGTAACCGCCGTGGAAGACGCCCAGCTCCTTCTCCTGTGGTGCGACCGTCCAGACCTGAGTGGCCAGTGCGTTGATCAAGTAGCGATCATGCGAGACGAGCAGGATCGTGCCGGGGAATGCCGCCAGGGCCTGCTGCAGGATCTCCTGCGAGGGCAGATCGAGATGGGTGGTCGGTTCGTCCAGCAGCAGGAGGTTGGCGCCCTCGAGGATGAGCACGATGAGGGCCAGGCGGGCCCGTTCCCCTCCCGAGAGCACCTCGACCGGTTTGAAGACGGCATCGCCGGTGAACAAGTAGTGCGAGAGGAGGTTGCGCGCTTCGGCGGGCTTCATGGACGGCGCCGCGGCCAGGACGACGTCGAGCACCGCCCGGTCGAGTGGCAGGCCGGCGTGCGCCTGCGCGAAGTAGCCGACGTGCACGCCGGCTCCCAGCCGCACGCGGCCGGCGTGCGCGGGCAGCTCGGCCAGCAGTGTGCGCAAGAAGGTCGTCTTGCCGGCGCCGTTCGGACCGATGAGCGCGGCGCACTCACCCCGCGTCAGCACCAGGTCCGGGACGCGGAAGAGCGGCGCCGCCGCATCGGCGAAGCCGACGGCCAGATCCAGCGTCTCGACCACGCGGTCACCCGACCGCTCCGCCGCACCGAATTCGATGTGGACGCTCCGCTCGCGGCGAGGCGCAGCCAAGGGCGAATCGTGAAGCAGGCGCTCGAGTCGCTTCCGCCGGCCTTGCGCCTGGCGCGTGTTCTGCCCGGCGATATTGCGGCGGATGTACTCCTGCTCCTTGCGGAGATGTTCCTGCTGCGCGCGGTGGGCGTCGAGCTGCAGCTGACGCCGCTGCCCGCGCTGCTGCATGTACGCGCTGTAGTTGCCGCGGTATGTCTCCACACCCTCGGCCGTGAGTTCCCAGACCACGTCGACGGCCTGGTCGAGGAGGAAGCGGTCATGCGAGACGATCAGCGCGGCGCCGGGCCAGTCTCTGAGCCAGCCCTCCAGCCACTCGATCGCCTGTAGATCGAGGTGGTTGGTAGGCTCGTCCAGCACGAGCAGGTCGGGATCTTCAAGGAGCAAGCGCGCCAGGTGAGCGCGCGTCTGCTCGCCGCCGGAGAGCCGCGCCAGCGGCTGCGGGTGTTCGAGCGGCGTGAAGCCCAGGCCGGTCAGCACCTGGCGGATGCGGGCCGGGTAGATATATCCGCCGGCACGTTCGAAGGATTCCTGAAGCGGGCCGTAACGCGCCAGCGCGGCGGCGGCCCGCTGCGGGGTCTCCATCTCGGCCTCCAGCCGGGAGAGCTCGGCCTCCTGCTCCCGCAAGGCGGCAAAGGCCCCCAGGCACAGTTCGTAGAGCGTCTGGGAGGCGGAGGCCCCGAACACCCGGCTGTCGACCTCTTGCGGCAGGTAGCCGATGCGCAGGCTGCGCGCCCGTTGCACCAGACCGCGATCCGGGCGCTCCAGCCCGACCAGGATGCGCAGGAGCGTGGTCTTGCCGACCCCGTTGGGGCCGACCAGAGCGATCCGCGCTTGGTGGGGGACGGCGAGGGAGACGCGGCCGAAGAGGTCCTCAGCCCCGTACGACTTGGCCAGGTCCGAGGCACTGATCAGCGACATGGGATCTCGCGGCGGATTATACCGTAGGCGCGTCTGCCTCCGGCCGGGGACCAGGACCCAGGGCGCAGGCCGTTGGGCTATAATTCCGGCCACGCTGAGGAACGTCTCCAAGAATGTCCGTGTTGCCATCGCCGCGCTACCGTGGCCTGATGATTGCGGCGGCCGTCATGGCTGCGCTCGGCTGGCCGGGCGTCATCCTGGTGGTGACGACCACCCTGCCGACTGTCGGGCCGCGCTGGCTGTTCTTCTTCCTGTGGTCGCTGGCCATCACCGGCACGTCACTCCCCTTCCTGTGGATCCTGCACCGGCGCTTCGACCCGCGCCGCGCGCCGGCGGCGGTGCTGCTGCGCCAGGGCGTGTGGGTCGGGCTCTTCGCCAGTGTGTGCGTCTGGCTGCAGATCAATCGCAACCTCAGCCTGACCCTGGCAGTTCTGATTGGCGGGGGGCTGGCCGCCTTCGAATGGCTCATCCGGCTGCGCGAGCGCTCACTCTGGAGGCCCGAGTCGTGAGCCTGCGCGACCTGCCCTCGGTCGACCGATTGCTGCAGACCGACGAGGCGCGCGCCCTGCAGACCGACTACGGACGCCCGCTGACCGTGCAGGCCGTGCGACTGGTACTGGAGGGCGCCCGCCAGGCCGTCCGCAGCGGCGGCGGATCGCCCTTGCCGGGGCAGATCCTGCTCCAGGCGCACCAGACGCTCCAGGATTGGCTGGCGCCGACGCTGGTTCCGGTGATCAACGCCACCGGCGTGATCATCCACACCAACCTCGGGCGCGCCCCGCTCAGCCCGGCGGCGCGTCGGGCGCTGGCCGGCGCTTGCGGCGCCGTGACGCTCGAGTTCGATCGAGCGCGCGGCGGGCGCGGCCTGCGCGATCAGCACGCCGAGGACCTGCTGCTGCGCCTGACCGGCGCGCAGGCCGCCCTGGTGGTCAACAACAACGCCGCCGCCGTCCTGCTGGCGCTCACGACCCTGGCGCGCGGCAAGGAGGTCCTGATCTCGCGCTCGCAGCTGGTCGAGATCGGCGGCGGCTTCCGTGTGCCGGACGTCTTGAAGCAGTCGGGGGCGCGGCTGGTCGAGGTCGGCACGACCAACCGCACGCACCTGGCCGACTTCGAAGCTGCGCTCAGCGCACGGACCGGCGTGATCCTGAGGGCGCATCACTCCAACTTCAAGATCATTGGTTTCACGACCGAGCCGTCGCTGGCGGAGCTGGTCGGTCTGGGCGCCCGGCAGCGGGTCCCGGTAGTCGATGATCTGGGCTCGGGCGCGCTGCTCGACACCTCCGTGTTTGGGCTCGGGCATGAGCCGACGGTGCAAGAATCAATCCAGGCGGGCGCGGCGGTCGTGTGCTTTTCGGGGGATAAGCTTCTCGGCGGGCCGCAAGCGGGGATCATGGTCGGGACGGCCGCGCTGCTCGAGCCTATGCGCCGGCATCCGCTGGCGCGCGCCCTGCGGCCGGACAAGCTTTGCCTGGCTGCGCTGGCGGCCACACTGGAGCACTACCTGCGCGACGAGGCGCTGCGCGAGGTCCCGGTCTGGCGTATGATCGCCGCCCCGCTGGAGGAGTTGCAGCGGCGGGCGCTGGCCTGGCAGACGCGCTTGGGGCAGGGCGAGGTGCGGCCGGGCCGGTCCACCGTCGGCGGTGGCAGCCTGCCGGAGGAGACGCTGCCGACCTGGCTTCTGGCGCTGCCCGGGCCGCGGCCGAACGCGTTGGCGGCGCGCCTGAGGCTTCTGGACGTAGCGGTGATTGCCCGGGTCGACGACGACTGCGTCGTCCTCGACCCGCGCAGCGTTTTGCCCGAGGACGACGAGATCATGCTGGCCGGCCTCTCCGCTGCCCTGGGTGCCGGACGGCCGCCGAGGGATGAGAAGTGAAATCCGAACTCGACACACGTATGCAAGAGGCCGGACTGGACGCACTGATGGTCGTCGGCCCGGCAACCCACAACTCCCCGATGACCTACTTCACCGGGATCGTGCACGTGTCCGGCGCGGAACTGCTGAAGAAGCGCGGCCAGCCGCCCGTACTCGTCTGCAACCCGATGGAGCGGGAAGAGGCCGCCCTGACCGGGATGTCCACGCGGGTGCGCAACAACGCCGACTGGTTCGCCCTGCTGGAGAAGTGCGGCGGCGACCTGATCGAGGCCAACGCTCAAGACCTCGCCGGTCTGCTGCGCGAGTTCGATATCCGCGGCCGTCTGGGCTTGTATGGGCAAGGCGATCTCGGCTATCAGTACCCGGTGTTCCGCCGGCTGTCTGAACTGGTCCCGCAGGTGGAGTTCGTGGCCGAGCCGCCTCGGGAGGCCGTACTGCGGCGAACCCGGGCGACAAAGGACGAGCAGGAGATCGAACGCATCCGGGCCATCGGCCAAACGACGGTGGCGGTCGTGGCGGAGGTCGCCGCGTTCCTGACCTCACACCAGGCGCGCGACGGGGTGCTGGTCGACCGGAACGGGGAGCCGTTGACCGTCGGCGCCGTCAAACGGCGCATCAATCTGTGGCTGGCGATGCGCGGCGCCGAGAATCCGGAAGGTACGATCTTCGCCCTGGGCCGGGACGCCGGGGTCCCGCACAGCGTCGGTGCCGAGGGAGATCTGATTCGGACCGGGGTGCCGATCGTGTTCGACATCTACCCATGCGAGGCCGGCGGCGGATACTTCTACGATCTGACGCGCACGTGGTGCCTGGGCTACGCCCCGGATGAGGTCGCCCGCGTCTACGATGACGTGCTGACGGTGTATCGCGACCTCGCCGCCTCGCTGCAGGCAGATCGCCTTTTCCAAGAGGTCCAGCGCCGGACCTGCGAGCTGTTCGAGGCGCGTGGGCATCCTACGGTCAAGGGGAGTCCCGGGTCGCTGGAGGGCTACGTCCATTCCATCGGCCACGGGGTCGGCCTGGACGTGCACGAAGCGCCCTTCTCGGGCGACCAGGAAGAGAACCATGATCGGCTGTCTCCCGGCTCGGTGTTCACGATCGAGCCCGGCCTGTACTACCCGGATCGCGGGCTGGGGGTACGCCTGGAAGACACCTATTGGATGCGGCCGGGCGGCGGGGCCGAGGTCCTGGCCGACTTCCCGCTGGATCTGGTGCTCAAGGTACCCGGTGCCTAAACCGTCGGCGGGCGTCAGGGGCCGGAGCGAGAGAGCAGCGGGGAACGCCGCCAGCGAAACTCGCATCCTGGCGATCGAAACATCCTGCGATGAGACCGCCTCGGCCGTGGTCGAGAACGGCCGCCGGATGTTGTCGAATGTGGTCGCCTCGCAAGCCGCCCAGCATGCCAGCTACGGGGGCGTGTTCCCGGAAGTCGCCTCGCGCATGCACATTGAAGCCATCTATCCGGTCGTCGCCCAGGCGCTGTCGCTGGCGCACGTCGGCCTGGACTCGGTCGATGCGATCGCCGTGACACGCGGGCCGGGGCTGGCCGGCTCGTTGATCGTCGGGCTGAATATGGCCAAGGGATTGGCGCTGGCCTCCGGCCTGCCGCTGGTGGGCGTCAACCACGTCGAGGCGCACCTGTACTCGATCTGGCTGGCGGAGGAGCAGCCGGAGCCCGCCTTCCCGATCCTGGCGCTGGTGGTTTCGGGGGGACATACCGAGCTGATCCTAATGCGCGAGCACTTGCGCTACGAGCGGTTGGGGGGAACGCTCGACGACGCCGCCGGCGAAGCGTTCGACAAGGTGGCCCGCCTGCTCGGCCTGGCCTACCCCGGCGGACCTGCCATCCAGGCCGCGGCCGAGTCGGGCAACCCGGCAGCGTTCAAGTTCCCGCGCGCCTGGCTCGAAGGCACCTGGGATTTCTCTTTCAGTGGACTGAAGACCGCCGTGCTGCGCGAGGTGCGCAAGCGGCAGCCGGAACTTCAGGCCGGGGTCGAGGCGCCGCGGCCAGGCCTGCCCATCGCCGATCTGGCGGCCTCCTTTCAGGAGGCGGTCGCCGACGTGCTGGCAGAGAAGACCATCGCCGCGGCCAGAGAGCACAAGGCGGCTGAGATCCTGGTCGCCGGGGGAGTCTCAGCCAACCGCGCGCTGCGTGAGACCTTCCAGGCCCGGGCCGAGATCCCGGTGCGAACACCACCGCTCTCCCTGTGCACCGACAACGCGGCGATGATCGGCGCCGTCGGCCACTGGCGCTTCCTGGCCGGGCAGCGCGACGCGTTGGACATCGATGCCATGCCGACCTGGCCCCTGGTCGGCTGAACCTTCAGCCCGCCCCTTCGTCCTGCGCTGCACAGGTCACGCCGTCCGTCGCGGCCGTGAGGAAGACATTCGGGGTCAGCCCGGTCGCCTGATGGTATTCGCGCGCCACCTGCGCGGCGAAATCGCCGGCGCGCGCATCGACCAGCGCCACGGCACAGCCGCCGAAACCCGCCCCGGTCATGCGGGCGCCGAAACAGGCCGGATGCCGCCGGGCGGCTTCTACCATCCGGTCCAGCGCCTCGCTTGAGACCTCGTAGTCCTGCGCCAGACTGGCGTGGCTGGCGTTCATCAGCTGCCCGAAGTCGGCCGCCTGCCCGCGCGCCAAAGCCGCGCCCGCTTGCTGCGTACGTTCATTCTCAGTGATGACATGCCGCGCACGTCGAAGGAGGAGCGGGTCGAGCGATGCGCCACGGCTTTCCAGATCGGCCCGGGTCACATCCCGCAGGGCCGGACGGCCGAAGAACGCCGCCGCAGCTTCGCATTGAGCGCGCCGCTCGTTGTACACCGAGCCGACCAGGCCGCGCCGGGTTCCCGTGTCCAGCACGGCCACCGCCGCACCCAGTGGAAGCGGCAGCGGGTTCATCTCCAGGCTTCGGCAGTCGAGCAGCAAGGCATGCCCGGCACGACCGCAGGCGCTGATGAGCTGGTCCATGATCCCGCAGTGGACCCCGACCCATTCGTGCTCGGCTGCCTGCGCCAGGCGGGCCATCGCCACAGGATCCCAGGGGATTTCGGCAGACAGGGCGAAGGCCCGCGCCGCTGCCAGCTCGAGAGCCGCAGACGATGACAATCCCGCCCCGCTGGGGATGTCGCCGGAGACGATGCCCTGCCAGCCTCTGAGCGGCAGCCCCGCTCGGCGCATCACCCAGGCGACTCCCTTGACGTACTCCATCCACCCCGGGCCGCCGTGGGCCTCGTCGCCCAGCGTAAGCTCGACCTCCTCGCCAAAATCGAGCGAGCGCAGGACAAGCCGGCGGTCGAGGCGCGGCTGCACGGCGATCCAGATGGCCGGCTCGATGGCCATCGGCAGGACGAAACCCTGGTTGTAGTCGGTGTGCTCCCCGATCAGATTCACCCGGCCCGGAGCGCGAATCCAGTGGGTCGGCCGGCGCTGGAAGCGGGACTCAAAAGCCTCGGCCAGTCTGCGCGGCACGCTGCCCGATTCTGAGATGGACGGCAGACTCACTGCGTACCCCGCGAGCGGAAGTGTTCCTCGGGGAGTTCGCGCAACCGCTCGGCGGCCTGCTCCGGCGTGATATCACGCTGCGGCTCAGCCAGCATCTCATATCCAACCATGTACTTCTTCACCGCGGCCGAGCGCAGCAGCGGCGGATAGAGGTGCGCGTGCAGCTGCCAGTGGGGGTGATCCTGGCCGTCGGTCGGGGCGCCGTGCCAACCCATTGAGTAGGGGAAGGCGACCTCGAACAGGTTGTCGTAGCGGGTGAGCAAGCGTTTGAGGCTTCGGGCGAGCGCGGCGCGCTCAGCCGCGGTCAGTTCCGGCAGGCGCGCTACTGGTCGCCGTGGCACGATCAGGGTCTCGAAGGGCCAAACAGCCCAGTAGGGAACGATCGCCAGCCAATCGGGCTCCTCGATGACGACCCGTTCACCTCGTCCCACTTCCAGGTTGGCATAGTCGAGCAGCAAGGGCGAGCCCGCGGTGCGGAGATAGAGCCTCTGCTGCTGATCCTCCTTGGCCGCTTCGTTGGGGAGACCATGGCTGGCCCAGATCTGGCCGTGCGGGTGCGGGTTCGAGCAGCCCATAATCTCGCCCTTGTTCTCGAACACCTGCACCCAGGTGTAGCGCTCACCCAGTTCGGCGGTCTGTGCCGCCCACACATCCACGACGGCGGCGATATCAACAACGGGCATTTCCGCCAGCGTCAGGTCGTGGCGGGGTGAGAAGCACACGACTCGGCAGACGCCCTGGGCGCCGGCGGCCTGAAGCAGGCTTTCTTCCCGGGCGGCCTCACCGGGCGTCCCCGGTAGCAGCGCGGGGAAGTCGTTGTCGAAAACGAACGTGCCCCGATAGTCCGGGTTGCGGCGGCCGGCGGCGCGCGCGTTCCCCGGGCACAGGTAGCAGGCCGGGTCGTAGGTTGGCAGGGATGGCGGCCGGGCGGGCTCGACCCGGCCCTGCCAGGGCCGCTGCGTCCGCTGCGGGGAGACGAGCAGCCACTCGCCGGTCAGCGCGTTTCGCCGGCGGTGAGGCATCAAGAACGCGGGCGAAGCGGGCACGCGCCTCCGGCTACGCGGCGGGGGTCTCAGGTCCTCCGCCCTGCGGCCTCCAATACGGCCGCCAGGCCAGCGCCAGGAGTTGAACGCTGATGTCGGCCTTCTTCGGCTTGATGAGAATCTCTTCGAGCGTCTCGGCCTGCGGGTCGGCTCGCGCGCCCAGGGCGGCTGCCTCGGCCTGGAATTCGGCTTCCATGTCCTCCAACTGCTTCTTGAGGGTCTCGACGTTCTCCTCGGCGCGGTCGATATCCTCCTTCTCCTTCATCGAGCGGCCGACGCCGCGCGCCGCGGTGGTGGCGCGGCCGATGGTCGTGCCGCGTGCCCTGCGCCCGACGACGGCGCCCAGGAGCGTGGCGCCGATGGAGATCGCAGTCTGGGTCTTCTGCTGACTGGCCTGGTCTTTCTCGCGGTCGACTGTCTGCTCAGCGCGGCGCAGGCGCTCCTGCAGGCGGGCCAGCGCCGGTGCGTGCTTGCGGCGCAGCGCCTCGACAGCTTCGTCGCGGTCCTCGCGCGTCGCCTGCTGCAATCGGATGCGGAAATCGCGTTCCGACTCCCCCGGGCGCGAGATCTGGCGCAGGCTCGAGCTCCTGTAAAGCTGGAGCGTCCGGGCGCCGTACAGCCAGGTGACGAAGTCTTTGTTCCAGGCGGCGTAGCTCTTGGGCTTGGTGGCCGCGGCCGGCAGCTCGGCGAACTCGGCCTCCGGCTGAGGCGACCTCGCCAAATCGGCCGGCGCGAAGATTGCCTCTTCGGCCTGGTCCCACGTGACCGGGATCGCGGCGTCGCTCACCGGCGTGGTGCACACGAGGTCCACCGTTTCGTTGACGTTGGCCTTGACGTTGCTGTAGTGTACCCGGGCGGCGCCGACGATGACCGGGCGATAGACCAGTGTGCCGCCGCTGGGGGCGGCGGTGCGCGGGGTGATGAAGTACTGCTCGACCTCGGCCGGAGGGGTGGGGGCGGAGGCGCTGATGGGCGGCGGGGCGGATGCCGCCGCCACCGCCTTCTGGGGAGGCTTGGTGGCCGGGGACTTCCCTTTGAACGGCTCCATCAGCACTTTGATCTGCTCGCGGGTCAATGGCCCGCGCAGGTAGGACATCGCCCAGCGGGTCTGGAAGACCACCGCCTCATCCTCGTGGGTGTTGTGCATCAGGAAAACGCGGTTGCCCAGTCCCGCCAGGATCTGCTCCAGGCGCCCGCGGTTGAACGTCGATGAAGCGCTGGCGGCGGCGCCTTCCAGACCTTCGAGCACGCGCATCTTGTCGCGTTCGGTCTGCAGGCGCCCGAGGAACCATGTTCCCGCGTTGGACAGCCCTTTGTAGTCGAGGTCGACCGGGTTCTGGGTGGCCAGCACGACGCCCAGGCCGTAGGCGCGGGCCTGTTTGAGCAGCGTCAGGAGCGGCGTCTTGGACGGCGGGTTGGCGACGGGTGGAAAGTAGCCGAAGATCTCATCCATGTACAGGATCGCCCGCAGGCTGGTCGTTCCGGATTGGGTCCGCATCCAGCCCAGCACCTGCGTGAGCAGGAGCGAGACGAAGAACATCCGCTCGGCGTCGTTGAGATGGGCGATGGAGAAGATGCACACGCGCGGCTTGCCCGAGGGCGTGTGCAGCATGCGGCCCGGGTCGAGGGCCTCGCCCTCCAGCCAGGTCTCGAACCCCGGCGCCGCCAGCAGGTTGTTGAGCGCCATGACCAGAGAGAAGCGCTCCTTGGATGGGTAGAAGGTTTCCAGCTCGAGGACCCCGACCTTGGGCACAGGCGGCTTCTGGATTTGCTCGATCAACCCGGGCAGGTCCAGGTCCCTACCTTGCTTCCAGGCGTAGCCCAGGATCGTTGAGAGCAGGATGTGTTCACGGCTTTGAATGGGGTCGGCTTCGATGCCAAGCAGGCCGAGCAGGCTGGTGACTGTCGTCCCGATCCGTTCCTGCAGCAGCTCAGCGTCGTCGAGCAGCGCCGCCTCGGGCGCGGCGAAGGACTTGAGGATCGAGACCGGCAGGCCGGCATTGCTGCCCGGGGTGTAGATCACGAACTCGGCCGCATCGCGCAGCCGCTGTATGCGTTCACCTGACTGCCCCCAGTCGGCCAGGCCTTTCTTCCACATCTCCGCCTGTTGCTTGGCGTACTCAGCCGGCGTGAGGCCCTTCTTGCGCGCCTCCTCCTCGTTGATCCACGGCAGGAAATCCTCGCCTTTCAATCCCGGGAACGTCAACAGCAGGTTGGGTAGATCGCCCTTGGGATCGATGACGATGGCCGGGATGCCGTCCAGGGCGGCTTCCTCGAGGAGCCCGATGCACAACCCGGTCTTGCCGCTGCCCGTCATCCCCACGCAGACGGCATGCGTGACCAGGTCGCGCGAGTCATACAGCAGCAGCCCCTTCTCCAACTCCTTGGTCTTGAGAGAATACGGCCGTCCCAGGTAGAACACTCCCAGCTTCTCGAAGTCTTCCATGCAGCAGGCTCCTGTTGGTCCTCGGCCGACCAGTCTCAGGGCGCGGCCGCGGCGTAGACGCGCTCGAACTCGGCCATGTAGCGCTCGGCCAGCGCCGGGCTGTGGATGATCAGCACGCCTTCGTCATTGTACTCCTCAGCGCTGCGAGTGAAATTGTATGACCCGGTCCACACGCTGGCGCCGTCGATGATGACCACCTTGTGGTGCATGTCGCCGGGGTTGCCGTCCAGGCGGATGTCGAGGCCGTCGCGCAGCAACCGCTCATACTCGGCGCCGGCGGAATCGGCCTGGGAGGCCTCCACGACGACGCGCACCTCCACGCCGGCGGCGTCCCGTTCGATCAAAGCCTCGGCCAATCCATCGCTGGTGAAGGCGTAGGCCATGACTTCGACACGCCGCTGCGCGCCGCGCACCAGCTCGATCAGCCGACGTGCCACACCGTCGTCCGGCGCGAACAGCACCTCGACGGTCACCCCGTCGACCGAGACCTGCGGGTAGGGGGTATCCCGCAGCGAGAGCTCGCCGAAACGGTCGTCGACGAACATCTCCTCGAATTCGTGGGTGAAATCCTCAGCCACCTGGCTCGAGCGGAGATGCAGGAGGTTGTTGTCCCCGTGGTAGGCGCTGTCCACGGTCAGGTTCATCGAGCCGGCGAAGACCTCGGCCCGGTCGATGACGACGAACTTGTGGTGCATCAACGACTCGCGCCGGTCACCCAGCACGTCGACGCCGCCGGCGGCCAGTTCCTGCACCTCCTGCTCCAGGAGGTTGTCGCTGTCGGTCACCAGGCGGACCGCCACGCCGCGCTCGGCGGCCCTCAGCAGAGCGTCGCGGATGCTCCACAGGTCGAAGTTGTACACGGCCACGTCAACGGAGTAGGCGGCCTGATCGATCGCCTGCGCCAGGACCGCATCCGGCCCGCCGCGCAGCGTGCCGGCGGCCGGGCCTTCCGGCTCCGAGAAGTACACCTGAAGCGAGGTGGCCGCCAAGGGAGTCGGACCTGGCGCCGGGGTGCTGCGGTCCCCGCGCAACAAGGCACACAGTGCGCCCAGCAGGGCGATGAGGGTCAGGGTCCCGAGCGCGGCAGTTCTCATGGACGGGGAAATGCCTTGGCGCATGAGGGTCAGTCCGTCGCCCGGAATTGGCGAGTGTGGACGACGGGGTCGTGTCTGGTCAGGATTCGCTCTCGGCGATGCGGGCCGCCTCCTGGATGAGCTGGTCGAGGGCGGGATTCTCTAGTTGGTCGGCCGAAGTGAGCCGCACGTGCCGGGCGCGTTTGCCGACACCCTCGAGCAGCCCGGCGGGGTCGTGCAGATCGGTCCCGCGGTTGAAGATCAGGTCGACGCGAGCCTCTTGCAGGCCGATGGCGCAGAACTGGCGCTTCATTCCCGAACCGCAGGCGAACCCGATCTGCCCCCAATCGAGGTAGGCTTCTTCCTCGAGTTCGGCCACCAGTGCGCGGATGCGGGCGCGCAGCTGCAGTGCCAGTGCCTGCGCCCCCGGAGTGTGCTGATCGAGGACTTCGCGGATCTCGGGGTCAAGCGGCTGTTCCACGTGTCGCCTCGCTTGGCGCCGCGGCCAGGATTCCAGGGTGCGAGGCCGCGCGGCAGGAACCGGTCCTTCAGGACAGGACGGAGCAACGTGGTCGTGCGGGTATCTTCATTGATACCACGAAGGCGGGGACCACGAAAGGGGGCCCGCGCAGGGACGGAGGAGGAGGCTTGGCTGCCTTCGCGAGGCCGCCAGCGTGCGCGGCCGAGGCGGGTGCGCCGCCTGCCCGCCACGCGGCGCGGCGATGGGTCGCGATCGGCCGCCGGCGACTGGGAAGGCGAGCTCGGACGCTCCCGAGACGGGTTGTCTGACAACTCCGGCGGGAAGATCCCGGCCGTCAAGGCATTGCCGGCTGCCCTGTGGGCACCTCGAACAGCTGTTCTTCCGGTCCAGGAGGCCGGATTCGGCGCACCGCACGCCGTCCGAACAGCCTGATCGAGGCCGTTTCGCGGGCGCCTGGGGCCCTTCTGGGGACGCGCGAAGCCCGGCGAATTCATGCCCGACGCGCTTGCGCACTTGCCGGTGTTGCATCTAAAATAGTCCAAATTCCGAACTCGACCATGACACAACAGGTCGTCAGGATATAGTCGACCAAAGGAGAGAATCATGGCAGTGCGACGCAAGAAGACGGTCAAGAAGGTCGTGAAGAAGGCGCGCAAGCCGGTGGCAAAGAAGGCCGTGAAGCGCGCCAAGAAGGTCGTGAAGAAGGCGGCCAAGAAGGTGGCCAAGAAAGCCAAGAAACCGGCTAAGAAGGTAGCCAAGAAAGCCAAGAAAGCCAAGAAGGTCGTGAAGAAGGCCGTCAAGAAGGCAGTCAAGAAGCCGGCCAAGAAGGCGGTCAAGAAGGCGGTCAAGAAGGCCGCGCCCAAGCCGGCCGCCAAGCCTGCCCCCCGGCCGGCGCTGGCCGCCCCGACGGGCCCTATCGCCGCGCCCCCGCGGATCAAGGCCTGGCACGTCGTCCGCGCCAGCGACACTCCGTCGTTGATCGCCGAGAAGTACTACGGCACGACGGATCAGGCGAAGTGGATGGCAGTGTACGAGGTCAACAAGTCGGTGATCGGCCCGGATCCGAACCAGCTTCGGCCCGGCCTGCTGCTGCGCATCCCCGAAGCCTAGCCTGACGAAGAGGCGCACTCGCCCACCGCCCGCCTGTGCGCGGGCGGTGGCGATTCAGGCCCTTGGTCCAGCTGGGCCGCGGGGCAAGAGACCCCGCAGGAGATCGCGCGCCAGCCCCGGACCGCGGTAGACCAGCCCGGTGTAGACCTGCACCAGGCAGGCCCCGGCATCGAGCTTCTCCTGGGCGTCACGCGCAGCGAACACCCCGCCGGCGCCGATGATCGACAAGCGGCCGCGCGTCAGGCGGGCGACCTGGCGGATGACCTCGGTCGAGCGCGCCCGCAGGGGCGCGCCGCTCAAACCGCCGCTTTCCGTGCATGTCGAGGATCGGAGACCCTGGCGCGAGAGCGTGGTGTTTGTGGCGATCACCCCCTCAAGCCCGGCGCCCTCGATCGCGGCAACGGCGTCCTCCACCTCGCCCTCGGACAAGTCCGGGGCCAGCTTGACCAGGAGCGGCACCCGGCGTCCGCCGGATTGAGCCAGCCGCGCGCGTTCAGCTGCCAGGTCCCCGAGCAGGCCCTCCAGGAGGTCGCGTGCTTGCAGGCGGCGCAGCCCGACCGTGTTAGGCGACGAGACGTTCACCACCAGATAGTCGGCCACGGGTGCGAAGGTGCGCAGCAGAGAGCGGTAGTCTTCCACGGCGCGCTCGAGCGGGGTGGAGGCCGCCTTGCCGAGGTTGACTCCCAGGATGACGCCGCGAGGCCTGCGCCGGGCCAGCCGTTTCAACAGCGGGCCGGCGCCGGCGTTGGGGAACCCCATGCGATTGATGAGTCCTTCGTCTTCGACCAGGCGGAACACGCGCGGCCGGGGGTTTCCGGGCTGTGCCTGCGGCGTCACCGTCCCCAGTTCGAGGTGCCCGAAACCCAGGCAGGCCAGCCCGGCGATTCCCCTCCCGTCCTTGTCGTACCCGGCCGCCAGGCCGAGCGGATTGGCGAACTCCAGGCCCAGGGCCTGCACCCGCAGCCGGGGGTCGTCGACGCAGAAGAGATCGCGCAGGAGGGCACGCACCGGCGCCAGGGCCCCGGCCAATGCGAGCAGCTGCAGGGTCAGGCCGTGTGCCCGCTCGGGGTCGAGACGAAATAGGAAACGGCGCAGGCTGGTGTACATCCAGGCTCCGGCGGACTTCGACGGGCGACCGCTCCCATCACTCCGGCGACGATTCAGCCAGGAACTGACGTACGGCGGCAATCTGTTCTGGCGGGACGCGGCGCGCCGCCTCCCAATGCTCGAGCATCCGCTCAAGCGTGAGCACCGCATGCAGGCGATAGCCCGCCGCGGCCAGCGCTTCTGCTGCACCGCCCTGCCGGTCGATCAGAACGACAACGTCGCGCACGGCCATGCCGGCGGCCCGCAAGCGGTCGATCGCTTCGAACTTGCTCCCCCCGGTCGTGGCGACGTCATCCAGGACGACGGCGGTCTCGCCGGGATGATACTCGCCCTCGATCTCAGCGCCGGTGCCGTGCGCCTTGGCCTCCTTGCGCGGGTAGATCATGCGGTAGCCGCCCTGCAAGGCCACAGCCGTGGCGATGGGTATGGCAGCGTAGGGCAGACCCGCCAATCGCTCGAAGTGGAGATCCTGCAGAACGGCAAGATAGGCTTGAGCGACCCGGGCCAGCAACATCGGGGTCGAGATCAGCCGCCGCAGGTCCAGGTAGATGGGGGAGATGAGTCCCGACTTGAGCTTGAACTCCCCGAAGCGGACGCAGCCTGCCTCCAGCAGCGCGTCGGCCAGAGCGTCTGGCTCGTCGAGAGGGCGCGCGACGGCAAGCGTCGGAGCCCCGGGTCGATGGGGCACTTGGGCCAAGATCTCATCGCGCAGATCCGCTGCGGCTCGACCCGGGTCGTCGGCTCGGCTGAGGGCGCGCGAGACCGTCAGCAGCAACCCGGAACCGTCGGCTCGGATGCCGGCCCGCAAGACAGCGGCCAGATCGCCGCCCTGGGCGCCGATGCCGGGCGCCAGGATCCACAGGTCAGGGGCCGCGGCGCGCACGCGCGCCAGCGACTCGGGCTGCGTCGCGCCCACGACCAGGCCGACGTTGCCGTGCGTGTTCCAGGACCGGGCAAGCTGCGCCACGCGGATATGCAGCGGGACGAACCCGGCCGGGCCGCCGACGGGCAGATCCTGCAGATCGGCTGCTCCGGGGTTCGACGTCTTGCACAGCAGGAAGACCCCTTTGTGGCGATCGGACAGGAAGGGTTCGATCGAGTCCCTGCCCAGGTAGGGGGAGAGGGTCACGGCGTCGGCGCCAAGCAGTTCGAAGGCCGAGCGGGCGTAGGCCTCGGCGGTCGAGGCGATATCGCCCCGCTTGACATCCAGGATGACCGGGATGCGCGACCCCATGCGCTGCGATTCCTGTCCTGCGGCGGCGATGACCTGCGCCAGGACTTGCCAGCCTTCGGGGCCGAGCGCCTCGAAGAAGGCCGCGTTCGGTTTGAACGCGGCGGCGTAACGGGCGGTGGCCCGGATCAGCCGCAGGCAGAAAGCCAGGGCCGCAGCGGCATCGGCAGAGGGCAGGTCGTCCGGGTGTGGGTCCAGCCCGACGCACAGCGGCGAGGTGCAATCCTGGACGCGCCGCTCCAGGAAGGTGAAGAACGTCTCCATCAGGCCTTTCCCAGGACCATCGCCAGGAGTGCCATGCGGATGTACAGCCCGTATTCCATCTGGCGGAAGTAGGCGGCGCGCGGGTCGTCGTCGAACTCAGGGGCGATCTCGCCCACGCGCGGCAGCGGGTGCATGACGATCATGCGCTGCTTGGCCGCCTGCATCACCGGCGGATCGATGACGTAGGCGCCGCGCACCGATTCGTAAGCGGCCTCGTCAGTGAAGCGCTCCTTCTGCACCCGGGTGACATACAGGACGTCGGTCCCCGGAAGCGGCTCGTCCAGTGTGGCGTGCTCGGATTGCTGGATGTCCTTCGCCTCGAGCTCCTCGATAAGTTCGGGCGGCATACGCAGGACCTCGGGGGAGATGTAGTTCAGGCGGACGCTGTACAGGGAGCGCGGGCGCGCCAGGGAGTGGACCGTGCGCCCGTGCTTCAAGTCGCCGAGCAGGCTGACGGTCAGGCCGTCCAGATGGCCGAGCGCCTCTCGGATGGT
>DAIRVC010000018.1:0-6971 GCA_036803025.1 Anaerolineales bacterium
AGGGTCGGGATCGGTCCATGCGCGTCCGAGGCTCAGCGGCGGCCCGGCGCCGCATGACGGAGTAGGACGCCGACACCCAAGGCGATGAGCAAGACCCCCAGGAAGTGCCCCTCCTCGAGCCAGCCGACCGATACGGCGGTCCAGAACAACCCGCCCGCTATGACCAGGATGCCGGCGGTAACCCCGCGCCGGCCGGGGATCCGGCAGGCGTCGGCCGTCAGCCACACGCCGGCCAACACCACCAGGAGCGGCGGCAGCGGGAGATCGTCAAGCGGGAGCAGTCCGAGATTCACGGCCAGGAGCAGCAACCCGACGGCCGTCAGGCCGACTCCCAAGACCCACGCGCCGGAGCGGGACCTCATCCTTCTCCCTACAGCCCCTTCGCCAGAATATACGCGGGTTCGGCGATGTTGCGCACGATCCCGCGGTCGTCCAGGTACGACCATTGCCCAGGGTCCTCGCCGACGACCGAATAGCCGAGTCGCTCATACAACCGACGCGCCCGCGGGTTCACCTTTGCGGCCGCGATGGCTGCCTGCTGATAGTCCCGTTCCCGCAGTGCGGCCTCGGCGGTCTCGATCAGTTGGCTGCCCACGCCCCGACCGCGAAAGCCCTCGCGGACGCGGAACGAGTACAGGTAGCCGGTCAATTCCGGACGGGGCAGGCAGGCCAGGTCGGTGCCGAACTGCACGATCAGCTGCCCCACGATCACGCCGTCACTCTTCGCCAGCAGGATCGTCTTTCGGCCCTGGCAGGCATCCAGGAAGGCCGCCCGATAGAGACGGCGGAAGTGACGGAACTCACCCTCCCACTCCATCCCGGGCAGATCGTCCTCGGTGGCCCGGCGGATCTCGACCTGCGGACTATCCACCGGTCTGACGCGCCTCCTGCAAGAGTTGGGCCAGTCGCGCCTCTTCCTCGGCAGTACTGCGGATCTCGCCATCCACCCGAGCCGCCCGCAGTGACCAAAGGATGCGCTTGTACTCAGGTCCCGGAGGCAGGCCGACCTTGAGCAGCGCGTTGCCATCCGTGGCCGGCATCACATGCCGCCAGTCCTCCAGGTAGCGCTCGAGGATCGCTCGAGCCGGTGACCCTTCGTCGAAGGCCAGCCAGGCTGCAGCCAGGGCCGCCTCGTGCAGGCCTTCCCAACGCGAGACCCACTCGCTCGGGCGGATCGCCTCGATCTTCCCGCTGAGCTCGAGGCCCAGTCGATTGGCCTCCAGGGCCGGCTCTTCGACCGCCAGCGGCAGGCTCAGGCGCCGGCAGACGGCGTGAGCCTCGCCTTCAGGGAGCCGGAAGACCCACAGTGCGATGCGCAAGAACTGCGCCTCCGGCTCCGACTGCATCCGCCAGGTCTCTTGCGGCCGAAAGCTCTCGGCCAATGCGAAGCGCCCCGCCAACCAGTCGTCCCACGCCAGCCCCGGATGAATCGAGCGGAGCAGTCCCAGGGTTCGCAGCCGCCCCATGATCTCCGCCAGGCGAGCCTCGCGAAAGATCAGGACCAGTTCGTTGCGGATTCGTTCTCCGCTCACTCGATCCAGGAGGGGCAGCGCCTGCCCAAGAAGCTCCAGGGTCCGGGACTCGATCGAGAAGCCCAGACGCTGCTCCAGCCGGACGGCACGCAGCATGCGCGTCGGGTCGTCGACGAAGCTGATCGAGTGCAAGACCCGGACCAGACGCTGTTCCAGGTCCCGCTGCCCGCCCCACGGGTCGAGAAGGGTGCCGAAGAAGCGGCCGTCCAGACGCAGCGCGAGTGTATTGATCGTGAAGTCGCGCCGGTGCAGGTCAAGCTTGATGCTGCCTCTTTCGACCGAAGGCAGCGCGGTCGGGTGCGTGTAGAACTCGGTGCGAGCGCTGACGAAATCGAGGCTCTCCGGCAACGCCTCGGCAGCCTGCTTGCCTCCGCAGCGCTCCAGCAAGGCGCGGTTGCGCCGGTCCAGCCGCCACTTGGCGGTCCCGAAGCGATGATGGCTGCTGGTCCGGCCGCCATAGGCCTCGGCCAGGTCGCGCGCCAGCCGGACTGCGTCGCCTTCGACCACCAGGTCGAGATCCACGCTGGGCGTGCCCAGCAGCAGGTCGCGCACGAAACCGCCGACGATGTAGACTGCCGCGCCGGCCCGTTCCGCCTGGCGTCCGATCTCCTCGAGCAAGGAGAAGCGAGCCGGCGGCAGCGCGGCCCGCAGTCGCTCGGTCAGGTTCGGCGTGGCCGGCGCACCGGCGCTGGCCAGCGTCTTGAGCAGATCGGTGCGCGTCACGATGCCGACAATCGTCCCGCTCTCAGGATCGACGACCGGCACCTGGCCCCAGTCGTGTCGGATCATCACGCGCTGCAGGTGCTGTACTGAATCGGACGGCAGAACGGTCAATGTCCCGGCGTCCATCACCTGTGCCACGGGCAGCGACCCCAGCCCGTGCGCCATCGCTCGGTCCACCGCCCGTCGGGTCAACAGCCCGACCACGCGCCCGCCCTCGGCGACGGGATAGCCCTCGTGCCCGAAGCGCTGCATACGTTCGGCGGCATCGGCGACACGCGCCGCGGGCTCGAGAAGCTGCGGGCCGCGCGACATGATCTCGCCCACGGTCCGGTCAGGCCGGATGTTCTCAGCCAGGAGCGTGAGCAGCTCGCCGCGTACGGATTCCACCGACCGCTTGCGGATCAGCGCCGCAGCGGCGCGGTCGTGCCCTCCGCCCCCGAAGTGCTGCGCCACGCGCCCCACGTCGATCGCCTCGGTCGACGAGCGCGCCACCAGCTGAACGTTGCCGTCCAGAGCCACCAGGACGAACAGCCCGGCCGGGTCGAACAGGTCGCGCAGCTTGTGCGCCAGGGTCGAGATCTCCTCGGTCAGCCCCTCGGCTGCGGCGCAGGCGACCACCACCGACAGCCCGTGGTAGAGATGGGTCTCAGCCGACTCGAGCAGGCGGTCGTACAGCTCTCGCTGTCCGGGGGAAAGCGGATGGTTGAGAAAGTCGACCGCGATCGTCAGGCTGGCGCCCGATTCGAGCAGCCAGGCGCAGGCGCGCACATCGCGTGGACTCGTGCTGCCGTAGGAGAGCGAGCCGGTGTCCTCGTAGATGCCCAGGAGCAGCAGCGTCGACTCGACCAAGCCAAGTTGGGGATGGCTCTCCTGCAGCGCCTCGACCAACAACGTGGTGGTCGCCCCGACCTCCTCCAGATGGTACGTCCAACCGGCCTCGGATGCCCCTTCCTTCGGATGGTGGTCAACCACATGCACGCGCGTGTCAGGGCTCAGACCCTTCAGTGAGGGAAGCGACAGGGTATCGACCAGCGTGACGCGTTCGACGGCCTCGCGCGGCAGTTCGTCGTGCTCGACCAGGGGCAAGGCGTCGCCGTACAGCGTCATGAAGGCGCGCACGTTGCGGTTCAGCCGGCGCGGCAGGACGGCGTACGCGGACGGTTCCGTCAGGCGCGAAGCGACTAACGCCGCGACGGAATCGAAATCAGCCTGGTCGTGCGTCAGAATCAGGTGCATCGGGGGGATTATACATCCGGGCTCGCGAGCGCTGCCTGCTCCGGGGCCGTGTCGGCTGGATCAGACGCGCGAGTCGGATGGAGCGGTGATGATCGTTCCTTCGAATGGGGGGAGACGCAGCCGAACGGCTCCGGCCGTGACCGTGCGAGGCGTCCCGTGCAATTCGTCCTGCGTGGGCGTCCCCTCCGCCCAGCCGACGGCCGAGACCGGGAGCTCGACCAGGCGCGTCGAGCCTGAGGCATTGGCGACAACGATGGCCGCCTGACCGGCGGTCTTCCGGGCAAAGGCGTACACGCCGGCGGCGTCGTCAGCCAGCAGGCGCAGATACTCACCGCGGCGCAGCGGCTCCAACTTGCGCCGCAGACCGATCAGCCGGAGGTAGTGGTCGCGCAGGCCAGGCTCCCACTCCGCCTCGTTCCAGGGGAAAGCCCGGCGCGAGTCGGGATCCTTCCCACCCTCCAATCCGACCTCGTCTCCGTAAAAGACGGCCGGTGCACCGGGTAGCCCGAACTGGATCAACGCCATCAGCCGCACCTTGCGCGCCTCGCCGCCGCACAGGGTTCGGACACGCGCCGTGTCGTGCGAGCCAAGAGGAAGGTAGCTGGCGAAGACATGTTCCGACGGATAGGCGGTCAGAAGCGACTCGATCCCGGTCGCCAGATCCGTGGTCGCCCGCTTCGCCTCTGCCACCCACTCCAGGAGCGCACTGCGCAGCGGGTAGTTCATCAGGCCGTCGAAGTGCCGCGGCCCGACCCAGCGCGGATTGACGTCCCAGATCTCGCCGACCAGGTAGGCCTGCGGGTTGGCCGACTTGACCCGCTCGCGGAATTCGGCCCAGAAGCTGTCGTCGTCGATTTCATTCGGGACATCCAGCCGCCAGCCATCCGCACCCGCTTCGATCCAGTACTTCCCGACGCCGAGCAGGAACTCCCGCACCTGCGGGTTGCCGGTGTTGAACTTCGGCAGGCTGCGGAAACCCCACCAGGCCGCATAGTTCTCGGCTTCCCCCTCGCCATAGGCGTCCAGCGGGAAGCGGCGGACATGGTACCAGTCCCGGTAAGGCGAGTGCGCCTGGTTCTCGAGCAGGTCCTGAAAGGCGAAGAAGCCGCGACCGGAGTGGTTGAGGACGGCGTCCAGGATGACGCGCACGCCGTTCCGATGGGCGATCTCGAGCAGTTCGTCGAAGTCCTCGCGCCGCCCAAGCCTCGGATCGATGCGGTAGTAGTCGGTGGTGTTGTAGCGGTGGTTGGAGGTGGCCTGGAAGATCGGCGTGAAGTACAACGCGCTGACGCCCAGATCCAGCAGGTAGTCGAAGCGCCGGATCACGCCGCGCAGGTCGCCCCCCTGAAAGCCGTCGGTCGTCGGGCGCGCCCCCCAGGGCTGAACGTTCGGCGGATCGTTGGATCGATCGCCGTTGGCGAAGCGGTCCGGAAAGATCTGGTAGAAGACGGAGTCCTTTACCCAGTCGGGGACGGTCATCTAGGTCCTCACGCGCAGGCTGGGTCCGGGAGGCACGCTCGCCATCGGGCTCAAGGTGTTGGCGTGGGCGCGAGTGCCAGCTCGGCTTCTCGTGCCGCTCTCTCGAGGATCAGCGGCAGGTTCCCGATCAACCGCGCGGTCGTGTCGATGGCGCGCTGCAACGGGATGCGGAATGCCTCGAACCTCGCCTGCCTCGGGTAGGGCACGCCGTCAACCAAGGCCGCCAAGGCTGCGGCGCGCAGCGGATCTTCCAGGATGACTCCCTGGATCGTCGGCAGGTGATCCGCGCCGTTCGGGTCGGCCAGCTCCTGCTGCGCCTCGGGCGACATCAAGTCGGCCAAGAAGGTCCATGAGGCCTGCAGGTCCTCGGGCGCCAGGCCGGAGGCGAGGTAGGCGTTTTGCGTTCGGACGAATCCGGACAGCCGCCGCTGGCCCAGCTCGACGGCCGGCCAAGGGTCGATGCGCAGATCTTGCTCGCCGACCGACAACCGCAGCCGCTCGAGGTCGCGCGTATCACCCAGAATCCAGGCCGCCTCGCCGGCCTCGAAGCGACGCAAATCCTCCCCGCTCCCTGCCGGGACCGTTCCGGCCTGTGCCAGGTTCAGCACGACCTGCAGCCAGCACAGCCCCGCGGGGGTCTCGAACGCCGGCGCGCCCGATGAATCCATCCACTCACCACCGCAGGCGGTCAGAAAGGAGGCGACGCGATCGACTCCCAGATCGAACGCCGCGCGCGTTCCCGCGGCGGCCGCCGCGGGCCACTCACCGACCGTCTCGATCGGAGCCGGGACCTGCGCCGCGCGCGCGTACAGGACCGTGCCGTGCAGCTCAAGCGGCAGGCCCAAGAGGCTGCCTTCGAATTCCGCCTGCCTCAGCGCCACCGGGTACAGGGCTTCGCGCAGGCTGGCCGCCATCAACTCGCTCAGATCTTGGATCGAGGACTGCGCCCAAAGGGCCGGGCCCCAGGTGTCCGGGCCGATGACGATCGTCGGCCCGGCGCCTGACCGCATCGCCTCGGCGAATGCGGCCGCCAGTTCCGATTCCCGATAGTAGACGATTTCGAACTGGACGTCCGGATGGTCTTCCCGGAAGAGTTCGGCCAGGCGCAGCAGAGGCTGCAACGCCTGCGGGCCCCAGGAGAGCCAGACACTCACCCGCGGCCCGTCGGCAGGCAGACTCTGCCCGGCGGGCGTCGGCAAGGAGGTCGGCGTCACAAGGGGTGAAATGTGCGCGGTCGGCGTGCCCGAGGCTGGGGTATCCGCCGAAGGCGGCGCACCGCACGCCGTGAGCACCACGGCGGCCGAGATCCAGAGGAGGTGTCGGGAGGCGAGGCGTCTCGTGCCCATGCGCATCATGATCACAGAATGACGCCGCCTGAGGCGGCTGACGGCGTAGTGTACCACGCAGGCCAGCCTCCACCGCCGCCGGCCGCCCCTCTCGGCCGGAGCTCAGCGCGCGGCTCGACCGCGCCTCGGGCGCTATAATCGGCCGCATGGATTCGACCAACCACTGGCGGGTCGTGGTCGCGGGACCCCTCTCGGGACCGCAGAACATGGCCCTCGACGAGGCCATCCTCGAATCGGTCGTCGCCGGCGACTCCCCGCCGACGCTGCGCCTGTATGCCTGGGCCCCGCCCTGCCTTTCGCTCGGGTATGCGCAACCGCACAGCGATGTCGATGAGCCTCGTCTGCGTCGCCTGGGGTGGGACCTGGTCCGCCGCCCGACCGGCGGCAGAGCCATCCTGCACATCGATGAGCTGACCTACTCCGTCGCGGCCCCCGAGCGTCACCCGCTGATGGCAGGCGGGGTCCTCCCCAGCTACCAGCGTTTGAGCCGCGGTCTCCTGGCCGCGTTGGATGAACTCGGCCTAGAAGCTCAGGTGCAGCCGGCTGCCGGAGAGGGCGAGGCCGAGCGATCGAATCCGATCTGCTTTCAGGCCCCGAGCGCGTACGAGATCACCGTCGGCGGGCGCAAGCTGATCGGCAGCGCTCAGGTGCGGCG
>DAIRVC010000018.1:6981-14132 GCA_036803025.1 Anaerolineales bacterium
TACTCCAACACGGATCTCTTCCGCTATCCGGGGATATCGGGCGGGTGTGCCTGGCATTGCGTTTCGCGGATGAGGAAGCCCGCAGCCAGGCAGCCAAGGCGCTTGGCCGCCGGGCGACGACGGTCCAGGCATGCCTGGGCAGAACTGCCGAGTGGGCGGATGCGGCGCAGGCTTTCATCACCGGCTTCAGCCGTGCGCTGGAATTGCGGTTCGACGAGCAGTCGCTGAGCGACGAGGAATGGCGCCGCGCCGATGAGCTGACGAGCGCGCGCTACGCGGCACCCGGCTGGACGCGCAGGCTTTGAGAAGGGATCGCGCCCGAGGCGGCGGTCCGGGCATGCCCGGTACGGCGGCGTAGCGGCGCGGCGAGGACGGGAAAGACCCGGGCAGTCAGTTTAGGGTCCCCAGTCGGCGCCCCAGTCGTGGGCCGGGTTGTTGGTCACGTTGAACAAGCCCGATCCGTCGGAGCGCATTGCGCAAAGCTCCCGATTGCCCGCTCCATCCGAAGTGAAGACGATGTGAGTCCCATCCCCCGACCAGGCCGGGTCATACCCTCCGGCGAGGCTATTCGTCAGGCGGATGACGTCCTCACCCGACGCGTCCATCGTGTAGATCTCGAAATGCCCGTCGCGGGCCGAGTGAAAGACAATTCGGTTGCCGGACGGAGACCAGTCGGGCCACCAGTCATCCCCCACGGGCCTATCGGACAGATCGAGCAATCCCGTGCCGTCGGAATTGATGACCCAGATGTCGCGATCGTCGCTGCGGCTCGAGTTGAAGACGATCTGGGCACCATCGGACGACCAGGAGGGGGACCAATCGTCGAAGGCCGGGTCGGTCAGTCGGTGGACATCCGAGCCGTCGGCGTTCATCACGTAGATCCTCCCCGCCCCTTGATAGCGGTGGGAATGGAAGGCGATCTGCGTGCCGTCCGGCGACCAGGCCGGGTCGTAGTCTTGCGCCGCGTGGTTCGTCAGCCGGGTGACCTGCGTGCCGTCGTCGTTCATGACATAGATCTCGGCATTGCCTTCGCGCTCGGAGTAGAAGGCGATGCGCCTCCCATCCGGCGACCAGGAGGGGTGATAGTCACCGCCCGGGCTGTCGGTCAGGCGAGTCGCCCCCGACCCGTCGGCGTTGATGACATAGATCTCCGGATCACCATCCCGAACGGAGGTGAAGGCGATCCTCCCGGTCAGGCCCGCGCCGGCCTCCGCGGACTCGCCCTCTCCGCACGCATACACCGGCACGGGCTCTTCGAACGCATCCGCGATGGCGCCGGCCAGGAACAGTCCGCGCGCGGACTCCATCTCTGCCTGGGTTGAGCCGATTAGCGGCGCAATCCGGGTTTCCGCCAAACGCGAGGCGTGGTCAGCCGACGCCCGCACCTCCTCCAATTCCAGGGCGGCCTCGCCCGGATCGATCGTCCCGGCCCTCCAGGCCGCGAGGATTTCCCGAGTCTGAGCATGCACCCCCAGCGCCTCTTCCCAGGACTCCGAGAATTCGCTCGGCACCTGCAGCGTGGAGCTGATCCCGTCGACTTGGGTCATCACTCGCTCGACATCCGCCAGCATAGCCTCTGAGGCGACTTCGTCCACGGAGCCGGAGGCAACTCGAGAGGCAGTCTCGGCGACCAGCGTCGCGTTGCCTTCGATCACAACCACCATGGTATAGATCGCGTCCAGCTGTTCCATGTACTCCCGGCTCGGTCCGGTCGCGGTCGGGCGGATGGTCGGAACCGGAGGACTTGTGCGCGTCGCCGTTGGGATTGGGATGTCCGTAGGTGCCTCACTCGGGGCTGCCGCTTGCGGGACTCCGCAGGCTGCAGCCAGGAGCAGGATCAGCGGGGAGAATCGGCGTCGAGTCATGCTTGCCTCCCTGGGAGTCTTGGCAACCTTGGTCAGCCCCCATTCTGGAGACCGGACGCGCTACGTCCACTCTATGACATGATTGTCGCGAACACAAGCGGGAGCCGGCCGAGTTGGCGGCATCCGATCAGAGGGCGGCTGAGCTGAACACCGAGGGCACCATGGTCTTCGTGATCGCAGGCGCAAGGGGTGTGACACGAGACTCGGATCTGCCCTGGCTGAGCCTGGCCCCAGCCGCTGGCGTGGCATGGCCGGGCGTGCAATACCCCGAGCAGGGAGCCACCCCAGCCGGTCTGTCCTTGGCAGCCGGGCCGGCCGGCGCTGCGCGAATCCACGCGCGTCCGTCACAGGCGCCCAGCAGCCTCGGCCAGGGTAGGCAGCTCAGTGGAAGGTCAGGGCGTTGGGGTCAACGCCGGATGGGGAACGTCCGAGTCCTCGGTGACGAACAGGATATCGGGGATACCCATGGCGCGCAGCAGGCGGTAGAGCGCGTTCTCGGCGTTGACGCGTGCTTGTTCGAGGATGCCGTCTTCCAGGGCCGCCCGGCGGATCTCGTCTTCGGCTGCCTGGCGGGCGGCTGCCTCGAGCGTGATGTCCCCCCGCGTCAGCAGCCCGGTCTCGCGGTCGTATACGTAAGACATTTCGTTGTCGAGCGTGGCCACGAAGATCTCAGCTTCCGGCAGGCGAAGATAGGCCCGCCCCTGGGCATCGAGCCAGACGTCCTGCGGCTCCAGCTGTCCCAGGTCCACCCCGGCGATCACGACGCCGTGGGCGATGAGCAGCAGCCGATCGCCGAACAGGAAGCCCAGCGGCCCTTGCCCTGACTCAGCCGTGATCACCTTCTCGACGCTGTATTGGATGGTTTCCAGGCGCGCCAGCGACCGCACCTCGCGCACGATGGTCACCGGATCGGGCACGATAGTCGGCGTGGGATGCAGGATGGCGGCCACCTGCGTGCCGACTCTGGACGAAAGATCGGCCACGGGGCGAGTCGACTCCTGCACGGTGCGGACGACAAGCCATGTCCCGACCAGAACCGAGGCCGCCGCCAGAACGGCGAGTGTGATGAGCACGACGTTACGCATGATTCCATTATAACCCTCTTCGTCGGCTGCGGCTTGTCACCAGGCCGCGCCGCGGCTACACTCCCGGCATGCACGTCGGCGCCCTGAGCCTGCATCTGCGTCTGCCCGGCTGCGCCTCGCTCAAGGAGAAGCGCGGCCGGCTCAAACCGCTGCTGAGCGCCCTGCATCGACAGTTCAATATCTCGGCCGCCGAAGTGGACTACGGCGACAGCCACTCGCAGTCGCTGATCGCCTGCGTCGTCGTGGCCAACGACCGCAATCACGTTGAGCGGGTCTTGGCGGGCATCCCGGGGTGGGTCGAACGCTACCGGCCGGACGTCCAGGTGATCGACCACGAGTTCATGCCGCTGTGAGGCCCCCGCCCCACACCGGCCGTCGGAGGCGTGTCCCATGGACCTCGAGCTGAAAGACAAGGTGGCGCTTGTGGCGGCTGCGTCACGCGGCCTGGGCAAGGCCGCCGCGCTGGCGCTGGCCCGCGAGGGCGCTTCGTTGGCGATCTGCTCTCGCACGCAGGAGATACTGGCCGCCCAGGCCGATATCCAATCGCAGACCGGCCGTCCGGTGCTGGGAGTGATCGCTGACCTGACTCAGCCGTCCGACATCGAGCGGCTGGTCCAGGAAACCCTGGCCCGCTTTGGTCGCATCGATATCCTGATTCTCAACGCGGGTGGGCCGCCGCCAGGGGGCTTCATGGCACTGGGCGATGCCGAGTGGGCGCAGGCTTTCGAACTGACCGTCATGAGCGCCGTCCGGCTCTGTCGAGCGGCACTGCCGGGGATGCTTGAGCGCGAGTCGGGGAGCATCGTCGCCTCGCTGTCCTACTCCGTCAAACAGCCGATCGACAACCTGATACTGTCTAACTCCCTGCGCCTGGCCGTCATCGGCATGCTCAAGTCGTTGGCGGCGGAGGTCGGGCGGCGCGGCGTCCGGGTCAACGCCATCAACCCCGGCTGGACCTGGACGGAACGGGTGCAGACGCTGCTGGGCGACCGCGCCAGCCGCGCCGGTACGACGATCGAGGCGGAGCAGGCCAAGCTCACCCATGAGATCCCGCTCGGCCGAATGGGGACGGTCGAGGAGTACGGCAAAGTGGTGGCCTGGCTGGCCTCGCCGGCCGCCAGCTACATTCACGGACAATCGGTCTTCTTCGACGGTGGGATCACGCGCGCCAGCCTCTAGCCGCCGCTGACGACCAGGCGCCGTCCCCTTAACCACTCCACGCAGCCGCAGCTGCGTGGAGGGAGAGTGGAGACGGTTGCCAAGCCCGCGTCAGGGCATTCAACCCGGAATCAAGCTGCTGCGTCACGTGCCTCGGCCAGGACCCGGCGCCGCACCAGCGTGCGCAGTCGAGAAGCCAGAAGACTGGCATGGACTGGCTTGATGAGATAATCGTCCGCGCCGGCATCCAGGGCCCGGGCCACGCTGGAAGGCGCGCCCAGAGCCGATAGGATCAGGATCGGCACGTCGCTGAATTCGCGGATCCGCTGGCAGACTTCCCAGCCATCGACCTCGGGCATGAGCAGATCGAGGATCACCACGTCGGGGGCGGACTGTCGGCAGGACTCGATGCCTGCCTTCCCGTCCAGGACCGAGCGGATTTGAATATCCTGGCCGCGCAACAGCGTTCGCAGCATCACCGCCAGATCCGGATCGTCGTCGACCAGCAATACCTCGATGGCCATTCGCGGCCTCCTCCAGGAACCGACTCGATTATCACCCGGAATGGGTGGCAATTACCTTACAGGCGGCTTGCGCTTTGAGCGCTTGCCTGCAGGCACGGGACCGGCTATCATACGCGGGTCGCTTTGCCGGCGACTCAGGATGCCTGGTCCGCATAATCGCCCACCTGCTGCTGGTGCTTCCCTCTGCCCGCATTGTGGAGCCTCCCTTGCTTCGGACAGCCGCGTCTGCCAGACCTGCGGTGTGGACCTGGTATTGGTAGCCCTGCTGGCCGAACGCACCTACCTCGAACGCTATGCCGAAACGCCCCAGGCGGCCGTCGAGCCGGAAGCCGCGGTGCCGCGCATCGGAGAGTACCTCGTCCGGCAAGGTCTGGTCAACGAGGCGCAGCTGGCGCGCGCCCTTAAACGTCAGGCCGAGCTGGCCTCAGCCGGCGAGAGCCGCCTGCTCGGGCAGACGCTGGTCGACCTTCAGATCCTGGATCGGGAGACCCTCGACCGGGCCATCACCCGCCAGATCCTCGAACTCCACGGGGCGCTGCAGCAGACCAACCGCACACTCGAACTGAGGGTCGACGAGCGCACGACCGAGCTGCGCCGAGCCCTCGAACGTTTGAGCGAGCTCGGGCAGCTGAAGGCCAACCTTATCTCGAACGTCTCGCATGAACTTCGCACCCCGATGAGCCAGATCGTGGGATACGTCGACCTGTTGGCTCAGGGCTCGCTCGGATCGCTTTCGCCGGAGCAGTCCGACGCCTTACAGGTTGTGCGCCGCGCCGTCGACCGGCTGGAACGGCTGGTGGAGGATCTGGTTGAGTTCTCCTCGGCCTCCCGGCGCGGTGTGACCCTCGACCTGACCGACGTCGATCTTCAGCCTCTGGCGCAGGAGGCCATCGCCCGGTTGAAGGACAAAGCCGAGCGGGCGCGCGTTCGCCTGCGCGCTGAAATCCCTCCCGGGCTGCCGCGCGTGCGCGCCGACCGGGAAAAGCTGGGCTGGGTGCTGCACCAGCTCCTGGACAACGGCGTCAAGTTCACGCCGCCCGAAGGCAGCGTCGCCATCCAAGCCTCTCTGCAGTCGGCGGCCGTGATGATCTGTGTGCGCGACACCGGCATCGGGATCCCGCGTGAGCGGATCGGCGAGCTCTTCGAACCGTTCCACCAACTCGATGGTTCCACCACCCGCCGCTATGGAGGGACCGGTCTGGGATTGGCGCTGGTCCACCTGATCCTCGGGGGGCATGGCGCCTCGATTCGAGTTGAGAGCCAGGAGGGCGCGGGCACCCAGTTCTCCTTCCTGCTCCCGGCCAGCGGCCCAAGCTGATGAGCGACACCGCGCCTGTTGCCCCTCTCCAGCACGGCACCGAGCTCAATGCGGTCTATGCCATCGCCCGCATCGTGGCCGAGACCTACGACACCGAAGCCGGCCTGGATGCGATCTTCCGCCTGGCGCGCACGATCTTCATTTTCGATGTCGCGGCACTCTACATTCAAAACGAGGATACGCGCGAGCTCGAGCCGGCCTACGCCCGCGCCCTGGGGCGTGGCCGCTCGCAGGAGGCCGACCTGGCCTGGGGCGAGCCGGCTGCGGCCGAGGCCTTCCGCAGCGGCGAGACCATCTTGCGCAAGGAGGACCGCGGCCCGGGCGTCCCCGGACGCGAACGCAGGCGCGACTACCTGGGTCTGCCGCTCATGGTCGGCGGCCGCTGTGTGGGCGGCTTGGTCTTCGGCCGCTTCGGCGGCCCGCCCTTCCCTCCCGAACACATCCGGCTGGCCGAGTTCGTCGCCTGGCATGTCGGGCAATTGCTGGAGACGCGCCGCCTGTCCACGCGCATCGCCACGCTCGAAGCGCAACGCGAGCTGGCGCGCATGCAGGACGAATTCATCGCCACGATCTCGCACGAATTGCGCACCCCGCTCGGTTTCATCAAGGGCTACGTCACCACCCTGCTGCGCGAGGACGCCACCTGGGACGGCAGCACGCGGGCCGAGTTCCTGCACATCATCGACGAGGAAGCCGAACGGCTGCGCGAGCTGATCGACAACCTGCTCGATTCGTCTCGCCTGGAGACGGGCGCCCTGCGCATGACGCTCGAGCCGGCCCGCATCACCGGCACCATCCGCGACGCAGCCGCGCGCGTGCTCTCGGTCGCCCCGGAAATGCCGCTGACGCTCGAGGTTCCCGATACGCTCCCGACTCTGCTCATCGACGCCGCCCGCATCGCCCAGGTGCTCGACAACCTGCTCGGCAATGCACACAAGTATGCCCCCGGGTCGCCGGTGACCGTGCGGGCCATCGACCAGGGCGACAGCGTGCGCGTCGAGGTGCGCGACAGCGGGCCGGGCATCCCCGCCGAACACCAGCCGCAGTTGTTCCAACGCTTCTACCGCGTGCAGACCGGCAACCGCACGGTCCGAGGCACCGGCCTGGGCCTTTACATCTGCCGCAAGATCGTCGAGGCGCACGGCGGCGAGATCGGGATCGAAAGCCAGGCCGGCCAGGGGACAAGCTTCTACTTCGTCCT
>DAIRVC010000018.1:14142-25194 GCA_036803025.1 Anaerolineales bacterium
CGACCGGCTGCTCGCCGAGCGCGACGAGCGGGGGCTCCCGCGGGAGGGGCTCTGGACGGGGACGGCCGCCGAGCTCCGTGCCGTCGCCGGCCGGCTCGAGGACGCGGGCGCCACCTGGTGCATCGTCCTCCCCGTCGGGCCGCCCATTCCGACAGAGGCATCGCAGCGGAGCGACAACCATGAGTGAGGTCAAGACCGTCCTGGTCGTGGACGACGAGCCGCGCTACTTGCGCCTGATGGAAGTCAACCTGAACACCGAGAGCTACCGGGTGATCACCGCCGCCGACGGCCAGCAGGCCATCGACCGCACTGCGGCGGAGAAGCCAGACTTGATCCTGCTCGACGTGATGATGCCGGTCATGGACGGGTTCACCGCCTGTGAGCGCATCCGCGAGTTCTCGGCCGTGCCGATCATCATCATCACTGCCAAGGGCGAGGAGCGCGATCGGGTGCGCGGTCTGGATGCCGGCGCCGACGACTACATCGTCAAGCCGTTCTCGGCACAGGAACTGCTGGCGCGCGTGCGGGCGGTGCTCCGGCGGGCCGAGCGCCAGCAGGCCTCCGATTTCCACCAACCGGTGCTCACCCACCACGAGCTGACCATCGACCTGCCGCGGGCGCTGGTGACCTCCACCGGTAGGGAGATCGCCCTGACGGCGACCGAATATCGCCTGCTGCAGACCCTGGCCGCCTCCCTGGGTCAGGTGATGACGGCCGAAGAGCTGTTGACCACCGTCTGGGGGCCGGAGTACAAAGACGACAAGGAGATCTTGTGGGTGTGCCTCAGCCGACTGCGTCAGAAGATCGAACCCGATCCGAAGAATCCGATCCACATCGTCACCCGGCAGGGGATCGGCTACCTCATGCCTCCTGAGAAGCCGTTCTAGGCCAAGCGGACCGTGGAGGGGAACTTGCCTGAGGCGACCGTCCTGCTGATCGAACCGGACACCAAGACCGCCGGATTCGTGCGGCACATGCTCTCGGGCGCCGGCTACCGACTGCTGCACACCACCTCCGGCAAGGAAGGGCTGATCATTGCCTGGCGCGACCAGCCCGACGCCGTCATCCTGGAGATGGCCCTGCCCGATATCGACGGACCGGAAGTCGTCCGCCGGCTGCGCCGGGATCGGCGCACCGCGCAGAAGCCGATCTTCGGCTTGACCGCACGCAGCGCCCCCGAGGAGGTCAAGGCCGGGCTGGAAGCGGGCCTCAACGAGTACATTCTCAAACAGCCGGATGCGATCGACCTGCTGCTGCGGCACCTGGCCGCCCTGCCGCGCCAGGCGTCGGCCCAGGCGGCGCGCCCAGACGCGGGGCAGACCGGCCGGATGCTCGCCTTCCTGAGCGCCAACGGCGGCGCCGGCACCTCCTCGCTGTGCGTGAACATCGCTCACGAGTTCGCCCGGCTGCGCCCGGAGGCGCGCGTGGCGGTCGTGGACCTGGTTCTGCCTCTCGGTTCGCTGGCCTACATCACCGGCGGCGAACCGCGCACCGACCTGATGAAGCTGACCCAACTCTCGCCCCAGGAGCTCAACCCGGAGGCACTGCGGCGCATGCTCCCCTCCCCGCGCGCCTGGGATTTCCAGCTCGTGCCCGGCGCCACCGATCCCCTGCAGGCCTCGGGGCTTCAAGCCGACCGCCTGGGGCCGATGATCCAGGCGACCCGCTCGGCCTTCGACTACGTATTCGTCGACATCGGACGGAACCTCTCACCGCTGGCCATGCTCGTCCTGGCCCAGGCCGACCTGCTGTGCATCGTGTTCACACCTGAAGCGGCCGTCCTGGGCAATACTCGCGCGCTGATGAGCTACCTCCAGGTCGAGGACATCCCGGCCGAGAAGCTCTTCCTTGTCTCGAATTTGCCGCTGCGGCTCTCCGGGATGAGCACGGAGGAGATCGAGAAGAGCCTGGGGCGCAAGGTGGAGGGCGCCGTCTTCCACATGGGCGAGAATCTCAGCCGGGCCAGCTCGCTGCATCTGCCGCTCTCGATGCGCTTCGGCGAGGAGAACAGCACCGAATCGCTTCGCCAGGCGGCCGCCGGCCTCCTGGCGCGATTGGGGAATGCCGCTCAGTGACGGCCCCGCCGCGTCTCTCGCGGCAGCCGGCCTCCGGCAGACGACGTGCGACAGCGGCGGGAGTCGCGTGCATCTGCTATAATCCCGGCCACTGATGCGACTGGAGCACACCCATGGGCGATCGACAATCGTTGTCCCTGCGCGCGAAGATGCTCGGCGCCACGATGCGGATGGCGCGCAAGGCAGCCAAGAAGAGCCTGAAAGAAGCGGCTGCCTTGATCGGGACGACGCCCGGGATGCTGGCCGCGTATGAGACCGGCCGGCGCAGCATCTCGCTGCCGGAGCTCGAGCTCTACGCCTATCACCTGGGCATTCCCCTGCGCCAGTTCTGGAATTTCGAAGAGACCGAACAGGCGCCGATCGTCGGCGAGGACCTGCCGGTCGTCCTGGGCCTGCGCAACCGGATGATCGCCGCCGTCCTGCACGGGCACCGGACGGATGCGGGCCTCTCGGCCCGACAACTGGCCGAGGCCACCGGCCTGACGACCAGCAAGATCAACGCCTATGAGCGCGGCGACCGACCGATCCCGATTCCGCACCTGGAGTCCATCGCCGGCGCCCTCGGACACGACGTCCAGGACTACGTCGATCGCCAGGGACCCGTGGGAGATTGGGACGCTTCCCAGCGTGCCCTCAAGGCCTTCCTGCGCATGACACCCAAGCTGCGCGAGTTCATCGCTGATCCGGAAAACCGGCCGTACCTCGAGTTGGCCCGGCGCATGAGCGATCTGTCGATGGAGAAGTTGCGCGGACTTGGAGAGGGCCTGATCGATATCACCGAGTGAGCGACCCCGGTCTTCCCCCTGAGCAGCGGATGAAGGCGGCGACGGCCGCCTACCGCCGAGGCGACTGGGATCCGGCTGCGCGAGATTTCGCTGAGGCACGCCGGGCATACCTGGACGCCGGCCAGCCGATCCTGGCCGCGCAGGCGGCCAACAATCTCTCTGTGACCCTTCTGCAGGCCGGCCGGGCGCAACCTGCCCTGGATGCCGTTCTGGGGACCCCGGAGACCTTTCTGGCCGCGGGCGAGACCGGGCTTGCGGCACAGGCGCAAGGGAACTTGGGCGCCGCGCTCGAAGCCTGCGACCGACTCGAGGAGGCCGAGCAGGCCTTCATCCGCTCGATCGAGCTGTTCAGCGAGACTCCCGACGAAGAAAACCGCGCACTCAGCCTGCAGGCGCTCTCTCGGATTCAGCTCCGTCTGGGCAAGCCGATCCAGGCGCTCGGCAGCATGCAGTCCGGACTCGAGGGAGCCGGCCGCCTATCACCGACGCGGCGTCTCCTTCGGAAGCTCCTGCGCCTTCCCGGCCGGCTTCTGAACAATCGCTGACGCCCCGTATTCCTCCCAGGCACCTTCGGCATGTACCGCGATCTGAGCATACAGCCCGCGACGCGCCAGGATGAGCGCGAGGTGCGCCGCCTCCTGCAGAACGCCGAACTACGCCATGAACATCTGGACTGGACCCACCCGCTCGACCTGCTCGACCAGGGCCCCTTCCTCCTGGCGCGCTCGGGCAGAGAGTGCGTCGCCTGCCTGGCTTGCTCGCCCGACCTCCCGGGGAGTGCCTGGGTGCGGTTGTTCATGGTGGCCCCCGGCCTCAGCCCGTCTCAGGCCTGGACACAGCTCTGGCGTCCGGCGCTCGACCTCCTGATCGAGGGCGGCGTGAGCGAGGTAGGCGCCCTCCCCATCGAGAACCGGCTCGCGCCGATGCTGGAGGGGGCCGGCTTTCGGCGCACGGACGAGGTAGTGTTCCTTGCCTGGGAGGCGCCGCCGCCCCCAAGCACCCCTGCCCCGGCCGCGTTGAGGGGTCTGCGGCTGGGTGACCTGCCGGCAGTGGCGGCTGTTGACCAACTCGCCTTCGCGCCGCTGTGGCAGCTCTCCGAGCAATCCTTGCGTCAGGCCTTCGAACAGGCGGAGGTCGCCACGGTGGCCGTGTCCGACGGGCGGCTTGTCGGCTACCAAGTCTCTACCGCCTCGAGTCTGGGCGCCCATCTGGCCCGCCTGGCGGTTCACCCTGACTTCCAGCGGCGCGGCCTGGGCAGCATGCTGGTGTCGGACGCGCTTGGCCAGCTTCATCGGCGCGGCTTCGACCGGGCGACGGTCAATACGCAGCGGAGCAACCTGCCTTCGCTGGCCCTCTACGACCGACTGGGATTCCGTCGGAGCGGTCTGGACTATCCCGTTTACACGCTGTCGTTGGGCTCGGGGCTGAGCGGCTGAGCCCGGCCGGATCGGAGGCGGACGACATGCGCGTCTTGATCGGCAGCGACCAACTCGGATTCGCCCTCAAGCAGGATCTGAAGGCCCACCTCGTCGAGCTCGGCCATGAGGTCGAAGACGCCGGGTGCTTCTCGGCCGACTCCCCGATCGACTACCCGGATGTGGCGGTCGAAGTCGCCGAGCGCATCGCCCGAGGCGTGTGCGGGCGCGGCATCCTGATATGCGGGACCGGCATCGGTATGGCGATCGCCGCCAACAAGGTCCCCGGGATTCGCGCCGCCTGCTGCCACGATCCCCTTTCGGCCGAACGCGCCCGCAAGAGCAACGACGCTCAGATCCTGACCCTGGGGGGGCACATCGTCGACCCGGCACTGGCACGTTCACTGCTGGACTGCTGGCTGGCGGCGGAGTTCGAGGGGGGTCTGTCGACGCCGAAGGTCGAGAAGCTGAAGGCACTCGACGGGCGGTACGCCCGCCAGCTGCCTGGCTGATTCCGCACGCTCTTGCTGCCGCCCGACGAATGCGCCCAACCGGGCCGGCGGCCGAAGGAAGACATCAGGCCCGCGCCGATGCTCGAGCGCGCTGCGGGTTAATCCAGCGGCAAGGCCCTCTGCCCGGCCGGCAGGTTGCTGGACGAACCCGGTGGGAACCTGAGCCAGTCCTCGGTCGCTCGGCCAAGGTCCGCGTAGTCCCCGCGGTAGGCCGGGGGCAAGAGCGCGGCCAGTTGGTACATGATCTCGTCGGTGATCCGCTGGCGAACTTCGCGATCAATCCGCCCGGCCGGGAACTCCACACGGAACGGATTCCCGACCACGATATGGAACTCGGTTCGGCGAAGTCGGGAAAGGTTCCGGCGCAGGTTCTCGCCGCCGTAGAAGCCCAGCGGCAGCAGCGGTGCGCCGCTGCGCTGCGCCAGCAGCACGATCCCTGGGTGTCCCCGTCCCATCCGGCCGCTGCCGCTGCGAGTCCCCTCGGGGGCCACGGCCAGAATCTGCCCGGCTTGCAGGACCTCCAGCGCGCGTCGCATCGCCTCCAGGTCCGGCTCCCCGCGGCGCAGCGGGATGGCCGACCACAGGTCGAACAGCCAGGCCATGGCCGGGTTGTCCCAGGTCTCTGCCTTGGCGAACCCGGTCACCGGGCGCGGCCTCAGATGCGTCAGGACCAGAGGCACCTCAATGAAGTTGATGTGATTGGAGACCAGGATGAGCGGCCCGTGCGAAGGCACCTTGTCGAGCTGATCGTCGTCGACGCGGCACAGCGCCCGCGTCACCGTCCACAGGGTTCCGTCGACGAGCGTCCTGGGCGAGATCACGCCGCCTGCCCCCGCCTGGTGATCACCTCGATCTGACGCGGCAGGTTCTGCAGCTCCAATTGCGTGCCGTCCACACACAGAGTCTCGCCGTCGGCGTGCGCCGGCAGCACGCCGCTCAGGGCGGTCACGCGCACCTTCGCACTCCGGGACGTGTGAACGTCCGGTTCTCCCGCCTGTGTGCCGCGGGTGAAATGGGTGATCAGCGCCAAGACGCGCGCCCGACTGACCTGCTCGACCAGGCTGACATCGAAGAGGCCGTCGCTCATGTCGCCGTTGGGGGCCATGTGGAACCCGCCGCCCAGTCGGCGGCCGTTCATTGTCGAGACCATTAGCGCGTTCAGCGTCCGCTCCCCGTCGTCCAGTTCCACCCGCACCTTGGGAGCGCGAAAGTAGAGGAAGATCGTCTTGAGTGCGGCGACCAGGTAGGAGGCGTAGCCGGAGAGCGGGCGCAGTTTGAGCGCTTCGAAACCGACCACGGCATCGAACCCGATGCCGACGCCGTTGCCGAAGTAGCGCCCCTCGGGATGCAGGCCGCCGCTGACCAGGCCGACATCGATCGTAATGCGCCGGTCCTCAACCAACAGGCGGCAGCCGGCTTCGACGCCCGCGGGGACATCCACACCGTAGGCGAAGTCATTGCCCCGCCCGACCGAGATCAGGCCGAGCGCTGCCGTTCGCCCGCCACCTGATTGTCGGGCCCGCATCAGGCCGTTCAACACCTCATTGGCCGTCCCGTCGCCGCCGGCCGCCACCACCACCCGGCATCCGTCGGCAACGGCCCGGGCGGCCAGCTCGACCGCGTGCCAGGGCCTTTCCGTCTGGACAATGTCGAACTCAAGTCCGGCAGCCTCCAGCAGCTGTCTGATCGACGGGATCGACTTCCCTCCCATGCCTCGACCCGACGTCGGATTCACGATGATCCGGTACTCAGGCATTCTGATTCACCTCACGCGAGGGGTGCGGGGCACGCGCACGTCTTCCTTCAGCCCCGTTGTCAATCCTTGTCGAACGCATGTCGGAGCGTGATAGCGTACCACAATAACCGGATGGCGTCTGTCGCCCGGCCAAGGAGCGCACGAATCGCCCCGGGGAATAGGCGCTGGCGGATGCGATCGAGTCGCAGACGCCAGAAGTAGTGGTGCTGCAGGCGGAAGTGCCTGCGGTGGCGGCGATCGGGAATGTGGGCCCGACCCCAGGCAAGGACGATGCCAAGCTGGCGGTCGGCCTCCCCCAGGAGGACCTTGGCGCCGGTGGCGCCCAGGCCGGAGTGAGTCGCCGCCAGAAGCTGGACGCGCGCCAGGTCGAAGGACAGCCAGGCGTTGTGCAGATTGAAGTTGGTCCGCTCCGCCTCCCAGGCGGCAGGATGCGAGGCGGAGCGGGCCGACTCCAGGTGGCGGCCGGCGCGGCGCACCCACTCTTCGATGGCGAGATTCTGATGCGCTTTGCGCAGGAGCACTTCCGCCGGGGCGAGCGCCGGGTCGCCCATGTCGGCCGGGGGATTACGCAGGCTGTCCCACAAGCCGCCGCCCGCCAGCTTGCGCTGCTCGGGCTGGATATCCAGAGCAAGCGCGTAGGCCGCCTCGAGCGCGCGGTAGTATCCGGGCAGGTCGGGGCCTCGATCACCCAAGGCCGATTCACAGAAGTCGCGCAGGAGCGCTTCGACGGGCAGGTCCGGGTTCCAGGCCAGGCGGGCGAACAGCCAGGCATTCAACTCGGGGACCACCCACGGGCGCGGGCCGGTCATCAGCGCCTGTACGGTGTGGATGCCCATGCGACGGTAATAGCGCAGGTCGGCTTGGAGCACGCTCGGGAGCGGCGGCAAGACGGACTTGAACAGGATGCCGTCCAGGTAGTACTCGAACACGCGCGCCGGCGCTGCGTGGGCACCGGCGAAGTGGGCAACCTGCCGCTCAAGCATCGTCGGGTAGTGAGGGAAGTTGGCCGGGCAGGCGGGGTCGTCAGCGGCATGCGCGTAGCAGCGCATGCGCGGCGCCCACAAGAGCGCCACGTTGCGCTTCGGGATAACCCGCGTCGGGGGCGCCTCCGTGTCGTGGTATGCCAGGAACGAGAGCACAGCGCTCGGGTTGACCGACTCAAGCGCCTCGGCCACCATGTTGGTCGCCCTCAGCGCCTGCTCCGAGGGGGTGAAATCGCGGCAGGCCGGGCAGGCGCACCATCCGCCGCCGGGGATGTCGTCCGCCCACAGGTGGAAGACGTCGGCCTCCGGGTGTGCAGTGAAGTGCGCGGCAGCGTTGCGCTGGACGATCCGACGCGCTTCGGCGCTGGCGGTACAGAAGTTGTAGTCCGGCGTCCGCCGCACACCGTCGTAACGGAACGCCCGCGGGAGTGAGCGGAAAAGCGCGCGCGGCAATAGCCCGGCCAGGCCATGCCCGCCGTGCTCAATGGTCATCCCCCGTTCGCGCGCCAGGGCTAATGCGCGGTCCTTGTGCGATTGCCAATGGCGCTCGGACACCGCTCCAAGAGCCAGGGCTTCCTGGGTGGCGTGGATGAACAGCGTATTGAGGCGATTGCGGCCGGCCCAGATGATCCAGTCATCGACCTCGCGCAGGAAGGCGTGATGGCCGATGACCAGGCATCGGCCGGAAAGGCGCGGGAAATCGCGCTCTTCTTCGGCCGCCAGCGAGAACAATGTCGCGGCAGGCAGACGCTCCCCCGCCTCTCCGGGCGACACCCAGCGGCAGCCGAGTGCTTCGAGCAGGCTGTAGACCGCGTAGAGCAAGCCGGGCGCGGTCTCGCCGTCCAGATGGACCTCCGACGGGCCGATGCGCCAGGAGAAACCGTCACGTTCTCCCTGCCCGTGGCTCAGGCGGAAGAGCTTGACCTCGGGATGCGGCATGACGACCAGGGGAATCGGCCGCCCGCCGATCCGCTGGAGCGTCTGCTGAAGCTCGCGGGCGGCCAGGGCGGCGGTCGGCTCCCCGCTCGCGGCCGGAAGGATCTCCCATTCGTCAGCCAGGTCGAGCCCTGCCATTCCGGTGCATCCCTCGCCGATTGCCGCCGTCTGCTCGGCGCGGCACGACGCACGGCGCTCAGGCCGCTGCGTCGATCATCCGTCGATGGACCCCGCGGACGAGGCCGTTGCGCCTCAGTCCGGGCTCTCGTACTTGAAGGAGATCTTGACCTTCGCCCGGTAGGCGACCACTTTGCCGTCTTCGATCTGCACGTCGAGTTCGGCCACCTCGGCAATGCGCAGATCGCGGACGCTCTTGGCCGCTGTGGCGACCGCCTTGGCGACCGCCTTCTCCCATGACTCGGAACTCGTGCCCACCAGCTCGATCATCTTGTACACGCTGTCAGGCATGTCCGCCTCCTCCGGTCCCACCTGTCGAACGCTAAGCGACGGTTCAGCGATAGTCCTCGCGGATCGGGTAGAAGACATCCAGGATGCGGCAATCGGTCAGCGCCCTGCCCGAATGCCGCGCGTGGGGCGGGATGACCACCACCTGTCCGGGCTCGAGCTCCGCCTCCTTGCCCTCGACGGTCAGCGCGAACTTGCCTTCCAGCAGGTTGACAACCTGCTCGTGAGGGTGGCCGTGCTCGGGCAGTGAGGCCTGCGCACGAATCCTCCAGTAAGCCAGGGTCACATTGGCCGAGTGGATGAAGCGCACGCGGTAACCCGGGACGAGCTCGCGTTCCTGCACCTTCTCGAGGGTGATGACATCCATGTCCACCTGCCTCCCTCAGCCCAGGGCCACGTCCAGCAGCATCATGACTGCGAAGCCCCCCAGCGCCCCGATCGTAGCGACGTCGGTGCTCTCGCCGCGCTGGGATTCCGGGATGAGCTCCTCCACCACGACGTACAGCATCGCCCCGGCAGCGAAGCTCAGCGCATAGGGCAGAAGCGGCTGCATCAGCAGAACCGCCGCCGCCCCGAGAACACCGGCGACCGGCTCGACGACGCCGGAAAGCTGACCCCACATGAAGCTCTTCCACTTCGACAGCCCTTCGCCCCGCAGCGGAAGCGAAACGGCCATGCCCTCGGGGAAGTTCTGGATACCGATCCCCAACGCCAATACAGCCGCGCCGGCCAGGGTTGCCGCCGGCAGCCCGGCGGCCACGGCGCCGAAGGCCACCCCGACCGCCAAGCCCTCCGGGAGGTTGTGCAGTGTGATCGCCATCACCAGCAGCACGCTACGTTGCCAAGTGGTGTGCAGCCCCTCGGATGCCTCGATCGGCAGTCCCAGGTGGAGGTGGGGCAGCAGGCGGTCGATCCCCCAGATGAACCCTCCCCCGGCCAGGAATCCGACAACGGCCGGGAGCCAGGCGGTCCCGCCGGCAAGCTCAGCCATCTCGATCGCTGGTGCCAGAAGCGACCAGAAGCTGGCGGCGATCATGACACCGGCGGCGAAGCCCAACATCCCGTCCAGAAGGCGGCGGTTCACGCTCCGCGTGGTGAAGACGATCGCCGCACCCAGTGCCGTCAACCCCCACGTGAAACAAGTCGCCAGCAGCGCTTGGGCGACGGGAGGCAAGCGGCCGATGCTTTCGATCATGGATTCGAACTCCGTGAGTATCGAGACACGTCCCCCCAACGGCCTCGCGGGTTGAACGACTCTATGTGGCTATGCGCAGGATGGGCCCGTCGACCGCCTCGAGCATCGCGCTCCTTGGCGGGCTTGTCCGCCGGCCGGGCGCCGCCCTGCCTCTGCGCTGTTGATACCCTGATTTGCGACGGAATGCAACACACGTGCCCCACCGGGAAGGCGCCCTTCGACCGGGCCACCGCCTGGGGCGGTTCCCTGCCCATCCCAAGTGTGCTACCATGCGCCTGCGAGCCTTCGCATGCAGATCCCTTCGATCCTATCGAGCCTTCCGACTCGGAAGCAGGTCGCCCTGGCGCACCGCGCCCAAGGCGGCCAGGTGGCGGCAGTGCTCCCGATCCACGCACCCCGCGCGCTGCTGCGTGCGTACGGGTTCCTGCCGATCGAGGTCTGGGGACCACCCGGCGTCAACCCCGCTCAAGGGGCGGCCCACCTTCAGCCGTATGTCTGTTCGATCGTCGGCAACGCTCTGTCCTTCCTCCTTTCCGGAGGATTGGAGGTGGCCGATCTCATCCTGGTCCCTCACGCGTGCGACTCGCTCCAGGGACTGGGCAGCATCCTGATAGATTTCATCGAGCCTCGCCAGGCCGTGCTCCCGCTCTATCTTCCGCGCGGCCAGCGCCCTTCTGACGTCGACTTCCTGGCGGCCGAGCTGCGGGCGGCGGCCAGTCGCCTCCAAGCGCTCTCGCCGCGCAGCCCGTCCACAGATGAACTGCATCTGTGTATCGAGCGCGAGGCGCGGGCGGATGCGCTGTTGGCCGATCTGCACGCTGTGCGCGCCCGGCTCCCCTTGCGCGACGCGGATGTCTTTCGTCTGCTGCGCAGCCGCGAGTTCCTGCCGGCCGAGAGGTTCAGCGCGTTGGCGGAGGAAGCCCTGGGCCA
>DAIRVC010000019.1:0-2745 GCA_036803025.1 Anaerolineales bacterium
GCCAGGGCCAGCACGTTCCCGCCGCTGAGCACCGCTACGCTCTCATGCCCGCGAGACTCCTCCCGGCGAGCCGCGGCCACGGCCACAGCCGCGGACGGCTCGATCGTCTCTTGCGCCACCTGTGCCGCCCAGCGCATGGCGGCCTCGATCTCGGCTTCATCGACCAGAATGGCCTCATCCACAACGCGCGGCAGCATCTCGAGCGTGATCGATCCCTTCTCCACCGCGCCCGAGAGACCGTCGGCGATCGTGTCCGTCTCGACCACTTCAGCCATGTCGCCGCCGCGCAGGTGCGTGTACAAGAACGGACAGGCCCTCGGCTGCACAGCGATAACACGGACCTCGGGCGCGATCGACTTCAACGCCAGGCCGACCCCGCACACCAATCCCCCGCCGCTGGCCGGCACAAAGACACGCCAATCCTGCTGCGAGTCGGCAAGGGGAAGCTGTTCGGCCAGCTCCAGCCCGATGGTCGCCTGCCCGGCGACAACCGCCGGGTCGTTGTAGGGCGAGATCCAGGTCAGCCCGCGTGCCTTGGCCATCGCCAGGCCGGCCGCTTCCGCCTCGGGGTAGCCACCCGGGACCAGTATGACCTCCGCTCCCAAGCTGCGCATCCCGGCGACCTTCTCGGCCACCGCATGTTCCGAAACCACGATTGTCGCCCTCAAACCGCGCAGCCTGGCGGCATAGGCCACACCCTGCCCGTGGTTCCCGGCCGAGGCTGCCAGGACGCCCCGCCGGGCCTCCTCCTCGTCCAGGCTCAACACGCGATTAAGCGCGCCTCGCAGCTTGAATGAACCCGTCGTCTGCCGGTTCTCGCACTTCAGCCACAGCCGATCGCCCGCGGCTTGCCTGACCGGCGTAGGGCGGATGTACTCGCCGATCCGCTCACGGGCGGCGAGAATCGCGGCCAGGTCAACCGGCAGCGGCGGCTCGGTCGACGATCGCTCGGGCAACGTCGGGCACATCGGTGATGATCCCCGCTACGGTACGGCTCACCAGAGTCTCCATATGGGCCGGCTCGTTCACGGTCCAGGCCACCAGCGGGCGATCCCAGTTTACGGTCGTCGGCCCGCGGCGCACCAACGCATAAGCCTGTTGCGCATGCACGAAGTCGTACGGCGAGAGCAGTGGGGTCAGGATGCGCTCCCTAAGTGGACGATTCGGGCCGACCAGCACCCCGAGCGGCACGCCCGGAAGAAGCTTGCGCATCTTCCGCAGGGCGATCGGGCTGTAGGAGGAGATCAGGATGCGCTTTTCCCAGCCGTGGCTGCGAGCCAGTTCCGCGACCGTCTCCGGCAGGCGGTCGAACAGTGCGGCGTAGTTGGCCACTTCGATGTTCACCAGCGCTTCGGCCCCGATTGATTCGAAGACCTCCTCCAGCGTCGGAATCCTTTCGCCGGCGAACTGCGCCCCGAAGTGCGATCCCGCATCGAGCTCCTTCAGCTCGCGCAGGCTCCGCTGCGCGACCGCTCCCCGGCCGGTCGTCGTGCGTTCAAGGCTGGCATCGTGCAGCACGACGACATGCCCGTCGACCGTCAGTCTGGTATCCAGCTCAATAGCGTCGGCGCCCAGTTCGAAGGCGAGCCGGAAGGCGGCCAGCGTGTTCTCCGGTGCCCGTTGGCTCGCGCCCCGATGAGCGATCACCCACGGCCGGGGCCGGGAGAACCATGCCGATGAGTCCATGTGCGCCCTCATCCAAGCAGGGCCCGAGACGTCCGCCTCAGGCCCTGCCTCACACGCAGCGGCGATCGCCGTCTCCGCTACCGCCTAGATCTCGACGAAGTAAGCCTCCGCCGCCCGGTCGAGCAGATCCTTGCTCATCGACGGTTCGGCGCCCAGATAGCGCGAGATATCCAGGATCTGATCGCAGATGTCGCGCGGATGGGAGGCGCGCAGCTTGCGATTGCGCTTGATGTACCACTCTTGCAGCAGATAGGCCAGGCCGCGGTCCGAATACCCCACCTTCTTGCCCTCGGCCACGCGCTTGAAGATCTCGCGGTACTCCTCATAGGAAGGGTCGCCCACCTCGATCTTGTGCCGCAAGCGCCGCAGGAAGGCTTCGTCCACCAGGTCGCGTGGAGGCAGGTTGGTCGAGAAGACGACCATCACGTCGAAGGGGACCTCGATCTTGCGCCCAGTATGCAGGGTCAGGTAGTCGATGCGGTTCTCGAGCGGCACGATCCAGCGGTTGAGCAGGTCGCGCGGCCGGACTTGCTGCCGCCCGAAGTCGTCGATCAGGAACACACCGCCATTGGCCTTGACCTGGAACGGCGCCTCATAGAACTTGTTCACGTCGTCGAAAACCAGGTCGAGCCCGGGCATTGTCAGTTCGCCGCCGACCACGATGAACGGGCGCCGGATCATCACCCAGCGCGTGTCGCGCTTGCCGACCGTCTTGAGGCCGCCCGTGCCCGATCCGCCGGCGTCTTCGTCCGGGACCAGCACGTGGTTGACCGAGTCATACAGCTTGACCACTTGCCCGTCGATATCCAGCGCGAACGGGATGAACATGTCCTCCTGCAGGATCATGTTCCCGATAGCGCGCGCGATCGACGTCTTCCCGTTGCCGGGCGGGCCGTACAGAAACAGCGACGTCCCGGAGTTCACGGCCGGCCCGATCCGGTTGAACGTTCGCTCCGAAAGCACCAACTCGGTCAGCGCCTGGCGCATCACCCGGGCATGCACAGTCGGCCGGGCGCGGCTCTGCCGCTTGATCGACTCGTTGTAAACGGCGATCGGAAC
>DAIRVC010000019.1:2755-13532 GCA_036803025.1 Anaerolineales bacterium
ATACTGACTTCGCTCGAGCGCCTCGCGCGCCCGGGCGATCCCGGCGCCGGTGATGGCGTACTGGTATGAGCCCTCGCCGAAACCGACCTGCGTCTTGACCTCGACGAACTTCTCTCGCTTGAGCGCCTCCAGGATCTGGTCCACCATGCCGGCGAAGGGCAGCGCCATCGCCTCGGCGACTTTGAAGCCGGTCAGGTAGCCGCGGAAATACAGGATTTTCAGCGCCAGGTCCTGCAGCCACAACTGCGACAGCCCGGTATCCTCGACCCGGCTGATGGGCGGCGGGACGAAGCGCAGGTTTGAAGTGGTGGTGATTCCGGACGTTACAGCCGGCCCCGCCTTGACCGATGTCTTGGGTACCGCCATCCCTCGCCTCCTCCGACCGACAGCCGGACGTTGGCCCGCTGTTCAAAGAACGATTATATACGTGCCCCGCGCGCCGGGCAACTCCCCGCTTGTCCCCCCCGCCGCGGCGCAGTACAATGCGGCGCATGACCCTGTCAGTCGTTATCCCTGTCTATAACGAGCGCACCACCGTGGAAACCCTGCTCGCCCGCGTCCAGTCCACGGGGCTGGCCGACGAGATCGTCGTGATCGACGACGCCGCGGGCGACGGCACGCGGGATCTCCTCCAACAGATTGCCTCTCGCACCCCCGGGCTGCGCCTGATCCTCCAGCCGCGCAACCTGGGCAAAGGCGCCGCAGTGCGGGCCGGCATCCAGGCCGCCACCGGCGACCTGATACTGATCCAGGATGCCGACCTCGAATACGACCCGCGCGACTACCCTACCCTGCTCGCGCCGATCCTTGACGGGCGGGCGGAGGTCGTCTACGGCTCGCGTTTCCTCGGGGGAGCCCGCCGCTCGACCATGTTCTGGCACATGGTCGCTAACCAGTTGCTGACCTTGATGACCAACATCCTTTACAACAGCATCTTGACCGACATGGAGACCGGCTACAAGCTCTTTCGCCGGGAGGTCATCCAGGCGCTCCCACTTCGCTCCAGCCGCTTCGACATCGAGCCGGAGATTACGGCCAAGCTGCTCAAGCGGCGCGTGCGCGTGTTCGAGGTCGCGATCTCCTTCAACCCGCGCGAGTACTCGGAGGGCAAGAAGATCCACTTCCAGGACGCCTTCCACGCGGTCTGGGCCCTGCTCCGCTACCGCTTCAGCGACTGAGCTCAGCCTCACTCCGCCGGCCGCAGGTCGGTGATGTTCAGCTGCAGCGTCTCCACGCCCAGGTAGGTGTTGCGTTCCAGGTGGTAGGCCACATCGATCTGGCGCGGCAGCAGGTTCAACAGGTGACCCTGCCGGAACGCGATGGCGTCGAAGACCCGGCCGTGCTCCCTCAGTGTCAACTTCAGATGCTTGGCCTCGGCTCCCACCGCGCGGCTGTGCACGACCTCGGCCTGCCGCGAGGCAAAAAGCGGGGGACGGTTCCCGTATCCGCACGGTTCCAGCCGGTCCAGGAATCGCACGAGCGTCTCGCCCAGCACGTCGAATCCGACGACCGCGTCCACCTCGAGGTGCGGCCGCACGTCGGCCTGTCCCAGACGCGCCTCAGCCAGGGCCTCCAGCCGGCTCACCAACGCATCGGCCTGCTCCCGCCCGACCGTGAAACCGGCCGCCATCGCGTGCCCCCCGTACTCGCGCAGCAGGTCGGCGCACTCGTCCAAGGCCTGGGTGATATGGAACTCAGGGATGCTGCGCGCCGACCCGCGCACGTCCTCCTCGCGAACGACCATGACGATGACCGGCCGGTAGAACTCCTCCACCAGACGCGCCGCCGCCAATCCGACGATCCCCTCGTTGAAGGAGGCGTCCGCCGCCACCAGCAGGTTGCCTGCGCTGCTACGCCCCTGCGCCAGCCGCCGGGCTTGCGCGAGCGTCTGTGCCGTCAGCGCCTGCCGGCGGCGATTGGCGGCGTCGAGCTCGCGCGCCAGCCGCGCGGCTTCGTCCGGGTCCTTGGTCGTAAGAAGGCTCAGGGAAGTCAGGGCCGAATCGAGCCGCCCGGCCGCATTGAGGCGCGGCGCCAGTCCGAACGCCACCGACGTGGCGCTCACGCGGCCCGGCCCCACGCCGGCCGCCTGTGCCAGCGCCGCCAGTCCCGGTCGATGCTGTCCGCCTCCCAAGGCGTCCTTGTTGATCTGCCGCAACCCGCGCGCCACCAGGCTGCGGTTCTCGTCCACCAGCGGGGCGAGATCCGCCACCGTGCCCAACGCCACGAGATCGAGTTGTGGCTCAAGACCCGGTCCGCCCAGCCGGCTTGACAGCGCCTCGGCCAGCTTGTAGGCCAGGCCCACGCCGGCCAGGTCCTTGAACGGATAGGGGTCCCCCGCCCGCTTGGGGCAGAGCAACGCCAGCGCATCGGGAAGCTCGGCGCCGGGTTGGTGGTGGTCAGAGATGACCAGGTCCAGCCCAAGGGATTTCGCTTCGGCCGCCTCGGCCAGCGAGCGGATGCCGCAGTCGACTGTCACGACCAGCCCGGCGCCCCCCGCCTGCAGGCCCCTGAGCGCCTCTACATGGAGCCCATAGCCCTCATCGAAGCGGTTGGGGATGTAGGCGCGCGCTTGAATCCCATGGCTGCCGAGCGCTTCGACCAGCAGTGCAGTGGCGGTGACGCCGTCGACGTCGTAGTCGCCGTACACGGCGACCTTCTCCCCCCTTGACCGCGCGGCTGCCAGCCGTTCGACCGCAGCCTGCATCCCGCCGATGAGAAACGGGTCGGCCCCGGGGCTTTCGTCGGGCTCAAGGAAGGCGAAGGCCGCTTCACGCGTCGCCAACCGCCGCGACCACAGGACCTGTCGCTCGATCGGGGCGAAGTCCTTGAGTGCCAATTCGACCGATTTGGGGACCGGATCCGGGAAGACCCAGCGCTTGTCCACAGCCATTCAACGCCCCCACGGGCCTGGACGAGGCGCTACACCCAGCGAAACAACCGGCCGTACGGAGCGCTCTGCCTGCCCGTACGTGCCGGATCGGGATCGCCTGCCTTGTGCGGCAAGCACGCCAAGCAGGCCGTTCTCGTCAAGGTGCGGGGCCCGCGTCGCGCAGGCCCCGCACCGATTGCGCCGTTAGGCCCAGCCCTGGTTCTTGACGAAGTCGGTCACCACTGGGATGTTGACGAGCTCACCCTGGTAAGCCTTGATCGCGCAGTAGATCATGTAGATCCCCAGTGCCACGTTGATGCACAGCGGGATGATCAGCCAACCGATGACCATGGCTATCACGACGTTGATGACGCCCAGGATCAACGCCTGCATGTTGTGGGCCTTGATGAACGGCCTGTTCTTCTTGTCCTCCATCAGCAGCAGGATGATAGGGACGATCGGGCTCAAAAGGTAGGCCAGGAGCGCCCATAGCTTGTCGTCACTGGTGATTTCCATCCCACCGCCCATCGGTTGCTGGCTCATCGCGTCGTCTCCTCTGAAAAGTGTCTCTCGATCGGGCATCCTCGGATCCCCGTCGGCGGCATACCTGAGGGCGCATTGTACCCGGTCCTGCAACCGGCGCAACCCTACTGATGTAACCCCGCTCCTTACAGGACGACGCGCCCGCCGCCCGCATCCGTGCTACCATAATCTGCGTGCGCATCGTCTTCATGGGCTCCCCCGACTTCGCCGTGCCCAGCCTGCGCGCGATGGCCGAGGCCCATCAAGTAGCTGGCGTGATTACGCAGCCCGACCGGCCCGCCGGACGAGGACGTGGGCTTCGCCCCCCGCCGGTGAAGACGGCGGCGACCGACCTGGGCCTGCCCATCAGCCAGCCGACGCGTGTTTTATCCCCGGAAGCCGTCGATCAGCTACGTGGCTGGGCTCCCGACCTGATCGTCGTGGCCGCCTTCGGTCAAATCCTGCGACCCGTGCTGCTCGACCTGCCCAAGTACGGCTGTATCAACGTGCATGCCTCGCTGCTGCCGCGCTGGCGAGGCGCCGCCCCAGTCCCTGCCGCAATCCTCGGCGGGGATGATGAGACCGGCATCACCATCATGCGGATGGACCCGGGCATCGACACGGGCCCGATCCTGGCCCAGTCGCGGCAACCCATCCTCCCGGACGACACCGCCGGGTCGTTGCTGGCGCGACTGGCCCACGCCGGAGCAGCGCTCCTGGCCGCGACCCTGCCGGAATACGTCGCCGGCCGCCTGGAGCCCCAGCCTCAAGACGACCGCCTGGCCACATACGCGCCCCTGATCGGCAAGGGCGACGGTGCCCTCGACCTCGAATCGCCGGCGGCGGACCTCGAACGCCGCGTGCGCGCTTTTGACCCCTGGCCGGGGTGCTTTGTCTACTGGGGTCCACGACGATTGGCCATCCGGCGCGCCCGTGTCGCCCCCGCGTCGGGCGCGCCGCCGGGCCGGGCGGTCAACTTCGACGGCCTGCCGGCCGCCTCGACCCCTGCCGGGCTCTTGGTCTTCGAGATCGTCCAGCCCGAGGGCCGTGCGGCCATGACCGGCGGCGAATTCCTGCGCGGCGCGCGCGGGTTCGAAGGCAGCACCCTGACGACGACACCCGGAGAAGTCCAGCAGCCCGGCGTCGCGCCCGACTCGAAGTGACTTGCCCGCCGTAAGCGCGCTGGTAGCCGACCAACGCCTGCTATAGACCGACATTCTGGAGCCTCACCATGCCCCGCTACATCCTGTCCCTCGACCAAGGCACCACCTCGTCACGGGCCATGGTCTTTGACGAATCCGGCAAGCCAGTCTCTGCAGCCCAGCGCGAGTTCCCACAGCTTTATCCGCAGCCCGGCTGGGTCGAGCACGACCCGGAGGCGATCTGGTCGACGCAGCTCGAGACCGCACGCCAGGCCTTGGCACAGGCGGGAGTCGCTGCCTCAGGAATCGCGGCGGTCGGGATCACCAATCAGCGCGAGACCACTATTGTCTGGGACCGGTCGACCGGCCAGCCGCTGTACAACGCCATCGTTTGGCAATGCCGCCGCACGGCCCCGCTCTGCGACAGCCTCAAAGCCGAGGGTTTCGACCGCACGATCCTGGCCAAGACGGGGCTCGTCACCGACGCGTACTTCTCCGGCACCAAGCTCGCCTGGATCCTCGAGAATGTCCCCGGCGCACGCGCGCGTGCCGAGCGCGGCGAGCTCGCATTCGGGACGGTAGATACCTTCCTGCTGTGGCGACTCTCCGGCGGGCAATTGCACGTCACGGACGTATCGAATGCCTCTCGCACGCTGCTGTTCAACATCCATACCCTGAGCTGGGATGAAGAAATCCTGCAGCACTTGCACATCCCCGAGGCCCTCCTGCCCGAGGTCCGTCCGTCTTCGCAGGTATACGGGCAGACCGCCCGCGAGCATTTCGGCGCGCCGATCCCCCTGGCGGCTGATGCTGGCGACCAGCAGGCGGCCACATTCGGTCAGGCCTGCTTCAGCCCCGGAATGGCCAAGAACACGTATGGCACCGGCTGCTTCATGCTGCTCAACACCGGCTCACAGGCGGTCACATCCTCGCACGGCCTCCTCACAACCGTCGGTTGGCAGCTCGCCGATGGCACGCCCCAGCCGGCGACCTACTGCCTTGAAGGGAGCGTGTTCATCGCCGGCGCGGCCGTGCAGTGGCTGCGCGACGGCCTTGGACTGATCCGTGAGAGTGCGCACGTCGAGCACCTGGCCGCCTCCGTCCCCGACAACGGCGGTGTGTACCTGGTGCCCGCGTTCGTCGGCCTCGGCGCGCCGCACTGGGATGCCTACGCCCGCGGCACCATCCTCGGACTGACGCGCGGATCCAGCGCTGCTCACCTGGCGCGGGCGACCCTCGAGTCGATCGCCTATCAGACGCGTGACGTGCTCGAAGCGATGCAGCAGGATGCCGGGATCGAACTCCAGGCGCTTCGCGCCGACGGCGGCGCGGCCCGCAACGACCTGTTGATGCAGTTCCAGGCGGACATCCTCGGCGTGCCGGTCCAACGGCCGGTGGTCAGCGAGACGACCGCGCTGGGCGCGGCCTACCTGGCCGGCCTGGCCGTGGGGACATGGCGTTCCCCGGCGGATCTAAGCCGCCTCTGGGCACTCGACCGCGAATACGTCCCGACCATGTCCGTTGACCAGCGCGATACAATGTACGCTACCTGGAAGAGGGCGACCGAGCGAGCCCGTTCCTGGGTCGAGCCACGGAGCTGAGCCCGGCCCACCCTGATGGAGAGGCCCGTGGATCTGCAAATCGTTCGAACGCTGCATCCGCCAGAGGTCCATCTCCAGCAGATCGGCCGGCTGAACGAGCACGTCGGGCTCCCGGCGACGCTCGACGAATTGCGGCGGCGGCTTGAGGCCCTGCCGCGCACCGACCGCTTGCTGATGGCGGTTGTGGAAGATGCGCTTGTTGGCTATGCGCATCTCAGGGTCGCCCATGATCTCCTCGCCGAAGAGTCGGCCGAGGTCATCGCCATCATTGTCGATCCGGCCTACCGCCGGCGCGGCGTCGGCCGGCGGTTGATCGCCGCCGCGGAGATCTGGGCCAAGGAGACCGGACGATCCCGGCTCATCCTCCGGACCAATGTCCTCACTACTTCTGCGCACGCCTTCTACGTCGCCATGGGATTCGAGCAGGCCGAGACCTCCCTCGTATTCGTCCGCGCTCTCCAGCTCGAGCGCACCTCCGAAGAGCCGACCAAGCCGTCCTAGCCGAATGTCGCCTCAGACTCGGCCCGCAAGACTCCAGATCCGCGTCAGGGGCGCGCAACTGCCATGACTTCCCTGTCGACTCAGCTCCTCGTCCTTGGCGGCGGCGCCACCGGCCTGGGCATCGCTTGGGACGCGTGCCTGCGCGGCCTGAAGGTCGTCCTCGTCGAGCAAGGCGATATCGGCCAAGGCACGTCCGGCCGCTATCACGGACTGCTGCATTCCGGTGGCCGCTACGTCGTCTCCGATCCGGCCTCGGCGCGCGATTGCGCCGCCGAGAACCTGGTCCTGCGCCGCCTGGCGCGCCACACCATCGAAGACACCGGCGGTTTCTTCGCCGCCGCGCCGGGCGATCCGCCCGACTTCGCCGAGCGCTGGCGTGAGGGGTGTCTGCACGCCGGCGTCCCGGCGACCGAGATCTCCGTCGCTGAGGCATGCCGTCGCGAACCGCTGCTCAACACACAACTGCAGCGCGTCTTTGCGGTGCAGGACGCCTCTCTGGATTCGTTCGATCTCCTCCACGCGCTGGTGGAGGCAATCCGCAGCGCTGGCGGAGAGGTCCGCCTACGCCATCGGGTGACCGGTATCGTCCGGGAAAGCGACCGCATCCGCGGCGCCACGTTGCAGCCCCCGGACGGCACACAGCCCGTGACGATCCATGCCGAGATGGTCGTCAATGCCACCGGGCCATGGGCGCGCCAAACGGCCGCGCTCGCCGGGGTCGATATCCCCATGGCATTGGGAAAAGGCACGATGGTCGCGATGGCCACCCGAGTGGTCAATACCATCGTGAACCGCTTGAAGCCGCCAGCTGACGGCGACATCATCGTCCCGGTCGGAACCGTCGCTGTCCTGGGCACCACCGACGTCCCGGTCGAAGACCCGACCGACCTTTGCATTCAGCCCTGGGAGATCGACCTGCTGCTAGCCGAGGCGGAGAGGCTGATCCCGGGCATCGCCGACCGTCGCCCGCTGCGCGCCTGGGCCGGTGTGAGACCGCTGTTCCGCCCAACCCAGACAGCCGGTGAGACGCGCCAGATGCCTCGCGCACACCTCATCCTCGACCATGCGGCCTCCGACGGGCTGCCCGGGATGATCTCCGTGATCGGGGGCAAGCTGACCACCTTCCGGCTGATGGCCGAGCAGACGGTCGACCAGGTGTGCCGAGCGCTGCACGTCGAGTCCGCTTGTCGGACGAAGGACGTCCCACTCGATCCGCCGCGGCGAGCTCGCTACTACGCCCTGCCCGACCGACTGCGCCACCTCGAACATGTCCGGCCTCGATCGCTGCCCCCTGAGGTCATCTGCGAGTGCGAGTCGGTCACGCGCGAGCAGATCGTCCGGGCGTTGGCCAGCGCCGACACGGCCGAGCTGGATGATATCCGCCGTGATCTGCGCGTGGGGATGGGTCCATGCCAGGCAGGCTTCTGCGCCTACCGCACCGCCGCCCTGGCCGAATCCCGTGCCGGCGCCGATCTGGGGTGGCTCGAATCGTTTCTCGAGGAGCGCTGGCGCGGCACTCGTCCCCTGGCATGGGGAACGCAGCTTCGTCAAATGGAGCTCACCCGGCGCCTGTACGTGGAGCTCATGGCGATGCGGCCTGAGCCGGAGGCGTCATGACCCATGTCCTGGTCGTCGGCGCCGGGCTGACGGGGCTGTTCGCCGCCGCCCTCGCCGGGCGCCGCGGCGCCCGCGTGACCCTGCTGACGGAAGGACGGGGGGGCCTCGAAATCTCCCACGGCTGTATCGACGTGCTGGCCTCCCCGCTCTCATCGGTCGAGCTGGCCCGACTTCCCGCCACTCACCCCTACCAGCTGGCCGGGGTTGAACGCATCCATCACGCGCTCGATCAGTTCCGCGAAATCGTGGCCGAACAACACCTCGAGTATCGCGGTTCTACGGACAGCACCCTGTCCCTTCCGACCGCGGCCGGCCACACCCGCTCGACGATGCTGGCGCCCCTGGCTCAGTCGGCCGGCGCGCTCGGGAGTCAGGAGCCCTTCCACCTGGCCGCCCTGGACCACTTCCGCGACTTCGCAGCCGACTACGCCGCGGCGCGCCTACGCCGATCGGGCATGCCCGTGGATGGTGTCGTACGCCTGCCCATGCCCAACTTGCCCCTGAACCGCGACCTGTATTCGACCGACCTGGCGCGCCTCTTCGACCAGCCCGCTTGGCGCAGCGAGACCCTGCGCGCGTGGAGGCCTCGCCTCGCCGGCGTACGGCGTCTGGGACTGCCGGCTGTCCTCGGGCTGGCCCACTCGGAGTCGGCACGCCTCAAGGCTGAGGAGCACCTCGGCATTCGACTGTTCGAGATCCCAACGCTTCCACCTTCTGTACCCGGACTGCGGCTGGAGCGCGCCCTGCGGCACGCCGCCTTTGCAGCCGGTGTCCGGTTGATCGAGGGAGCCCATGCTGTCGGCCTGGTCGAAGCGGCCTATCCCGGGAGCGTCTCCGGCGTTGTCTCTCAGACAGCCGGCGGCCCACGACCGTATCGAGCCGACGCCGTGATCCTCGCCACCGGGGGGCTGCTGCACGGCGGCCTGCTCGCTCGCGCACGCGGCACGGTCCAGGAATCGGTCTTCGACCTCCCTGTCGCGCACACATCTGAGCGAGATGACTGGACCGCCGACTCTCCCTTCGCCACTCAACCGTACGCTAGCTTCGGCGTGCGCGTCGGCGGGGGTTTCCGGCCCGTCGATATGCAAGCGCGCCCTCTGTTCGACAACCTGTTTGCCGCCGGCGGCCTGTTAGCCGGCTGCGACCGAAGCCGGGAAGGGTCCCGGCAAGGGATCGATCTCGTCAGCGCGGCCTGTGCGGTCGAGGAGGCCCTCAGGTGAGCCAGCCTGCCTTGAGCGCTGACCTTTGTCTCAAGTGCAACATCTGCACGGCCGCCTGCCCGGTGGCCGCGGCCACCGACCTCTTCCCCGGGCCCAAGGCCGTCGGCCCGCAGGCCCAGCGCTATCGGCATCCTTCGCTCCCGCTGCCGGATCTATCCGTGGGCTGGTGCTCGGGCTGCGGCACCTGCTCGCGCGTCTGCCCTCACGGCGTGGCGGTGGCCGAGATCAATATCCAGGCCAAGGCTCGCCTGGCTCGCGAGACCGGCATCCCCTTGCGCGACCAGGTCATCTCGAGGCCGGATCTGCTCGGGCGGTTCGGCACACCGCTCGCGCCGTTGGCCAACCTGGCGCTGAGCGCCATGCCGGTGCGCTGGCTGATGGAGCGCATCATCAAGATCCATCGTCATGCGCCCATGCCTGCCTTCCGAACGCGCACTTTCCGCAGCCTGCGCCGTGCCGAACTCCTTTCGAAGCCGGATCCTGATGTCGGGACCGGTGTCATTCGCGTCGCCTACTTCCACGGCTGCGGGACGAACTACTACGAGCCGGAACTAGGCGGCATGGCCCTGGATGTCCTGCAGCGCCTCGGGTGTGAAGTGGTGGTCCCGCCGCAAGGGTGCTGCGGGCTTCCTCTCCAGTCCAACGGCCTATTCGATGCCGCGCGCGCCTACGCCGCCCGGAATATCCGCAGCCTGTCGGCCTTCGCCCGCGCCAACTACCATATCGTCGGCACGTCCACGTCCTGCGTCTTGAGCCTGAAACACGACTACCGCACCATCCTCGGGATTCAGAGCGAAGAGGCCGATCTCCTGGCCGAGAACGCCTATGATTTCTTCGAGTTCCTGGCTCTCTACCTGGACGACCGCTTGGAGGCGCTGCCACTTCGCCAAGTCGAGGCTCGCGCGCTCTACCACCCGCCCTGTCAGCTGAAGGCGCATGGCGTCGGTACGCCCGCGCTCGCCGTTCTGCAGCGAATTCCCGGCCTGACCGTCGACCTGTCCGACTCGGAGTGCTGCGGCGTCGCGGGGACTTACGGTTTGAAGGCCGAGAAGTACGCGGTAGCACGCACGGTCGGATCGGGCCTCTTCGACCAGGCCGCAGACGGCCGCTACGATTTCCTCATCAGCGATTCCGAGACGTGCCGGTGGTGGATGGCCGGGCACGCTCGACTCCCCGTCCTGCATCCCCTGGAAGTCCTGGTTAGGGCGCTCGGATGATGTGCGCCGCCACCTCACGTCTTGCACACTTACGCCGCGTGCCACCCGCGTCGCGTCGGGCGCCCCCGAGGCCGGCTCGGCCGCGAAG
>DAIRVC010000019.1:13542-25175 GCA_036803025.1 Anaerolineales bacterium
TGCTGGACTGTGGCGTCGCGCGGTGTGCTGCACGGCCGGCTGCAGGAGGCCGGGGATGAGCCACGCCTCGCTGATCCTGCGCCGCGGCCGGATCTACACCGAAGCGCACAGCCGCCCGGTCGAGGCCCTGGCCATCGCGCACGATCGCGTCCTGCTTGCCGGCAACGACGATAAGGCCGCCGCGTTGGCGGGACCGGAGACCGAGATCGTCGATCTGATGGGACGGACCGTTCTCCCCGGGCTGACCGACGCCCATCTGCACCTATTCGCCTATGCACGCCATCTCAGCCAGGTGGACTGCGAGACGCGTGACCTGCCGGAGTGCCTTGAACGTCTGCGCTCGCGCGTCGGCAGCGCCTCCGCCGGCGATTGGATCTTGGGGCACGGCTGGAATCACAACGTCTGGGGGGCCTACGGCAGCGCCGCCGACCTGGATGCCGTCACAGGCGGCCGACCCGCCTACCTGACGGCCAAGTCCTTGCACTGCGCCTGGGTCAACAGCGCTGCGCTTGCGGCCGCCGGGATCGGGGCCTCGACCGCGGACCCGCCCGGCGGCCGGATTGGGCACGATGCGGCCGGCCGCCCGACCGGGATCCTGTTCGAGAGTGCGGTCCAACTCGTGTCCGCCCTCATTCCGCAGCCGACCCCGGCGCAGACGGCGGAGACCATCGCCGCCGCGCTCGACACACTCGTGCGCCTCGGCCTGACCTGCGTACACGATTTCGACGGCGCGGCAAGCATGCTTGCACTACAGACGCTCCGAGAACGCGGGAAGCTCCCAGTGCGCGTCGTCAAACACATTCAGCGGGATCAGATGGACGGCGCGCTCGACCTGGGGATGCAGTCCGGCTTCGGCGACGACTGGATTCGGATCGGCCATGTGAAGCTTTTCGCCGACGGCGCATTGGGCCCACGGACAGCGTGGATGCTTGAGCCTTACGACGGCGAGGCCGGGAACCTCGGCCTGCCGCAGGCGACGCGGGAAGAGATCATCTCCGTTGGCCGGCGAGCAATCCCTGCCGGACTCGCTCTCGCCGTGCACGCGATCGGGGACGCCGCCAACCGTGAAGTCTTGGACGCGTTCGAGACCTTGCAGTCATCGGTCCCTTCTTCGGGCGCCGGGCGGCCCCCGCACCGCATCGAGCATGTCCAGCTCATCTCCCCCTCGGACATCCCGCGTCTGGCGAAACTGGGTATCGTGGCCTCCATGCAGCCGATCCACGCGACCTCCGACATGCTTATGGCCGAGCGCTATTGGGGTGCTCGCGTACGGCACGCGTACGCCTGGCGCAGCCTGGCAGATGCCGGCGCGACCCTGGCCTTCGGCTCCGACGCGCCGGTCGAGTCCCCCAACCCGTTCTGCGGTCTGCATGCCGCCGTGACACGGCGCCGTCAGGACGGTTCACCCGGCCCCGACGGCTGGACCCCCGCACAGCGGCTTGCCTGGTCCCGGGCTTTGGAGGCCTTCACGCTGGGGCCAGCGATCGCCTCCGGCACGAGTGCGCGGCAGGGTCGACTCGCGCCAGGGTACCTGGCCGACTTGATCGTCCTCGAGAAGGATCCGTCACAATCCGACCCCATGGGGCTGGCTGGGATCACGCCGGTCGGCGCAATCGTCGGAGGGGAGTTTCGAGATCGTCGGTTCTGATCCGGCAGCAAGGCCGGCCGCCTCAACCCCCGCTGCCCTTCAGCCGCCGCGCATCCCCTTCTCGGATCGTGACCCCCTCCGCATCCAGGTGTTCCAGCAGCGCCAGCGCGTACTTGCGCGAGGTTTGAAACAGGTCGCGGATATCGGCGACGGCCACGGCGCCCCGGACACGTATCTGCTCACGGACGGCCTCTACCATGCGATCGTACTCGGCTGCGCTGAAGACAACCTCGGAGGATGCCTGGACCAGGCGCCGTTCGTCGAGCAGATGCCCTAACAGTTCCTCCCCAACCGAGTCGATGCACTCCTTCACCGACGGCGGCGCGGCCGGGGACCGGCGGAACCGTTCCAGCAGCGCCTCCGCCGCAGCTCGCTCGCCGTCGGTCAGGGCCACCACCCGTCCCGGCAGGGCGATGCGGCCGTGCGATTCCACCAGCACTCCGCTCCGTAGCGACCATTCGAGCAGCGCCGCCCGCGTCCGCGCCTCATAGCCGAGGCGGCTCTTCAGTTCCTCGGGCGGCATCCCGGCCCGCAGAGGGTGCGCCTGGTGATACGCCGCAGCCGCCGCCTCCATCAGACGCCGTACTTCGGTCAACGTGGCGGCACTGATCACCAGCGCGTCTGATCCTGGTGCGATATCCTCTCCGCTCAGGCTCATCAGCCTGCCTCGCGCCTTCAAATCCCGGATTGCCTCAGCTGCCGTCTCCAGGTCGAGCCGTGCGCGCTCGACGGCGCGGCGTATCGGGCCCGGCCCGGCGGACATCAGCGCCTGCTCGAGGAGGTCACTCGGAGTCCCCTGCAGCCTCCTCTCGAGCGACTCCAGCACGGCCGCATCCCGACGCCGGTGGAGCCGCGCCGGCTCGGCATCGACCACGCGCCCTCCGCCGAGCGTTTCTCCCGGGGACGGCCGCCTCAGAATGAAGTGGTCACCGGGCGCCGCCACCAGCGGTTGTTGGACGACGAGCTGCAGCCAGCCCTCCTGCCCGGGCAGCAGCTCGTCCACGCCCAGCAGCCGCACCCTGGCGACTCGCTGCGCCGCCCCGACGAAGATCTTGACGCGTTGATCATGGCGCAACGCAGCGGAGGCGTCGGCCAGCAGGCGAAAGCGCACGTCCAGCCGTCTGGTCGGCCGGTACGCACCCGGCAGCGTCAGCAAGTCTCCCCGGTTGATGCTGCGGAAGTCGATGCCAGCGACGTTCACGGCCGTCCGGCTTCCCGGCACGGCCCGGTCGACCCTGGACTTGTGCGTCTGCAGGCCGCGGATGCGGCCGCTCTCTCCGCCGGGCAGGACCGATACTTCCTGCCCGACCTCCAACGCGCCGTCCAGCAAGGTGCCGGTCACGACGGTCCCAAAACCGGTCAGCGTGAAGACACGGTCGATGGACAATCGCGGCCTGCCCAGGTCCGGCCTGGGCGGCCCCGACTTCAAGACCGCGCCCAGCGCCCGGACGAGCTCATCGATCCCTTGACCGGTCTTCGATGAGACCCCCACCACCGGCGCCTGTCGCAGGCTGGTCGAGGCGAGCAGCCCAAGCACTTCGTCCCGCACCAGATCGAGCCAGGCCTGGTCGTCGACCAGGTCGATCTTCGTCAGCGCCACCACGCCCCGCTCGACCTCCAGCAGGTCCAGGATGGCCAGGTGCTCACGCGTCTGCGGCATCACCCCTTCGTCGGCGGCCACCACCAGCAGCGCGGCATCGATTCCCCCGACGCCGGCCAGCATGTTCTCGATGAAGTCGCGATGACCGGGGACGTCAACCACGCCCACCTCTTCTCCGTCCGGCAAGCGCAGCCAGCCGAAGCCGAGGTCGATCGTCATCTGGCGTTCCTGCTCTTCTTTAAGACGATCGGGATGGACGCCCGTCAGCGCCTGGACCAGGGCGGACTTGCCGTGGTCGACGTGGCCTGCGGTTCCGATAACGCGCATCTTTAGGCACTCTGGAGGGAACAGGCCGCCGGCTCGCCGCTCGGCTCAAGTCCCCGGGCGCAACTGGCTGCGCTGGCGCTCGGCGTCAGCCGACCACTCGCTCAGGACGCTCAATATCGCGGCCAGCCCGTTGGTCGAGGTCTGCGCCTGTGACGTCAATATGCGCAGACTCTCGGCCAGGCGCATATCGATCTCTCCCAGTTGCACGCTGATCTTCTCATGCAGCCGGTTGTGCTCCCGCCACACTTCTTCATTCGCCAACTTGTAGGTATTCCAGCGCTTCTGGTCCTCTCCCTGGAAAGTCGTCCATTCCTGCTTGAGCCGATCATCGGCCAACCGCTGCATCTCACCGACCTCGCCGATGCGGCGTTCGAGACGTTCGATCAAACCGTCAAGCGCTTCACGCTGCTGCTTGAGCGCCCGAAAGGTCTCATCGTACGCATGCGTTCGCTCGGTCAACTCGGCGGCCAGCTTTTCGAACGACTCAAACCGCTTTCCCCAATCTTTCCACAGCCGCTCGAATTCCACCTGCCGAAGGTTCTGCTGGTCCATCCACACTGAGAGAACCTCGCGCCTCTCCGCCTCGCCGGCCGCCAACTCGGAGGCGCGCACCTCCAGCCTGCGCAATCGGTCCTCGACGGTATCCAACGTGCCGCGAAGCGTGTCGACCCGCCCCCGCTGCCCGGCCGTCTCCGCCTGGACCTCCGCCAGACGCTTGCTGTCCTGCTTGCGGCTCTCCTCCAGCGACAGGAGCATGCGCGACCGGTCTTCGGCCCGAACGACCTCGTCGTCGATCCGCTTGCCGAACTCATCGACTGTGCGCGTCAGCCGTATCTCCTCCTGGCGTCGTGTCTCGACCTGCTCGCGCAGCTTGTCGACCTCAGATACGCCTTTCCTGAGCTCCTGCACCTGCTTGGTCAGCTCGCGCAGATCCGCCTTGCGCATCTCCTCCAGGCGCTTCTCCTTCTCGGTGCGGCGCTCTTCGGCGGATTCGAGTTGTCGGGAGACTTCCTGGCGGTGTTTGGTCAAGGCCTCATCGAACTGACCAACGCGCATGACCTGCGCGCTCAGACGCGAGGTCTCGACAGCCTGCTCCTGCATCTGGCGGCTCAGCTTCGCCAGGTCGTCATCCAGGGAGGCCAGGCGCTGATCGGAGATCTTCAGCGCGTCGGCAAGCTTGCGGCGCTGTTCATCCAGCCACTCCAGGCGCTTCTCAAGCTGATCGGGGATCACTCGGGCCTCCCAAAGGGGGTCGCCGCGCATTATAGCACGCGGGTTCACCTGCGCCCGCGGGTCGACAGATCACGGAATGAGGTTCGGCAGTCCCCAGCCGGCTCGCAGGAGCGTGCTGAGCAGCTCGGGGAATACACCAAACCCGAGGCACAACACCACACCGCCCCACAGGAACAATCGCTGCCATGGGTCGGCTTCGGTTCGCGGCAGCGGCTCCGCTCCCTCCAAGAAGATTCCCATCCAGCGCGCCAGAGAGATGGTCAGGAATCCGGCCGCGCCCAGCAGAATCAAGGCCGAGGTGGTGTCTTCAACGGACAGGAGTTCCAGGACGATCCACCGCGCCGGGAAGCCGGCTGTCACCGGGAACCCGATCAGCGTGAGCAGCCCGACGAAGACCACCAAAGTCGGCAGGGGCGCCCGACGCGCCGCCCCGCTGTAGCGATCAGCGCCGGCCTCAGGCAAGCGCGTCTGCAGCGCGGTCGACCCCAATCCCCAAACCGCCAGGGCGAGGGCTCGGGCAGCGACCATCGCCAACGCCATGCGATAGCCCTCGGCTGTCTGCGTGCTGATGGCCAGCAGGCTGGCCCCTACGTCGGCGATCAAGACATAGGCCACGAAGCGCGAGAAGGAGGCCTGCACTAAACCCCATGTCCCGCCAAGGAGCAGCGCTACGATGCCTGCCCAGCGGATGCCCTGGAAGAGCACACGGCTCTCGCGCAGCCATTGATAGTTGTCCAGGAACCGCAGCATGAAGAATAGGCCCGCGCTCTGGAGAAGCGCGTACACGAGGGTGACTGCATACGGATGGCTCCCTTGCGCCGCCTGCGGGAGCCAGTGGTGGAAGGGCGGCAGCGCCATCAGAATGGCGAATCCCAATCCCAGCAGCAATGCCGCCCGCCCGGCCACCTCAGGCGCACCTGTGGCGACGCCGGCCGACTCGACCATCCACCCGGCCAGCAGGATCGCCATCATTCCCAGCGTGATCAACACCAGCAGACGCAGGGCCGCAGAGTGCGATTCGCGATTACGCCTGGCCAGGAGCCACACACAACCCATGGCCGTCATCTCGACCAGTATGGCGGCATACAAGAACGGCCGGATCATGAGCGACGCCGCCACTGTCGCCAATCCCAGAACGCCCACGGCGAAGAAGTAGCGTCCCGGACGGGCCACGCCTCCGGCCGCGAACAGGAATCCACCGACAGAATAGAGGAACCCGACTGCCGACCGATTGCTTGCGTCGAGCACCAGCGCACGACCCAGGATCGACCAGGTCCCGTTGACCTTGAGTGAGAGGCCGGCCACTTGCCTCGCCTCGTCCAGGGGGACCAGGACCGCGAAGGCGCCCAATGCAGCCGCGCCGAGCGCCGCCAACAGGCCGGAGACTGCCGGGCGCTCGCGCACTAACGCCGCTCCTGCCGCCAGAAGCACGGAACCGATCACGACGATCCCCGGGCCGCTCACTCAGACCCCTCCCGGGCCCGATCGTCTTCCAGCGGCAACACGCGAACCAGGTAGCTGACGACCAAGGCGATCCCCAGATGCACTGCCCCCAGCAGGGCGGTCACCGCCAGTGACGGCTCGACGAAACTGTAGGCGATCTCGAAGCCCGAGAGCGTCGTCATCAGGCCAATGCCCACCCGCAGCGCGCCCTGGGCCACTCCGATGTGCAGCAAGCCGAGCCCCATCAACGTCGCTGCGGCCAGGGCGGCCTCGCTGGTGATACCGGTCCCGCCCATCCACGACTGACTGCCGGTCGCAAGCGTCGCCGCACCAACAAGCCCGACCGCCACCCAATGCATGGGATGCAGACGCTCAGGTTGCAGTCGGCTGTGCGGCGCCGCCCCTCCCGACGGCAGGAGGACTGCCGTCCACAGGATTGTCGTCGCCGTCAGTCCCGCCAGCGACTTCGCCGCCGCCACTGCCGGCGGGAGCGCCGCAGCCACCAGGAGCCCTACGCACACGTATTGGACGGCCAGGATCACGAGGCGCACGCGCCGCTCGGCCAGGACAATCGACAGGCCGGCGGCGGCGGTCGCAACGACGGCAACGATCATGCCCACGCCAACTCCCCGCTCGGTCCCAGGCGCTTCATCGCGCTGCCAGCCAGACCAGCAACACGACGACGATGGTCCAAAGCATGGCGCCCTGCCCTTCGAGGACATTCGTCACGGCGCGGATGACTCCGCCCACGGCACCGGCCGCCGTGCCCAGGGCCCGGTAGGCCGGCGCCGGATCCAGCATGCCGGCCACCCGCCGCGCTCGATCCAGTCGCCGGCCCGGCACGCGCCGCCAGACCCACAACAGGCCCACCGCGCCAGCGCTCGCCGCCGCAAACCCGGCCAGGCCCGCCGGTGAGACCGTCCGGTTCAGCGACAGCCCGATTCCCACGCCAACGACCACCGGCAGCGCAATCCCCAGATTGAACGACAAGCGCGCCATGCCTTCCGCTGCCGGCCAAGGCGAGACCGCCCTCACAGCCACGCGCAGCATCCCAAATGCGCAGACTGCCATACCCGCCACGATGAGCGCAACCCCGATGAATTCGCCCTCGGCCGCGCGAGGTGCGACAAGCGAGATGGCGCTTCCCTGCGGAGTGATCGGCAAGCCGGCCAACATCAAAGCCGCCGCTGCCGGCCAGACCCGCTGCCGCGCGTGGTGAAGATCGGTGATCGACAGGATGGCGCCTCCCAACAACAGCGCCGCGCCGGCCGCCACCAGGACGGCCTCCGCCGACTGTGGCGCCACGGCCGCAGCGAGGACCCCTGTGCTGCACGCGGCCACCACGAAGAACCGCCGGCCCTCGATCAGGTCCACCGCGGTTACCCACTGCACGCCGCCGACGGCGATTCCCAGCGCGCCGGCCGCCCAGAGCCAAGGCTGCGCCTCGGGCGGGACTCCGCCGCGCATGGCGCGTGACAATGCGCATAGAACCGTCGCAGCCGGCAGGAAGCGCAGCAGCGTTCCGACTCCGCGGCGTACGCCGATCAGGGCAGGCAGAGAAAAATGCGGCGGAAGCAAGCCGAGGCGCAAGAGCCCGGCCAACGCCAGGAGTACGATGGCCGACGGCGGAGTCGACCCGCTCAACAGCCCGCCGTCCACCCCGCTGCTCCAGCCGGCCACGGCAGCTGCGGCAACCAGCAGGACACCCAGCGCGTCCAGGAGCAGCCGGGTCACGAGATCCGGGATCGTGTCGGATTCGACCGCCGATCGCAGGCCCAAGGCGAAGAACGCCGCGTCCATCATCGCCCACGTGAGCGCGACAGCCAGCAGGTTGGAGGCCAGCATGGAGAGCATCGCCAGCGCGGCGAACGCCAGCATCAGGGACCGCGGGCCGGCAGTCCCGGCCCCGGTTCGCACGACGCCCGTCAGCCCAATCGCAAGCAGCAGCGTTGCGCAGAGATAGGTGTAATTCCAACCCGGAGTATCCAGCGCGAACAGCAGCCGCGCCGAAGCGCCGCCGGCCGACGGCCAGAAGGGGATGGAGAGCTCCCTGAGGCCGCCCGCCTGCAACGCCAGCAGCAGGAGCCAGACTGCCAATGACACGCCAACGACGGTCCCCCAGAGCACGCGCTCATGACGGCCGCGTGCCACCCAGACGATGGCAGAACCGAGAAGCAGCAATACGATCGGGAGGAAGATCAAACGCCGCCTCGCCCGGGCGAGCAGACCCGGCCGGTTCCTAGGATACCATGGGGCCGAATCGAGATGGGCCTCACGGCGTGCTATACTCGACCCGCTTTGCCAAGGAGGAGCAGCGTGATCGCCCGGTTCGCGCGCCGTGCCCATGCCTGGGCAGCGGCCACGGGGGCAATTGCCGTCGCCGGTCTGCTGTGGATTTGGGTCAGCGCCAGACCCGACGCTGCCGGGCTTCCCCTGCCTCCCAACCCGCACCAGGGTTTCCCTGCTCCTGATTTCAGCCTTCCGTCGCGCGACGCAACTGATTTCACCCTCTCCCAGCAGCAGGGCGCGGTCGTTGTCGTCAATCTGTGGGCTTCCTGGTGCCCACCTTGCCGCGCCGAGCTGCCCGCCCTGCAGGCGCTTCACGACGAATACCGGTCCCGAGGGCTGGTTGTTGTCGGGGTCAACGCCACCAATCAGGACGACCACCTTGCGGCCGAGGCCTTGCTCGACGAGCTGGGCATCACCTTTCCGATCGTGTATGACGAGCTTGGCCAAGCCTCCCGCGCATACCTGCTGCGATCACTCCCGAGCACGTTCGTCATCGATCGAGACGGCATCATCCGCAGTGTGATCTTCGGCGGACCCGTCAGCGCTGCCATGCTCGCCTCCCAGGTCGATGACCTGCTGTCGGAGGCGCACTGATGCTTCCCGTTCTCCGGATTGGCGGGCTGGCGCTCCAACTGCCGGGCCTCCTGGTGATTCTCGGCATCTGGGTCGGCTTGAGCCAATCCGAGCCCGCCGCTCGGCGAAGGGGGCTGCCGGCGGAGGCGCTCACCGCGGTCACGGGCCTCTCGCTTCTCGTCGGCCTGCTCAGCGCCCGCTTCGGCTACGTCCTACAGAACCTGTCCGCGTACGCCTCGCGCCCGCTCGACGCCCTTGCATTGAACCCCTCGGCGCTGGATGTGTGGAGCGGCCTGGTCGGCGGGGCCGCTGCAGCGCTGGTCCTCATGCGGCGCCGGCGCATGCCTCTGCCCGATTTCCTGGACGCCCTCACCCCCGGGTTGGCCGCGTTCAGTGTCTTCCTCGGATTGTCCCATCTGGCCGGCGGCGCGGCCTTCGGCGCCCAGACCGATCTGCCTTGCGCGATCACCCTGTGGGGCGCGCGCCGCCACCCGACGCAGGTCTACGAAGCCCTGGCCGGCCTGATCCTGTTCGCGCTGATCCGCCGCCGCGCCGACCCTGTTCCCGGCCAGACCTTCCTGCTCTGGCTGGCAGGTGCGTCACTGGCTGCCATGACGATCGAGGGCTTCCGAGGCGACAGCCTGCTCGGGCCCTATGGAACCCGCCTCTGGCAGATTCCGTCCCTTTTTATGACCCTTTCCGCTCTGTGGCTGTATGGCAGACTGGCGCAAGGTCGGCTTCAACCGGTCGCAACGACGGACGCGCCCAAGGATGCTTGAGAACGCTTGCCGCTTCGCGCGGTCCGGCGATCCGGGCACTGGGAATAAGAGCGCCCCCGCGCGCGCCGCTTCACTGTAGCGGAAGGAGGGGCCCACAAAGGCCGCGGCCGGGCATGCAGGGTCTTAGGGGGTTGCCCGAGGGGATTGGTGTTGAGGAATCAGAGGGCGGCTGACGGGGGATGTGAGTCGTCCTGCGGATAGGTCTCTGGAGAACGCAAGATGGCAGAGTGGATCGGTCGGACGTTGTCGAAGGTGAAGCTTGAGCGCCTGATCGGGCGCGGCGGTATGGCCGAGGTCTACCTGGGCAGGCACCTGACCCTCGATAGGCCCGTTGCGGTCAAGATCCTGCATGCCCACTTGTCCGATGACCCGGCGCTCATGTCGCGCTTCCGGCCAGCTTCCCCAGGCTCAAGCCCACGCGGAGCACCTCATCAACATCGTTGAAGGCAGCCGCGGCGAGATCTTCGGCGACTGGAACTCCGACGGGCTGGTCCAGAACCCGGGCGATGATTTCGGCCTGGCTCCCTATCTTCGCCTGTTGCTCCGCTTGATGGACCCTGTTTCCGATGCGTCTGCCATCCAGTTGGCCGAGACCTTGGCCGACGATGTAGAGTCGGCGCGAGACCTGGCGCAGAGGATTGCCGCCGCCGATTCGCTCGAGGAAGTGGCGGGGCTGGCGCAGTCCCTGGCCGCGATCGACATTGAAACGCGCATCTCCACACTGGCCGGGTCGTTGGCCGGCCGGAGCTTCGGCATTGGGGTCGAAATCCTCTCTGGCGCCCGCTGATGCCGCGCCCGCGCCGGTCGGCCGAACGGCGCTGTGCTATACTCTGCGCCATGACCTTATCCCCTGGCCATCATTCACGCGCTCCCGCCCGGGCCCTCGCCTTGCACCGGGCCACAGGCGCATAGCTGCACCTGAGACCAGCCCGATCTGCAAAGGACGGCGTGGTACAGGGGCCACGCCGTTGTCTTTTGTCAGCGGAGTCCGACCATGCCAGCCATACAAGCCGTAAAGGGCGCTCGCGATTTCTATCCGGAAGACCTGGCCCTCAGGCGCTGGATGTACGAACGCATCCGCCGCGTCTCAGAAAGCTACGGCTACCAGGAATTCGATGGGCCCTTTCTCGAGCGGCTCGAACTCTACGCGGCCAAGTCCGGCGAAGAGCTGGTCAAGGAGCAGTCCTTCGTCTTCCCGGATCGCGGCGGAGAGATGATCACACTGCGGCCTGAGCTGACGCTCTCGCTGGCGCGTATGATCGCCGCCCGCAGCAGTACTTTGCCGCGCCCCATTCGCTGGTGGTCCTTCGGCCCCTTCTGGCGCTACGAACGGCCGCAGAAGGGACGCGCCCGTGAGTTCTACCAATGGAACATCGACCTGTTGGGCCCCGAGAACGCGCAGGCCGACGCGGAGATCGCCAGCGTCGCGGCGGCGTTGTTCCGGGCCGTCGGCCTTGGCCCTGACCGCATCCGCATCCTGGTCAACAACCGCCGCCTGGTGGACTCTCAGCTCGAAGCCCTGGGCATTCCTGCCGATCGGCGCCCAGGTCTGCTGCGCGCGATCGACCGCAGGGACAAGACCACCGCCGCCGCCTGGGCCAGCCAAGTGCAGCAGGAAGGGCTCTCGGCGGAGCAGTTCGCCGGGCTCGCGGCCATGCTCGAGAACAAGCAGGCCTGGCGCGAGGCGCCTGAACTGACGGCCTTCTTCGACGCGGCCGAGACACTCGGCGCCTCAGACTAC
>DAIRVC010000020.1:0-15570 GCA_036803025.1 Anaerolineales bacterium
CTACCTGGTCTTCCTGACCGACGTCATCCGGCTGCATCCCGGCCTGGCCGGCACCGTGATCTTGATCAGCAAGATCTACGACGCCATCACCGATCCCCTGGAGGGCTTGCTCACCGATCGGACCCGTACGCGCTGGGGGCGGCGCAAGCCCTACCTGCTGGCCGGGATTCCCCTGGTGCTGCTGTCCTTCTTCCTGCTGTGGTACCCGGCCACCGCCGAGAGCGAGCTCGGACGCTTCGCTTTCGTGCTGTTGACGTACCTCTTCTACTCGACGGTAGTGAGCATCGTCATGCTTTCTTACAACGCGGCCGTGCCCGAATTGACGCTGGACTACCATGAGCGGGCGTCGGTATCCTCATTCCGCATCTTCTTCTCTACGGTTGCCTCGGTCGTGGCGGCGGTGCTGCCGCTGGAGATCGTCGGCCGATTCCCGGATATCCGCGACGGCTACATCGCCATGGGCCTGTTCTTCGGCCTCTTCTTCGCCTTGCCGTTCATCGCCACGCTTTTCGCGGTACGCGAACGCCGGGAGTTCCAGCAGCCGCCGACGCGCTTCGACTGGCGGGAGGGTTTCATCGAGCCCTTCAAGATCCGCAGTTACGTATACGTGCTGTTCATGTACCTGCTGGCCTTCGTCGCCATGGACGTGCTGCAGAGTGTGGTCGTCTACTTCCTGAAGAACTACATGCTGCGCCCCGACGATATTCAGTTCGTCAACGGTACACTCCTCGTCGCCCAGGTCGTCAGCCTGCCCGTGTATGTGGCCCTGAGCAAGCGGACCAGCAAGCGCACCGGCTACATGATCGGCGCCGCGATCTGGATGCTGGTGATGTTGTCGAGTGTGTGGATGACGCCCGAGTCGCCGGGCTTCGTCCCGTATCTGTTCGCCGCCGCGGTAGGCCTGGGCACCGGCGGGGTGATCGTGATGATCTACGCCATCTTCCCCGACATGCCCGACCTGGGAGAGCTGCGTTCCGGCAGGCGGCAGGAGGGCACCTACTCGGCGCTGACCGGGTTCATGCGCAAGCTCAGCTCGGCCTTCTCGCTCTTCCTGGTCGGCAACCTGCTGTCCCTGACCGGCTACGCGCCGCCCGCCGCAGAGGTGACCGGCGGGGTCACTCGATTGGTCGAGCAGCCGCAGACCGCGCAGTTCCTGCTTTCGCTGCGCCTGCTGTTCGTCCTCGTGCCGCTGGCGCTGTTGGGCGGAGCGCTGTGGGTGGCGTCGCGCTACAGGCTCGACGCACAAGTGCATGAGCGTTTGCGCCGGGTGTTGGCGGCGCGCCGCCACGGCGAGACAGGCGTGGAACTGGCGCGCGAGGGCGAAGCGCTTTCCCGACTGCTGGTTGATTGGAGGAGCTGATGCGTGTCGAGCCGCTGGCGGACGGCAGTCTGCTGGCTGTATCGCCGGACGAAGCCACTCGCTTCGACATGGGCAACCAGGCTGTGTTCGCCGCGTTCAATGGCCGCGGCGACATGACACGCCTGCTGTCCGTGGCAGGCTTCGATCCCGGCCGCTGGCGGCTCAGCCTGGAGGCGGGGGGTCAGCCGATCGAGTTCGGAGAGGGCCGGGCTATCGGCCGCCTGTGGCAGCTGCGCGCCTCCACGCCTGGCTTGCACGTGGGGCTGACCTCCTTCCTGGATGAGTCCACGGAGGCCGCCTACCAACGCCTGACTTTGGAAAACACCTCCTCGGAGGTGCAGCGCTGCGCGCTGACCCTGGATCTCCGCTTCGGTCTGCCGGCCGGCCGATGGGCGCGGGCGCAGTCGATCGTCGCACGGAACTTGCCGCGACTTCCCGGCTTGCAGCGCCTGTGGGGGCGCGGCTGGGCCAAGGTCATCCAGCCGGATTCGGCCCAGGCGGTTGCGCCGGCCGAGAGCGGAGGCGTGGCGGTGCAGGGGGCACGGCGCTGGACGTGGGGCGCCAGCCGGAGACCAGCCGTCCTGACGATTGCCGACTTGCGGGCGCGGGCCCGCTTCGAGATGGCCGTCCCTCCGGGCGAATCCTACCTTCTCGACTGGACCCTGGTGCAGGGAGACGAGCACGCGTTGTGCGCGTCGCTGGCCCGTTCGGAAGAGGCTCTGCGCGATGCCGTCAGCTATGCAGATTGGCTGCGCGCCTGCCTGCCGCTGGAGGAGCCTCTGTTGCAGTCCCTGGCCGTCGGCGGGCTGAACGCGGCGGTGTCCATGTTCAAGGTGCTGCCGGACGGCTTCAGCGGGCTGCTGGCCGGGCCGGATTACGCCTACCCGCCTCGCCTGTACTTCCGTGACGGCTATTGGACGGCGCAGGCGCTTCTGGGCCCGCGGCCTGACCTGGTCCGCCGGCACCTGCTGTCGGTGGCGCGCGGCATCGGCCCCGACGGGGCGTGCCCCAGCGGCGTTCTGGCGCCACACCTGCTGCGCGCCTGGGGCCGGCCGATGGCCGGCCTGGACTGGCTGCCCGATCACTACGACGCCCCGGCGTATTTCGTCCTGCTGCTGCATGAGTACGTCCAGACCAGCCAGGACACGAGCCTCCTGCAGGCTGAGATCGAAGGCGGCGCTCGCACGATGTGGCAGGCTGCCCGGCAGGCGCTGATCTACCTCACCACCCGTGATCGGGATGGGGATGGCGTGATCGAGAAACCCTATCAGGCCAATGACTGGGCCGACAATGTCCGCCGCAGCACATGGGTCACCTACGACCAGGCCCTCTACGCAGCCGGGCTGCGGGCCGGAGCGGGGCTGGCGGCATTACTGGGCGAGTCGCCCAGCGCCGAGCACTTCCGCATGCTGGCCGCGGCCGCTCAACAGGCCCTGCATGACCGACTGTGGGACGAGGAACTTGGATACTATATCAACTACACCCGTCCAGGCTTCACGGAATCACACTTCTCCATCGACACGCTGCTGGCGCTGTACTACGGCCTGGTCGAACCGACTCGCGCGCGGCGCGTGCTGGAGGCGGCCCGGCAACTGCAGACGCGAACCAACACCAACCAGCCATACGGTGACTGGGGCGTGATGTGCGTCTACCCGCCGTACCGCCGGCGGGAAGACCTGTTCTCCATCTCGGCGCAGCCTTACCGCTATCACAACGGCGCCGATTGGCCCTACTGGGACGCGGTCTATGCCGAAGTGCTTGCCCGAGACGAGGATCCGGACTGGCGCTACGTTCTCAGTCGGTGGTGGGAGTACAGCCTGGAGCGAGGCTGGCTCACACCGGTCGAGTACTTCTCGCCGGCGTACCCCGTTGGCGGGAGACTGCAGGGTTGGAGCGCGATGGCGGCGGCCGTTCTTGGCCGGCGCCGCACACCGGTTTCCCGAGAGCCAACGCGGCCCGACGGCGAGCGCTGACGATCGGGCGGGCGATTGCCGCTCCGCCGGCTTTGGATATCATCAACGCAGCGGCCTGGTGCAGGAGGACAGTCGATGGATCCGAACCCCGTCCTGAAGAAGCTGGGATTGGCGGATACCGATCGCGCCGTCATCATTCATGTGGACGACATTGGGATGTGCCAGGCCGGCGTCGAGGCGTTCGCCGATCTGTTCGCATTCGGGTTGGTCTCGTCCGGCGCGATCATGGTGCCTTGCCCCTGGTTCCTGGCGGCGGCCGAGTTCGCCCGGACGCATCCGCAGGCGGACCTGGGGGTGCACCTGACGCTGAACGCCGAGTGGAAGACGTACCGCTGGGGGCCAGTCTCCACTCGCGCTCCCGAGAGCGGTCTGATGGACGATCAGGGTTACTTCCATCGCGCCTCGGCGCAGACGCAGGCGCAGGCCGACCCTGACGCGGCGGCGCGAGAGCTGGAGGCCCAGATCCAGCGCGCGCTGGCGGCCGGCATCGCCCCCACGCATGCGGATACGCACATGGGCACGGTCGCCCACATGAAGTTCATGCAGAGCTACATCCAGCTGGCCCTGAAGTACAAGGTCCCCCCCATGATGCTGCGGCTGGACGAGGAGGGTTGGCGCAGGTTGACCAACGAGCAGAAGGGCCCGGCGCTGGACGAGCCCGCCATCCAGCTGGCTGCCCAGATGGTGCGCTCCCTGGAGGAGATGGGCGTCCCGCTGCTGGATGGGATCGGCGGCTTGCGGCTGGACGCCGACCCGGACTCGCGTCTGGAGCAGGCGCGGCGGGCCTTCGACGGCCTGGGCCCCGGGATTACGCATTTCATCATCCATGCCGCCAAGGACACGCCCGAGCTGCGAGCCATCACCTCGGACTGGGCCTGCCGCGTGGCCGACTTTCGGACCTTCCTGATGGAAGAGCTGCGCGCCCACATCCATCGCCTCGGGCTGAACGTGATCGGCTATCGTGCCATCCAGGCCGTGATGGGATCCTGAACACAAAGGAGGCCAACATGACCAGCCAGTCCATTCCGCAGACGCCGGTGAAGCTCACGTCGGGATACAAGTTCGTGTGGGGTATTGCCGCGCTGGGGACCTCGTTGATATCAGGCATCTTCGGGGCGCTGCTGCCCATCTTCTATCAGGACTACCTGGGTCTCTCGGCGCGTTGGATCGCCCTGGCCTCTGGGATCTACGCGGTCTGGAACGCGATCAACGATCCGCTGTTCGGCTACATCACCGACAGCACCCGCACCAAGCGCGGCCGGCGCATCCCCTACATGCGCTTCACGGCGCCCTTTCTGGCCTTGACCTTCATTCTGGTGTGGCTGGCGCCCACCGGCGCCGGGGACACGACGCTCTTCATCTGGATGCTCGTCTCGATGCTCCTGTACGACACCTGCTACACCATCATCGGGCTGGTCTACTCGGCCTTGCTGCCGGAAGTGACCGAGTCGGACGCCGAGCGGAACAGCCTGCAGATCTCCGCCTCCTTGTTCGGGTTGTTGGGCATGATCCTGGGCTTCCTGATCCCCGACTTCTTCCGCCCCAAAGTCGGCGCCTCGCCGTCCTTCCTGCCCCTGCAGATCTCGATGGTTGTGGTGGGCGTGATGAGCGCCATCTTCATCATCGCCACGACTCTGAGGGTGAAAGAGCGGCCCGAGTTCACCAAGGTGGATAAGCCGATCGCGTTAGGATCGGCGCTGCGCTTCACTTTCACCAGCCGGTCGTTCCTGGTCCTGGTAGCCCAGAACTTCATGTCGATCCTGATGCAGGCGCTGGTGGTGGGGATGCTCTTCTACCTGGCGGACTACGTCCTGCAGATGAACACCATGATCGTGCTGGTGTGCGTCTTCGTCCCGCTCATCATCGGCGTGCCGATCACGACCCTGATCCGGCGGCGCCTGGGCGTGGCCGGCGCCCAACGGCTCCTGCTGCTAATCGCCGGAGTCGGGCTGGTGCTGATCCCGTTCGTGCCCGCCTCGTTGATCCTGCCCTGCTTGATGCTGGCCGGGTTCGGCCTCTCGGGGCCGCAGACCCTCACCAATGTGCTCTTCGCCCAGGTGGCGGATGAGGATGAGCTGCGCTCGGGCGTCCGGCGCGAGGGCGCCTTCTTCGGCGTCAATGCCCTGATCACCAAGCCGGCGCAATCGGTGGCCTATGCCCTCATCCCCTTCGTCCTGGAGAGCACGGCCTTCGTCACACGAGAGGCCAATCAGGGGCAGATCTTCCTCGATCAGCCGGCCAGCGCCCTATTCGGCATCAAAGTCCTGATCGGCCTGATCCCGGGCCTGGCCATGATCCTGGGCGCCGTCCTGCTGACCTGGTATCCACTGCGCGGGAAGTACCTCGAGGAGGTCCAGGCACGGGTCCTGGCGATGCACGCGGAGAAGCACGCTCGCCTGGGACAAGCGGCATGAGCAGGCTGCTGAGCGGAGGCGCTGCTTCCTCCTATTGAGGAGGGGCGGGGAGACCTTTACTCGATCACCCCGGCCGAGGCCGTGTCCACTCGCGGATGCCTCGGCCGAGTCATGTTTTCGGGGGACAGGATGTCGTCCAGCTCAGCCCGCGTCAGGTAGCCCTTCTCCAGCACGATTTCATAGACCGACCGTCCGCTTGTCAACGCCTCAGCCGCCAGCTGGGTGGAGGCTTCATAGCCGAGGTACGGGTTGAGGGCGGTTACCAGCCCGATGCTGCGCTCGACCATCGCGCGGCATTCATCCCGATTGGCGGTGATCCCGGACACGCAGCGGTCCGCCAGCGTGCGGCAGGCGCGCCCGAGCATGTCCAGCGAGGTGAACAGGCTGTAGGCGATGACCGGCTCCATCACGTTCAACTCCAGCTGGCCGGCCTCCGCCGCCAGGGTGACGGTGATGTCGTTGCCGATCACCTCGAAAGCGACCTGGTTGACCACTTCCGGGATGATCGGGTTCACTTTGCCGGGCATGATCGACGAGCCGGGTGCCATGGCAGGCAGGTTGATCTCGTGCAGGCCGGCGCGCGGCCCGGAAGAGAGCAGCCGCAGGTCGTTGCAGATCTTGGAGAGCTTCGTGGCGACCCGTTTCAGAACGCCCGAGAGCTGCACGTAGGCCCCGGCGTCCTGAGTGGCCTCCACGAGATTCTCGGAGCCCACGAGCGGGATCCCGGTTAGGGCGCGCAGTCTCTCGGTCACCAGGCGGGCATAGTCCGGATGGGCGTTCAGTCCGGTGCCGATGGCGGTGGCGCCCATGTTGATCTCGCGGATGAGCGACTGCGCTTCCCTCACCCGCTGGATGTCCTCGGTGATCATGACGGCCCAGGCGCCGAACTCCTGGCCGAGGGTCATCGGGACGGCGTCCTGCAGTTGGGTGCGGCCCATCTTGATCACGTCGACAAACTCATCCGCCTTGTGGGCCAGCGCATCCCGCAGATGGGACATCTCCTGTAGAAGTCCGTCGAGCTTCTGGCTGAGGGTCAGGCGCAGGGCGGTCGGGTAGACGTCGTTGGTGGATTGGGACATGTTGACATGGTTGAGCGGGTGGACGAGGTCATAGCGCCCCTTCTCGTGCCCGAGCAGCTCCAGCGCCCGGTTGGCGATCACCTCGTTGGCGTTCATGTTGACCGAGGTCCCGGCCCCGCCCTGGATCACATCGACGACAAATTCCTCGAGCAGCTTCCCGTCCAGCAGCTCGTCGCAGGCGCGGGCGATGGTCTCAGCCAGCTGACGGTCCAGCAGGCCGAGTTCGGCGTTGGTCAGGGCGGCGGCCTTCTTGATGTAGGCCAGGGAGCGGATCAGGCGCGGGTAACGGGAGATCGGGATGCCGGTGATGTCGAAGTTCTCGATGGCGCGCAGGGTCTGGATGCCGAAGTAGCGGTCGCCGGGGACCTCGCGCTCGCCGAGCATGTCGTGTTCGCGTCGCGGCTCCATCGTCATCCAGCTCCTGTGTGAGGGACGGCGGGCTTCGGCCAGCGGGCGGCGAGCGAGGCGTCCAGCGCCACCAGCCGGTCGAGGCGGAAGTCGGGCGACTGGCAGAGCGCGAAGACCTCCGCCTCGAGTCGATCGATCTCCGCGGCGACGGCCGCCAGCTGCCTCAGCGGGATCTCGGCCGGTATGCGGATTACGCCGTGTTGGTCGCCGGCCAGCAGGTCGCCCGTACGGATCGAGAGGCCCGCCACCTCGACCGCGCCGCCAAAGTCGATGAACACCCCGTGCGCGTGCGACGGCAGGATGTGCGTGGAAAAGTAGTGGAAGCCGAGCTTGCGCACCCCGTCGAGATCGCGCGCCGCACCGTCCGTGACCATCCCGACGCAGCCGAGGGCGCGGTGGACATTGGCGTTCCATTCTCCCCACATCGCGCCGCGCGGCGGGCGATCAATGTCCTGTACGACAGCCACCTTGGGTCCGGGCTGGGCGGCGACGAAGCGCCAGTAGTCTGGCTCGGGCACCCCGCGGCGAGGCCGGGCCGTAGCTACGCGTGCGGTGACCGCGTAGGCGAGCATCAGCGGCATCTCGGGGTAGTGGCAGCGCAAGCTGGCGTCGCAGTAGCCGGCGTCGCGAGGCACCACGCCGAACGTCTCGATGGCATTGGCCAGGGTTGGTACCGTGAAGCGGCGCAAGGACTGCAGTTCCTCGGGAGGATGGATCGGCGATGCCATGCGGCCTCCTCGGGCTCGGGTCAGGCGCGCGGAAGGCCGTGGGGTTGGTCGGGCGACTCCTCTTGGGCGCAGTCGTCTGCCCGGGCGATCACGGCCTTCAGGTCCATCCGGGCCATGCGGATGCTGGTCGCGTTGAACATCCCCACAACCCAGGGAACGTCCCGATCGATCGAGTTGGTGTAGTACGAGATGTACAGGCTGCCGGCAGCTTCGGCGACGCCGGCGTAGGCGGTGTCGCCGGCGCTGGGCAGGTCCGACAGCCAGGTCAGACGCGACGGCCCGACCTCGAACAAGGACGTCCGCTTGCAGGCGAAGAGGCTGCCCTGGCGGGCGAAAGGCTGCCGGAGGTTGGGTTGGCGGCGCCCCACGGCGAAAAGGCGCCCGCCGTGTGAGAACAGCGCCGGCCCGTCCAGGCGCGTCAGCCGGGAGAAGGTCAGAGGTTCGAAGCTCTCGTACGGCGGCAAGGCCGAGGCGATCAGCGTGGCGCCGGTGGGATCGCCGAAGAACATGCCCAAGCCCCACTCGCGGAAGTAGCCTTCCAAACGTGCCACCGCCAGCAAGCTGCCGTCGGTCAGGAACTCGATGTCGGTCTCGTCATTGCGCCGGCCGCCCTCGAAAATGGGGGCAACGCGCTGCCAGTCAATGCCGTCTTCGGTTTCGAACAGAGCCGACCTGCCGTGCTCGTGCCAGTAGGCCGCAGCGTACCAGCGCCGGCCGTCGCGCGTCTTCGGTTTCCAGAACAGCCAGCCCTCGTGCGCCAGCCTCTGCAGTGGGGTCCACGCTCGACCGTGGTCTTCCGACCAGGAGAAGACGGTCGTGTACGGCTCGGGGTCGAATGAACGATTGACCAGCGCGTACAGGAACAGCCGGCCGCCGATCACGGCCAGCTTCGGATCGCGGATGTCTTCATCGGGCGAGGAGAATGTCGCCAGCCGATCCCAACGGTGTCCATCAGCCGAGCGCAGGAGATTCAGATGACAGCGCGTGCTACCGAAGTGAGAGGGGGCTGCGGCATGCACCAGGTAGAAATGGCCCTCCCAGCGGATCAGGTCGGTATTGGAGTTGTGCAGGCCGTCGGCGACGACTTCCCAGCTCTCCAGGATCAGTCCGGGATGGACCTGCGAGCCGTTGGGGCGCACGGTCCACCACAGCAACAGCAGCCCGAGCCCCAGCAGGGCGCCGCCGAGGATCCACGCCGCCAGCCCTGCCCAACCGAGCCTGCCGCTGCAGGCGAAGGCTATGAGAGCCAGGCCTGCGGCGGGCAGGAACCAACGCAACGAGTTGAAGGCCGTGCGCAGCGTCATCAGGCTGCCTGGTCTCCCGCAGCGGCCCCGGCCCGCCGGCGTGCCAGTTCGGCGCGCACGCGGGCGAAATCCTGACGCGTGATCGGCAGCCTGCGGGCGAAAAGTGCGCCGAGCAGGAAGAGCACCCCGGGCAGCACGCCGACGAGGAGCACGATTCCCAGCATGGCCGAGGCGGGCTGACTCTCCGCATTGGCGACGTAGCCGGTCCAGCCGAGGACCACCAGCGTCAACGGGATGGTAAGCGAGACGGACACCTTGCGGAACAGCGTCACCAGGCTGTAGAAGATGCCCTCGTGGCGTTTGCCGCTGGCGAGCTCGTCGTACTCGACGGCATCCGGAATGATCGCCCAGGGCAGCACCTGAATGCAGCCGAAGCCGATGCCCACCAGGCCGGCCGCCACCAGCACGGCCGGCAGCCCCCAGGCCGGCCGGATGAGGACCGTCAGCAGCATCACGACGGCCATGTAGAACATGCCCAGGATGTAGGCCCGGCGCTTGTCCCAGCGCCTCGAGACCCAGTTCCAGAACGGGAACGAAAGCAGCGCCACCAGAAACATGAGGGCGAAGACCAGGTCAGACTGCTCCTCCAGATTCATGCGGTACTTCAGGAAGTAGATCATCAGCGAGGCGATGATCTCAAGCCCGGTGAAGGTGAACAAGAACAGGCCCATGGTTATCAGGAACGGCCGGTTGCCGCGCGCCGCCTGCAGCGATTCCCGCAGGGACGGTCTGTCCTGCGTCTGCGTCTCCGGCCGCTCGCGGGTGCCGAAGAAGGTGATCAACAGAGGCAGCGCGCCCATGACCCCGATCAGGAGCGCCACGGAAGTGATGCGCGGCAGGTTCTCCGGACGCATGCTGCCGATCAGCGCCAGGGGCAGGACGAAGGCCGTGAAGGTTCCCAGGATGGAGAAGACCATGCGGTAGGACGTCAGCGACGTGCGCTCGTCGTAGTCATCGGTCAGCTCGGGGGTCAGGGCGTAGTAGGGCATCATCGCCATCGTCACCGCCGAGTCGTACAAGGCGTAGGCGACGGCGTAGTAGATCACCAGGCCGATCTCGGAGGCGATCGGCGGCCGCCACCAGAGCAGGGCGAAGGTCAACGCGTAGGGGATCACGCCCAGGAGGAGGAAGGGACGCCGCCGGCCCCAGCGCGTGCGCACCCGGTCGCTCAGGTGGCCGAAGATCGGGTCATTGATGTAGTCCCACGACCGGCCGACGAAGACCGCCGCCGCGGCCAGGTAGGGCTGCAGGCCGACGACGTCGGTGAGGAAGACGGCCACGAGCAAGGCGACCATGTTGTCGGTCATGGCGAAGCCAAAGTCGCCGGCGCCGTACATCAGCTTGGTGCGCCGGCTGAGCCTGTTCACCATGGGGATGCCTCCGCGGTGGATCCGGTCTGGGCTTATTGTAGCGGGAACACCGAGCGCAGGCCGGCCGCCGCCGCGCGGGGAGGCGCATATCTGTATGGGCGCACGCCCAGGCGCGAGCACGGACTGCGCGGCCGGCGGCGAAGGGGCGCAGGGCCGGTGGGACCGCGGGCCCCCCTCCCTTGCCGGACAGAATTGCGGTATACTATCGGCTGCAGGCAGACATCTGGGTGCCCCCCTCACCTAGATGTCTGTCCTGTGCTTTAACCGGCGTCCCGTGAGGTCAGCCGCTCGGGGCGCTCGCCACAATCTGACGCAGGGCCTCCCCTAGGCGGTCGATCTCGGCAACGGTGTTGTAGTGCGTCAGTCCGACGCGCACCATGCCGCCGGCGGCTTCGAGGCCGAGCCGCTCGGTCACGGCCAGTGCGTAATAGTTGCCATCCCAGACGTTGATGCCGTGCTGATCGAGTGCCTCGGCCACCCGGCGCGGGTGCCGACCCTCCAGCGTGAATGAGACGGTCGGGACGCGCCGGTCGACGGCGCGCCGGTCGGTGAGCCCCCAGATGCGCAGCCCGGGGATGGGCTCGAGCGCGTCGAGCAAGCGCCGCGACAGCTCCATCTCGTAGGCGCGAATGGCAGCCAGCGCCTGCTTGAGCGCCAGGCGGCGATCGCTGAACGTGTGGGCATAGCGTTCGGCATGCTCGGCGCCGAACGTGGATCCTACCCAGGTCAGGTACTCCAGCGCGCCCAGCACCCCGGCCATGCCCTCGAAGTTCCCCGTTCCCGTCTCGAACTTGCCCGGCGGATCGTCCGGCGCCGGGCGGACCTTGTAGGCGCGCAGCCGGTCGAGGTGCTCGTGCTTTCCATACAGCACGCCCATATGCGGGCCGAAGAACTTGTAGGCCGAGACGACCAGGAAATCGCAGTCGAGCGCCTGAACGTCGATGGGACCGTGGGGCGCGTACTGGACGGCGTCGACGTACGTCAGCGCGCCGACGGCGCGGGCGCGCTGGACAATCGCGGCCACCGGGTTGATCGTCCCGACGGCGTTGGAGGCATAGCCCACCGCCACCAGGCGCGTGCGCGGGCCGAGGGCTGCCTCCAGCTGGTCCAGCCGCAGCGTGCAGTCCTCGACGTCGAAGTCCACCCAGCGCAGCCTGCAGCCGCGGTCTTCGGCGGCCAGAAGCCAGGGGGCGATGTTGGCGTCGTGGTCGAGGCGGGTGACCACGATTTCGTCGCCCTGGCCCAGCTCGCGCGCCAGCGCACGGCTGAGGCCGAGGGTCAGGGTGGTCATGTTCGGTCCGAAGACGATCTCCTCCGGCCGAGCGGCGTTCAGGAAGTCGGCCGCCGCCATGCGGGCCTCGTCGACGACCGCGTCGGAGGCGCGGCTGGTGGCGAACGCGCCCTCGTGGTTGGCGTTGGTTCGCACCAGGTAGTCGACCATGCGGTCGACGACGCTGTTGGGGACCTGTGTGCCGCCGGGGTTGTCGAAGTAGATGGCCGGCGAGGTCAGCGCTGGAAAGCGGGAGCGGATCTGCAGAGGGTCAAGGGGCATGCGGTTCTCCTGCGTCGAGGGCTACGGTTGCGCGAGCGGGCCGGAGGCTTGGGCCCGTGTCGACGGTCAGGCCGGACTCCCGTCGGCCAGCCAGGCTTCGGCCTGGGCCAGGTCGGCGGGGGTGTTCACATTGAAGAAGCTGCGGCCGTCGGGGTCGAAGCCGGCCAGCTCGGACTCTTCGACGACGCGCAAGTGCACAACATCCAAGAAGCTGATCATGCGGCGCTTGCCGGCGGCCAATGCGGCTAGCACCGCCGTCAGGCAGGTGCGCGAGTAGACCGCATGCAGCGGCTCGTACTCGCCGGCGCGGCGAGGCAGGATCACATCGGCCGAGGCAGCCAGAGAGAGCAGATGGGCCAGCAGCGGGCGCGAGACGAACGGCATGTCGCAGGCCAGGACCAGGACCGTCTCCCCCTGCGCGGCCGAGAGGGCCGTGCTGAGGCCGAGCAGCGCGCCGCCGCCGGGCGAGGCATCGGCCGCCAGACGCGCCCCGGTGAAGGCGTAGGCCTGCGGGCTGTTGGTGGTGACCAGGATTTCGTCGCCTACGCCGGCGACGCGCTCGAGAACGTGACTGATCAGAGGTCGGCCGCCGAGGAGGACCAATCCCTTATCGCGGCCCATGCGCCGAGACTGCCCTCCGGCCTGGATCGCCACCGTGATCACGAGGCGATTCTACCGCAGCCGAGGCGGGCCGGTCCGGTGCGGGTGTTATAATGCGCGCAACCCATGGCTACGCTGGCAGATCGGCTGGACGCCCTGACGGTCGAAGGGGAGCTCTACCAGCGGCTCCCGGACGACGCACTGCGCTGTGTCGCCTGCGGTCACCGCTGCTTGATCCGCCCGGGCAAGCGCGGCATCTGCAAGGTCCGTTTCAACGCCGATGGGCGGCTGCGTGTGCCCTGGGGATACGTTGCCGCGCTGCAGTGTGACCCCACTGAGAAGAAGCCCTTCTATCACCTGCTGCCCGGGTCGGACACGCTGACCTTCGGGATGCTCGGGTGCGATTTCCATTGTGACTACTGCCAGAACTGGGTCACCAGTCAGGCGCTGCGCGATCCGGCCTGCGAGAACGCCGGAGCCTCGATCCGGCGCGTCACGCCCGGCGAGCTGGTCGGCTATGCACGCCAGATGGGCGCCAGCGTGGTGGCCTCCTCGTACAACGAACCGCTCATCACGGCCGAATGGGCAGTGGGCGTATTCAAGGAAGCCATCAAGGCCGGTTTGAAATGCGCCTTTGTCTCCAATGGCAATGCCACCCCGGAAGTTCTTGAGTATCTGCGGCCCTACCTGTGCGCCTACAAGGTCGACCTGAAGACCATGCAGGATCGGCAGTATCGGCAACTGGGCGGCGTGCTGACCAACGTACTGGACACCATCCGGCGGGCGCACGACCTGGGGCTGTGGGTGGAGGTGGTCACCCTGGTCGTGCCCGGCTTCAATGACAGCAACGAAGAGCTGATGGAGGCGGCCCGCTTCCTGACCTCGGTCTCGGCCGATATCCCCTGGCACGTGACCGCGTTCCATCCCGACTACCGCATGACCGACCCGGATGCCACGCCTTCCAGGACCTTGATCCGCGCGGCCGAGATCGGCCAGGAGGCCGGTCTGCGCCATGTCTACGCCGGGAACCTGCCCGGGCACGTCGGAGAATACGAGGACACGCGCTGCCCTTCATGCGGCGGAGCGCTGATCGAACGAGTGGGGTTTGCCGTGGTCGGCTACCACCTGACGGCGGACGGCAGCTGCCCGCGCTGCAAGGCCAGGCTGCCCGGAATCTGGACCGACGATCCGCAGACGGTGCGCCTGACGGACACCGCCGACTTCTTCTTCCGAGGGCCGCGCCGTGTGCGCTGACGCGCGGCCGGCGGGTCCGGCCGGTGAGAGGCGCGGCACCCGCGCCGCGGTGAAGCTGTTGATCACGTACGATCCGATTCCGGAGACCCGCGAGGCCTACCTGGAGTATGTCCTGGGCGAGTTCGTCCCCGGCCTGGAGCAGGCCGGGCTGCCGATGTCGGATGCCTGGCACACCGCCTACGGCAGCTATCCTCTGCGGCTGACCGGATTTCGCGCCGCGGATCGAGCGACGCTCGAGTCTTTCCTGGCCTCAGACAACTTCCAGCGGCTGGAGGAGCGCCTGCTGTCGTTCGTCGTCAACTACCGCCGGCGGATTGTGCCCGACCGACCGGGCTTCCAGTTCTGAGGCTGGGGAAGCTGGGCGTCTCGGCGTCCGGGATTGCTCACCTTGCGGTCTCCTTGCTATTCCGTGACAGGTTTCACAAAGTGCGGTAGAATCGAAGTTGCCCTGGCCCACCACACATCGTCGCTTCATCGTGCTCGGCCCTCACCGCCCCCTGGCCAGGGCCTTTTTGTTCTCCAGGTGAAGCCGGCGATCTCGTGCCAGAATCCGCACACAACCGGGGCGCATGGCCCGGTGCGAGGGTGACACTCGGCACTACCCAGGCCGACAGACGGGCGTAGAGTTGAGGTACGTTCCTGGTGGGAGGCTGGCCATGGCGGAGACCATCTGGCAGGTGATGCGCACCGAGCGCTGCGAACGCATCGGCGAGGTGGTGACGCTGGAGGTCTGTCGCGTGTATGCGGCGGAGTTCCTGCCCGACCAACCGCCGCACGTCGTCGGCCGGCGTTGTTCTCAGGCGATGGCCTGCAACCAACTCGAACGCCCGGCCTGCCGCTGGGCGGGCACGTCGCCCGGCTACGACCCGTTCGGTTAGCCTTCTCAGGCAGGCCGTCAGTCCGGCCGCTCAGCCGCCCCCGCCCCCGTGCGGGGGCGGCTGCATTCCTGGAAGGCGGACACGTCTCTGCAGGGAGCGAGGCTCGGCTTCAGCCCAGGTCCTCGCAGCCCGCTGGGCGGATCCAATGATCGCTGATCGCCGCTTCCCGGTTGGGCGGCTGGCAGGATACCCACGCTTGCCGCGTCAGGTTGACTGCGCGCATGTGGATGGCGCAGCTGTCCTGAACCTCCTCCAGCACCAGTGCGTTCCCCTCGACGTGCCAGGTGTACTCGCCCACGTCATACAGGCAATGGGGGTCGTTGAACAGGAACAGGCGCTGGCCGTCCAGCGCGTAAGAGCTGACCGTGGCGAAACCCGTGACCTCGTAGAAGAGGTGCAGCGTCCCGCGGTCGAGGTGTAAGCGCCAGTTGCCGCCCCCGGGCAAGAAATCCGGGCAGCGGGCGCACCTCCACCACTGTGGCTCGGAGGGATCGTGCAGGCTGTAGACCCCGTCGATCGGCGTTCTCTCCTCCGCCGGAAGGGGCGTGGCGTAGGGGAATGGGGTGAACTGCAGGACGTCGGACCAGCTGCGCAGCGGGGCGTAGGTCGCCCCGGGTGTATGCGGGGGATAGAGGCCCGGGGGTGTGTAC
>DAIRVC010000020.1:15670-24894 GCA_036803025.1 Anaerolineales bacterium
AGGCCCTGATCGAGATCGTCGCGCGAGTGCGCGGCGGAGATCATGACGCGGATGCGGGCCTTACCCTTGGCGACCGTCGGGTAGCCGATGGCCATGGCAAAGACGCCCTCATCGAACAGGCGCCGGCTGAACTGCTGCGCCAGAGGCGCCTCGCCGAGCATGATCGGCGTGATCGGGGTCGTGCTGCGGCCGGTATCGAATCCGAGCCCCTGCATGGTCTTCTTGAAGTAGGCGGTGTTGTCCCACAGGCGGTCGACCAGTTCGGTCGACTCCTCGAGCAGGTCGAGTGCCGCCAGGCAAGCGGCCGTGTCCGGCGCGGTCATGGCCGAGGAGAACAGGAACGGCCGGCCGCGCTGGCGCAGCCAGTCGACAATGGTCGGACTGCCGGCGACGACCCCGCCGACGACGCCGAACGCCTTCGAAAGCGTCCCGACCTCGATATCGACCTTGCCGTGCAGGCCGAAGTGATCGACGATCCCGCGGCCGCCCCTGCCCAGCACGCCCTCACCGTGGGCGTCGTCGACCATCAGCAGGTAGTCGTACTCCTGGGCGATGGTGTAGATCTTATCGAGCGGCGCCATATCGCCGTCCATGCTGAACACCCCGTCGGTGATGATCATCGCCCGGCCATAGCCGCTGCCCTTGTTGTCTTCAATCACCCGGCGCAGGTCGTCGGGGTCGCAGTGCGCGTAGCGCAGGATGCGGGCCCCGGAAAGCCGGCTGCCGTCGATGATGCTGGCATGGTTGAGCTCGTCCGAGTAGATGACGTCGTCCTTGCCGACCAACGCAGGGATGGTCCCCAGGTTGGCGTTGAATCCGGACTGGAAAGTGACCGCCGCCTCGACGCCCTTGAACTGCGCCATGCGGCGCTCGAGCTCGAGGTGCAAGCCCAGCGTGCCGGCGATCGAGCGAACGGCGGCGGGCCCGATGCCGTATTGATCGATGGCGCCCTTGGCGGCCGCGGCCAGCCGCGGGTGGTTGGCCAGGCCGAGGTAGTTGTTCGAGCAGAAGTTGAGAACGCGTTTGCCGTCCACCACAAGCCAGGCACCCTGAGGCGACGTCAGTGTGCGGATGGTGTTGAACAATCCGGACTGTCGCAGGCTGGTGATCTCGTCGGCGATCCATTGCACGCGCGTGGAGGTTGGCATCTTGGACCTCAGTTGGGCTGCGGAATTTCCAGGCTGGCGATCAAGGCCAGCTTGCGCGGGCGCGCCAGCGCCTTGAGACGGCGCTCGCGGCGCATGGCCTCGGTGCGGCTCGGTTGGGGTTCGAGGTAGGCCAGGCAGACCGGCCGCCGGGCACGGGTGTAGCGGGCGCCGCGGCCGGCGTTGTGCTGCCGCAGCCGGCGCTCCGGATCAGTCGTCCAGCCCGTGTAGAACGAGCCGTCCGAGCAGCGCAGGATGTAGCAGTAGTACTCGGGCACGGGCGAATTATACGCCCTGACCTGCACGGGTCGGCCGCCGGACTGGGCCACACCAGGTCGGGCGAATCCGGTATGATTGCCGCGAGGCCGGGGCAGGGATTCGCCCGGTGGGCTGGTGGAGGCGACCCGTGTGGGCCACGCAGGTGCTGTGTGCTTCAGCGTTGCTGCTGATCGGATTGGCGGCGATCGCCTACGGGCTGCGCGCCCTGGCCGGTAAGGCGCCTTTGCCGTGGTCGGTTTTCGTGCGCAAGACGCCGGTCGCGCCGCCGCCGCCGCGGTCACGCGACGTGATGCTGGCGGTCACGCTCGGCTTCGTTGTTGGGACGATTTCGTTGCTTGGAGGCCTGGGTCTGTTGCTGATCGCCCTGCTCTAGGCGCGGGCGCCGCTCAGCGGCGGTCCTTCGGCCGCAGGGTTTGACCGAGGCCCAGCAGCCGATCCACCATCGCCCCCCGCTCGGGCAGCTCGACCCGGCCGCGCTCTTCCTCCGCCCACTCCGCGCGCGTGCGCGCCGTCAGCCACAGGCCGTGGGCCTCGATGGCTTCGTCCAACCGCGCGGCCAGCTCTTCTTGCAGCGCCTCATCGCCGATCATCCGGCGCAGCACCTGCAGTTCATCGATCAGAGCATCCAGGCGGTCGAGGACGTTCAGCCGGTTCAGGAATAGCGCCGCCTGCAGTTGCTTGGCGGGCGTAACCGCGCCGGCAGCGGCCAGCGCCGCGAACGGACCGCCGGCCAGCCGGCGCGCCTCGCGCCAACTGGGGGTGCCGACGGCCACGCGCACCAGCGCCGCGCCAAGCAGCGTGGGCAAGTCCTCGACCGTGGCCAGGACGGCGTCGATCTCGCCGGGGTCGAGAAAGAACGGCGCGGCGCCCAGGTGCTGAGCCAGCCGCAAAGCCAGATCGACCGCCGGGCCCGGGGTGCGCGGCGGGATGGCCAGCGCCAGCAATCCGCCGCGGAACAAATCGGCACGCGGGGTGTCGGCCGCCGCTCCGGCGTGCAGCAACTCGGGGTTGACCGCCAGCGCCGCGCCAATATACGCGCTCGCTTCGGGCAAATTGGAGGCGATCCAGCGGCTGCTTTCACTCTTGCGGCTGGCCAGGTCGAGGAGCAGCGCGCCCGCCTTCAGCCGAGGGACGATAACCTCCAGGTAGCGCTGCGCATCGCCGGCCGGTACGGCCAGCAGGATCAGATCGGCTTGCTGCGCGGCGCGCTCCAGGTTGATGGCCTGGCGTTCGACGGCCCCCGACTTGCGGGCGGCGCGCACGCGCTCGTTGTCGATGTCGTAGCCTGTCCGGCTGCGGCTGAACCCCTCGGCGCCAAGAGCCAAGCCGAGCGAGGCGCCGAGCGGCTGAAGTCCGACGATCAAAGTGTCCTCGATCATGTCGTCACCTCAGGAGTCGCCGTCCGCCCGTTGCAGCGCGATCAGGCGCGGATCGGAGGGCGCGTCCGCCTGCGACGATTCTACCTGGTGATGCAGGATCAGGTTCACCAGGGTCGGCCGGCCCCCGGCCAGGCGGACCGTCTCAGCGCCCCAGGCGGGGTGCTGGGCGGTGATGACGAAGGGACGGCGCCAACCCCGCGCCGCGCCTTGCCCCCAACGTCGGGCGGCGCGCGGCGCCAGGCGGGCGGCAATCACGATGACCACCCGTTCCCACAGATGCAGCGGATAGCGCGCCTTGCCGAGATCGTGCAGGAGGCCGGCCGCCAGGAGGTCCGGGCTGCGTTCACCCTGGGCGAGCAGGCGGCGCAGGACCACCAGGCCGTGCGCCTGATCGGCGCGGGGGAGTTGTCGAAAGAGGGGCCGCAGGCCGGCCGGCAGGAACTCATCCGCCAGGGCCAGATCCTCCGCGCCCGGCCGGGCTGTCAGGGCCCGCAAGAACTGGGCCGAGCGATAGGCCAGGCCCATCTACGAGACCAGCAGATCGAGCAGGCGCAGCGCCGGGCCGCTGATCAGGGCGCCCATGGGATCGAAACCGCCGATGCGCCCGACCACCAGCAGCGCCAGCAGGATCATCGGCCCGTAGGGACGGATGCGTTCGAGGATCTGCTGCCCGCGCGGAGGGAGCAGGTAGTCCGCCACTTTGTCGCCGTCGAGAGGCGCCAACGGCAGCAGATTGAAGATCATCAGGATCAGGTTGATGAAGATGAACTCGAGCAGGAAGCCGGCCGGCGAAGGCAGCAGCGCGCCGGCCGCGCCATACGGATCGATCCAGCCGGCGCGAAACGGGATGGCCGCCAGAATGGCCAACACCAGATTGGAGAATGGGCCGGCCAGAGACACGAGCATCATGCCGGCCGGCGTCCGCTGCTGGAGCGCATACGGATTCACCGGGACGGGTTTGGCCCAACCGAAGCCGCTCACCAGCAGCAGCAGCGAACCGACGGGATCGAGGTGCGCCAGCGGGTTGAGCGTCAGGCGGCCGTTAAGGCGCGGGGTGTTGTCACCCAGACGGTCGGCCGTCCACGCGTGCGAGAATTCGTGGACGGTGAAGGCGATGACCAGCGTAATGATGCGCGTGACGAGGGATGGCAGACTCAATCCGAGCATGGCGCGCGCATTATACCATTCGGGCGGATGATATAATGCGCGCCGACAGTCCGGAGGGGCGCGCCGATGCTGCCCGATCTGAAGATGGATGAGGTGCTGCGCTTACGCAAACCGCATCCGTGCGGGGGAACGGATTGGGTCGTGGTCCGTCTGGGGGCGGATATCGGCCTCAAGTGCCTCGGCTGCGGCCGGCGCATTCTGCTCTCGCGGCGTGAGCTCAAGCGGCGCCTGAAAGGCGCCGCGCTCCCAGAAGCGAAGACCTCAGCGGATGAGTGAGCGGGCCCGCGTCCTGGTCCTGTTCTCCGACACCGGCGGGGGCCACCGCAGCGCGGCCGAGGCAATCGCCGAGGCGCTGGAGCTGCAATACCCGGGGCGCTACCGCATCGACACGGTCGACGCGCTGCGCGAGTACGCGCCGGCGCCGCTCGACCGCCTCACCGAGTGGTATCCCTACATGGTGCGTGTGCCGCAGGCCTGGGGGGCGGGCTTCCGTCTCTCGGACGGCCCGCGGCGGGCGCGCGTCATGAAAGCTGCCGCCTGGCCGTATGTCCGGCGCGCGGTCCGGCGCCTGCTGCGCGAGCGGCCGGCGGAGATCGTTGTCTCGGTGCACCCGCTGTTGACCACGCCGGTGATCCAGGCCATGGGCCGGCGCGCGGCGACGGCGTTTGTCACCGTGGTGACCGACCTGGTGAGCACGCACGCCCTCTGGTACGACCGGCGCGTGCGCCTGTGCCTGGTCCCGACCGAGGCGGCCCGGCGGCGGGCGGTGCGCTACGGTGTCAATCCGGAACGTGTGCGGGTGGTCGGCTTGCCGGTCAGTCAGCGGTTCTGCGGCCCGCCGGCGGACGCTGCGCAAGTGCGCCGCTCCCTTGGCTGGCCGCTCGATCGGCCGATGGTGATGTTGGTCGGGGGCGGTGAGGGCATGGGGCCGCTGGCGGACACGGCTCACGCCCTCGCCCGGCGCGGCGGCGAGTTCGGGCTGGCAGTGATCGCTGGAAGGAACGAGCGTTTGCGTGCCGAGCTGCAGGCCTTGGCCTGGCCTCTCCCGGCCTTCATCTACGGCTTCGAACGGCGCATTCCGGAGATGATGCAGGCGGCGACGCTGCTGGTGACCAAGGCCGGCCCAGGGACGATCAGTGAGGCGCTCAATGCCGGCCTGCCGATGGTGCTGTACAGCCGCCTGCCGGGCCAGGAGGATGGCAACGTCCGCTACGTGGTCGAGAAGGGAGTGGGGGTCTGGGCGCCGGGGCCGGAGCGAACCGCCGCGGCCGTGAGCCGCTGGCTGGCGCAACCCGAGGCGCTGGCGGACGCTGCCCGCCGCTGCCGGGAAGCAGCCCGGCCGGGCGCCGCCCGCGCGGTCGCGGATTGCATCAACGAATTGCTGATGAACCCCGGGGGGGAATCGCAGGGAACTCGCTCAGAAGTTGGCGATGATGTTGCTGAACATGTTCCCCACCCCTGAGCCGAACAGAGCCAGCATAATGATGATCGCCACGCTGACCAGGACAAGCACCAGCGCGTACTCCATCAGGCTCTGACCCCGGGGGAAATAACGAAGCATAAATGCCCCCGAATCGGAAAACAGATAATCTGACATGAGTATAGGGTATGCCACCCCATCGGCCAATAGGTCCCTGGGGGTAGCCCTTGAGCAGGGTGACCAGCGAACCAGGCGGGGAGGCGGATCGGCGTGCACAAACTGACCCTGACCTTCATGCGCCCCGTTGATGCGAGCGCGTTTGAGGATGGCTGGAGCCGCGAATTCGTCCCGCAAGCGGAGAAGATGCCCGGAATCCGTAAGGTGATTGTAAGCCGCGTCGTCGAGCAATTGAGCGGTGCGGCCGACCTGTACCTGGTGCACGAATTCCTGTTCGAGGATCTGGCGGCGGCCAGGCAGGCCATGTCTTCAGTGCAGGGCCAGGCCGCCGGCCGCGCGTTGATGAGCCTGGCCGGGGGAAACGTCGCCATCTCCTTCGCCGAGCATCTGGAAGAAGAGCGGCACGCGTAGCCATGCAACCCCGGCCCCTGGACGACGGCGACCTGGAAGCGTATCTGCACGATCAGCGGATCGATGCCGAGCTGCTGCGCTTGCCTGCCCTGACTCCGACCGTCGAACTGGCGGCCGCGGCCGTCGGCGCCGAGTCCGACGATATCGTCAAGTCGCTGCTCTTCCTCGTCGACGGGCGTCCGGTCGTGGCGATCACCTGCGGCCGAGGCCGCATCGACGCGCGCGCGCTGGCCGCCCGATTCGGCGTCGGGCGGAAGCACGTGAAGCTGGCGGAGGCGGAGGTTGTCCTGAGCCTCACCGGCTACCCGGTCGGCGGGCTGCCGCCCTTCGGCCACCGCCAGCTCCTGCCGACCGTGATCGACCGCCGCGTGCTCGGGCGCAGGCTGGTTTTCGCCGGAGGCGGATCGGACCGGACCTTGGTGCGCCTCTCCCCGCACGAAATCGTCCGCGTCAGCCAGGGCGAGATCGTCGACCTGAGCCAATTCGTCTCAGGCGAGGTCGGGCATTGACGGGCATCTCGCTCCGGCCGCGGAAGACCAGGGCCCTTGGTGTTGCGCTTCTCGTGGTGGTGGCAATGGCCCTGGCCGGGCTGGTGCTCTTTCGGCAGGTCCGCCCCGCCTCGACCCGCATCATGCGCCTGCGGGCGTTCTGGTCCGACCCCGCCGCCCATGCCGATTGGACGATCCAGGCCGGCCAGCGCTGCGGCCGGTCGCCGTTCCTGCTGCCGACCACCGGCTACATCGGGTTCTTCTGGGGCGATTCCTTCCGCCCCGGACACCGTCATCAAGGGCTGGATATCTTCGGCGTCTCCGGCCCGGATGGGCTGGGGCAGACGCCCGTTGTGGCCGTGCACGACGGTTACCTCACCCGCCTGCCGGACTGGCGTTCGTCGATCATCCTGCGCATCCCGAGCGACCCGCTCGAGCCGGGCCGACAGATTTGGGTCTACTACACACACATGGCCGACGCCGCCGGCGCGTCGTACATCGCCGCGGACTACCCGCCCGGAACAGGCGAAGTGTTCGTCCCCGCGGGCACGCTGATCGGTTATCAGGGCAACTACTCGGCTGATCCCGACAACCCGACCGGCATGCATTTGCACATCTCCATGGTCCTGGACGACGGTCAGGGTAGCTTCCGCAACGAACTCGAGATCGCCAACACGCTGGATCCCTCCCCGTATTTCGGCATTGAGGGAAATGCCGGGCGCATCGGCGATGGGATCGCCGTGTGCCCTGATTGAAAGGCGCGGCCGGTTGCCGACGATCGCGGCGCGGCCGGGATAGCCGGCCGAACGTATAATAGCGGGCCGAGACCGGCCGCATGCACGCCCGGCCCGGCCGCGCGCTCACGGCAATGCGAGGTGCCGCGAGGATGCCCTATATCGTCTGCGCCGAAGAGAGCGAGCGCCGCTGGGTGGCCTATGTCCCGGACCTGCCCGGCTGCTTTTCCGCCCACCGGGATCGCGAGCAGGCCATCGGCACCATCCCGGCCGCGATTGAGGACTACATCGCCTGGTGCGCCCGTCACGGCTTGCGCGTCACCGGCATCTCCGGGCCGATGATCGTGGATGAGGTCATCCGTGCCTGGGCGTATGACGACAATGAGGAGGTGAACGCGTTCTTCGCCTCCGACCGGCCGCCGCTGATGCAGGACGAGCTTCCCGAGCACGAGCAATTGCTGCGGGCCACCCGATCCGACCTCCTGGCCGCCGCCGAGGGCCTCGACGCGCGCGCGCTGCTCAAGGAGTTCCCCGAGGAGCGCTGGCCGATCGCAGGGATTCTTGGGCATGTGGCCAACAGCGAGTGGTGGTACCTGGACCGGCTCGGGCTGGCTTTCCCGCGCAGCGAGCTGCCCGAGGACCCGTTCGATCGCCTGGAGCAGGTGCGGGCGCACCTGCTCGCCTCACTGCCGGGGCTGGTCAAGCGCATCAGCGTGGTCACAGTCGGCGGAGAGACCTGGTCGTCGCGCAAGGTCATGCGCCGGACCCTGTGGCACGAGCGCGATCATGCCGGGCACATACTGCAGCTGCGAGAGCGGCTTCGCTGAGCGGCGTCGCGCCGTTCGGCGGGAGGAGATCGAGATGGCATACACACAGGTCCTGGTCGAGAAGCGGGAGCGGGTCGGGCTGATCCGCCTGAACCGGCCGGAAGCCCTGAACGCGCTCAACGCGACGCTGCTGAACGAGCTGGGCCAGGCGCTGGAGGCCTTCGACAGCGACGCCGACGTCGGCGCGATCGTTCTCACCGGCAGCGACAAAGCCTTCGCCGCCGGGGCGGACATCAAGGAAATGGCGTCTGCCACGCCGGTCGAGATGCTGACCGCCGACTGGATCTCCAATTTCGATCGCCTGCAGCGCGCGCGCAAGCCGGTCATCGCCGCGGTCTCGGGCTGGTGCCTGGGAGGCGGCAACGAGCTGGCGATGGCCTGCGACATGATCATCGCTTCGGAGACGGCTAAGTTCGGACAGCCGGAGATCAACATCGGCGTACTGCCCGGCGCAGGCGGGACACAACGGCTGACGCGGGCGGTGGGCAAGGCCATCGCCATGGAGATGATCCTGAACAACCGCACACTCAGCGCGCAGGAGGCTCTGGCGCACGGCCTGATCAATCGCGTCGTGCCCGTCGAGGCCTATCTGGATGAGGCGCTCAAGCTGGCCGGCGAACTGGCCGCGCGTGCACCGCTGGCGATCCGCCTGGCCAAAGAAGCCGTGCTGCACGCCTTCGATTCCTTCATGGCCGACGGGATTGCCGACGAACGCCGGTCGTTCTACTTCCTGTTCTCGACGGAAGACCAGAAGGAAGGCATGCGCGCATTCGCCGAAAAGCGCAAGCCGGCCTGGAAGGGGCAATGACGGCGGCCCCGTCCGCCGGCCGCCCATGCTGACCTACCGCGAGCTCGTCAACGGCCTGCGCAGCCTGGGCCTGGACCGCGGCAGCCGCGTTTTGGCCCACGCCTCGCTTTCCGGCTTTGAGCCGGTGGTCGGCGGAGAGGAGGCCGTGCTCGGCGCACTGCTGGCGGCCAGCGAGTCGCTGATCATGCCGGCCTTCACCCTGCGGACGATGGTCACCCCGCCGCTCGGACCGGCCGATAACGGGATGAGCTACGGAGGCGACAACCGCGCCGTCGAGCCTTTCGGGCCGGAGACGCCTGCGGACGCGGCCATGGGCGAATTGGTCGAAATGCTTCGCCGCCGTCCGGAGGCGCGCCGGTCGGCGCACCCGATCTACTCCTTCGTCGGCG
>DAIRVC010000021.1:0-24855 GCA_036803025.1 Anaerolineales bacterium
GGGACGCTTCGTCACAAACGTATCGGCCTCCCGGACTAGGGAGGCCTGGTATTGGAGCTAGACCTTGTGGTGTGGCCGCGGCCCCTCGCCCGGGAAGTTCGCCGGCCTCGGGACGCTCAACCCGGAAAGATGACGCCTCCCTTCAGGGGAGGCGTTCCAGTGGAGTGAGCTGACTTCCTGTGGGCGCGGCCCCTCGCCCGGGAAGTGCGCCGGGCTCGGGACGCTTCGTTGATTCTGTGAACGATCGCCGCGGTTTGGTGGCCGGTGGTTGGAGCCTGACCTGACTCTGTGGGCGCGGGGGGGCTCGAACCCTCGACCTCACGGATGTGAACCGTGCGCTCTGACCGGCTGAGCTACGCGCCCTGTTGCGCCCGCATTATAGCAGACGGCGATGGGGGGTATCAAGCCTCAGCGCCGCTTGCGCCGACCGGCGGCGGCCGCGTTGCCCCGGGTTGGGCCCGATGCTATAATGCCCGGCTGCGCCGGAGCCTGCATGATCGAACTCAACATACCGGGTCGCGGGGTGGTCCAGCTCGAGCACCTGGTGAGCGACGTGAACGGCACGCTCGCCATCGACGGCCGGCTGACTGACGGCGTCGCCCGGGCGCTGCTCAGCCTGCACGATCGCCTGACCATCCACCTGCTCACCGCCGACACGCACGGCCGCCAGGCGACCATCGATCAGCAGCTGGGATTGCGCGCGGTGCGCATCCCGCCCGGCGACGAGGTGCGGGCTAAGGCGGAGTACGTGGAGCGGCTCGGCAGCGAACGGGTCGTGGCCGTGGGTCAGGGGGCCAACGACGCCGGGATGCTGCGCCAGGCCGCCGTCGGCATCTGTGTGCTTTCAACGGAGGGCGCCGCCGTGGACGCGTTGAACGCCGCCGATTTGCTGGCGCCGGATATCCTCTCGGCGCTGGCGCTGCTCGAGAACCCGCTGCGCCTGGTGGCCAGCCTCCGCCGATGAGCTTCTACTCGTCGTCCGCGGATCCGGCCCCCGAGTCTGAGCGCGTCTCCCGCGCTCGACGGCGCCGCGCCCAGCGCATGCTCACGCAGCTGCGCGCCGACGAGCGTGAGGCCTTCCTGGAGGAACTCGGGCATCAGGTCTCACCGGGGATCGAACTGTTCGCCGCCAGCCTGCTGGCCGGGCTCCTCATCGGTTTCGGCTTTCGCTTCGAGCAGCGGGCTTTGCTCGTGGCCGGCGCGCTGCTGGCCCCGCGCATGGGGCCGCTGATCGGCCTGGCGCTGGCGGCCGTCTCGGGCTCCCCGCGCTTCTTCCTGCGCCTGCTGGCGGGCGTGGCGGTGGCGGCGCTCTTGGCCGGCGCGGCCGCCGGACTGGCCGGCGGGCTGGGCACCGATCCAGCGGACAGCTCGATCCTGGCCGCCGGCCACGTCAAGCTCAACCTGATCGATTTCGGGCTGCTCCTGGTCGGAGCGGTCTGGTTGGCCCGCGACCTGGGCCGCGATTCACACGTGTCGCCGCTCCCCAGCGCGGCCGTGGCCTACGAGGTCCTGCTGCCCTTGGGCGCCGCGGCCCAGGCGCTGGTGCGCGGTGAGGCCGAGGCCTTCCAGGGAGCGCTGCTCATCTTCAGCCTGCACCTGATGTGGAGCATGGTGGCCGGCGCGGCGACGCTGGCGATCCTCGGTTTCCGGCCGCTCACCGGTAGCGGGCACTCGCTGGCCGCGGCCGTGGTCCTCATGAGCGTGATCGCGTTGTTCAGCGCGCTGGGAATCGGCGCCTCGGTCCTGGCCGCCGCACCGACACCGACGCCCACGCCGACCATTACGCCGACCCCGACGTTGACGCCTACCGCCTCGGCCACTCCGACCCGCACGGCGACGTCCACCAGCACACCGACTCAGACGTCGACCCGCACGCTGACACCGACCATCACGCCCACGCTGCCGCCGGCCGTGGTGATCGGCACCGGAGGCCTGGGCGCCTTCATGCGCCAGTCTCCGGAGGGGCAGACGATCGGGGGCGTGATCGACGGGCAGGTGCTGACGATCCTCGGCTCGCCGGACTTCGTCGAGGGCCAACTCTGGTGGCATGTGCGCACGACCGACGGGGTGGAAGGCTGGGTCCTGGGCAGCTACCTCGCCACGGTGACGCCGATCCCCTCACCAACCCCGACGGGCGCGCGGCGCGTGCCGACCCTGACGCCCAGCCCGACGCGCACCCCTTGATCGCCTTCCGGCAACGCACACGACCGACGGCAGCGCGCGCCGGTCAGTGCGTGCTTTTGCCTACGCGGCGCCTAGAGCGACGAGGTCGCCGATGGGGTGACGGTCAGCAAATGCCAGGTGCACCTGAGCCAGGCCGAGTTCGAGTCGATGAATCGCAAGATCAGGACCTGATGCTGGCGGCGACTCGCAAAGCGCCCGGCCCGGGTCGGAAGCGACGCGTGTTCTCCTATCTGTTCATCCCCCTGGACGGCTGAGCGAGGCTCTCCTGCGATGAACTGGATGACCAGACCCGTTCCCCTTACAGTCCTGCTGGGCATCGCCCTCCTGGCGGGGTGCGCCCGCGTTTTTCCGGCCTCCAACCAAGGTCTACGGCTGTCCGATCCGGCCACGCTGCCGCAGGCCGGCCTGGCCGCGGGGGAACGGCTGACGGTCGTAGCGACCACCAGCATCGTCGCTGATGTGGTCGGCGCCGTCGGCGGCGATTGGATCAGCCTGCACTCGCTCGTCCCGACGGGGGTCGATCCGCATGCGTTCGAACCGACGCCGCAGGATCTCGCCCGCGCCGTCGCGGCCGACGTGGTCTTTCTCAACGGTTTCGGGCTGGACAGCCGCCTGGCAGAGATGCTCACCGCGGCGGGCGTCGAGGCACCACTCGTCTCACTTTCCGAAGGCGTCACTGCGCTTTCCTTGGGCGAGGCCGAGGCGCCCGGAAGCGAGGCTGCGGCCATCGATCCCCATACCTGGTTGGACCCGAACAACGTGTTGGTGTGGGTGGAAAACGCCCGGGCGGGCTTGTCGGCCCTCGTTCCAGCCCACGCGGCCGACTTCCGGGATCGCGCTGCGACCTACGCCGTCGAATTGCAGGCGCTCGATGCGCAGATCCGCCGCGACCTGGAGGCAATCCCGGTCCAGGACCGGCGCTTGGTCACCGATCATGATGAGTTCGGCTACTTCGCTCGGCGCTACGGGTTCACCGTTGTCGGAGCGGTGATCCCCGGCTTCAGCACCGGAGCCGAGCCGTCACCGCAGGAGCTGGCCGCGTTGGAGCAGGCGATCCGCGAGCTGCACATCCGGGCGATCTTCGTCTCCTCCGTCGTCACGCCCGATCTGGCTGAACGCGTGGCCGAAGACACCGGCATCCGTCTGGTGACCTTGACCGCGCACACACTCACCGGAGCGGATGGCCCGGCCCCCGATTACCTGAGCCTGATGCGTTACAATGTCGCCGCCATCGTCGAGGCCTTGTCTCCTGCGGCTGCCGTCGATGGCGGCCCCTCATGAGCGAGCTCCTCGCCCGTCCCCAGACGCATGACCCGGCCTCTCCGCCGCTGCGGGTCAGCCGGCTGAGTGTTCAGTTCAACGGCTCCCCGGCGCTGAGCGACGTCAGCTTCACGCTGCCGGCCGGGCAGAGAGTGGCGATCGTCGGGCCGAACGGAGCGGGCAAGACGACGCTGCTGCGCGTGATCGCCGGCGCCATGGCGCCCAGCCGCGGGTCGGTGGAGATCTTCGGGGCGCGGCCCGGCGGTCACGTCTGCATCGCCTATGTGCCGCAGCGCAGCCAGGTCGACTGGCGTTTCCCGGTGACTGTGGCGGATGTCGTCATGATGGGGCGCATCCGGCGGCTGGGCTTGTTCCGCTGGCCGGGCCGCTCCGACTGGGCGCTGGTGCGGGAAGCCCTGGCGCGCGTGGACATGGCCGACCTGCAGAAACGGCAGATCGGCGAGCTCTCGGGCGGCCAGCAGCAACGGGTCTTCCTGGCGCAGGCGCTGGCCCAGGAGGCGGAACTGGTGCTGCTCGACGAGCCGCTCACCGGCCTGGATCTCCCCAGCCAGGAAGCCATCTTCCATTTGCTGGATGAGCTTCGGCAGACAGGCGTGCCGGCCTTGGTGGCCACCCACGACTTGAACCTGGCCGCCGAGCGCTTCGATCGGGTGATGCTGCTCAACCGCCGGCTGGTGGCCTATGGTCCGCCGCGCGAGGCCTTCACGCGCGAGAACCTGCAGGCGACCTACGGGGGCCACATCCACATGCTGGCCGACGCGGGCGGCATGCTCGTCCTGACCGACACGTGCTGTGAGGGCGACGAGGAGGCGGCGTGAACGGGCTGCTGGGCTGGCTCGCCGAGCCGTTTGCCTACGCTTTCATGGTGCGCGGCCTGGCGGCGGCGCTGATCGTCGGCGTTGCCTGCCCCGTGGTCGGGACCTACATGGTGCTGCGCGGCATGGCCTTCCTGGGCGACGCGCTGGCGCACATCATCCTTCCCGGGGTCGTGATTGCGTTCTTGATCGGCTGGCCGCTCTCGGTGGGCGCGCTGGTGGTCGGGGTCGCGGCCGCACTGGGCATCGGGGCGCTGACCCGCCGCGGCGCGCTGCGCGAGGATGCCGCCATCGGCGTTGTCCTGGCCGGGGCCTTCGCCCTGGGGATCGCCCTGCTGTCCGCGCAGCGCGGCTACGCGGTCGATCTCTCACACATCCTGTTCGGCAATCTGCTCGGCGTAAGCCAGACCGATCTGTGGCAGATGGCCGGGCTGGCCGGACTGGTCCTGCTGGGTGTGTTCGCCTTCTACAAGGAGTTCCTGGTCCTGTCCTTCGACCCGGTGCTGGCGACCACGCTGCGCCTGCCGGTGGGCTTCCTGCACAACCTGCTCCTGGTGCTGATTGCGCTGGTCATCGTCGCCTCGATCCAGGCCGTCGGCGTGGCGCTGGTCCTGGCCATGTTGGTCACGCCGGCCTCAGCCGCCTCCCTCCTGACCCGGCGTCTCCCGGTCATGATGCTCCTGGCCGCGGGCTTCGGCGCCATCGGCGCAGTGCTCGGACTTTACCTGGCCTACTACCTCAACATTGCCTCGGGCCCGGCCATCGTGCTGGTGGAGACGGCTATCTTCCTGGTAGTGTTCACGCTGGCGCCGGAGCGGGGTGTGCTTGTACTGTGGTCGCGCCGGCGGTCCGAGGCTGTCCGGCAACCCGAGGCTATGCTCGTGGTCTACGCCACCACCCATTGCGGCGATTGCGTCCGCGCCCGGCGAGTGCTCGATTCGCGCAAGATGCCGTACCGCTGGCTGGACATCGACCAGGACGCGCAGGCGGCCGCCTACGTGCGCGAGGTCAACCGCGGCATGGAGTCGGTCCCGACGATCGTCTTCCCCGACGGCGAGATCCTGGTCGAGCCGAGCGCAGCCAGGTTGGAGGCCAAGCTCGATCAGCTTGGAGGCCTTCCGAGGCCGGCCGAGACTCCCCCGGGCCTCTAGAACGCCCCGACCTGGTGGTCCGTCCCGGGCCGCGGCCTGCCTGCGGCGGCCGGCCGGGCACCTTGCAGTCTCCTTGCGAAAGCCTCCCCGGCTGCACGCTTCTATTGCCAAAGGCAGTGAAGCCGCTATGATTGAAAACATGGAGCAAGGGCGGGTTGCGTCGCCGTTGACCCCGCTTGCCTGGGTCACGCTCATGATTCGCTGGCTGTTCCTGGCGGCTCTGCCGCTGGCCGCCGGCATTGGGCGGCCCTTGACCGCCGACTTCGCTCTGGCGCTGACAGTGTGGGTGGTCTTCTCGTTGGCCATCACCGCCCTGTGGGGGGTGGGTTGGCGGCCGGCCTGGATGGGATGGGCGACGGCGCTGATCGATGTCGTCCTGGCTCTGGCGCTGATCCAGCAATCCGGATCGCTCTCGAGCCCCGTCTGGTGGGGGCTGCTCCTGGCGACGATCGGGGCCGGGCTGTCCTACGGTATGGTGCCGGCGTTGATCGTGACCGGCGCGGGGCTGTTCGGGGCGATCCTGATCAGCATGATCGGGAGCCCGGTCGGGATGTGGACGCTCATCCCGCTTGGGCTGTACGTCGGCGCCTTGATGCTCCCGGCGGCGGCGCTCGGATGGCTGGCCGAGCAGACGCGCGGCGCGGCGCTGTCGGTCGGCCAACGACAGGAGATCGACCTGGAGCAGGTCCTGCAGCGGGAGCGGGAGCGCACACGGACGATCTTCAGCCTGGCGGCCGAACTCAATGCCACCCTGAACTACGAGCGAGTGCTGGACATGGCCCTCGACCTGAGCGCCAGCGCGCTGGCGGACGGGACGGCGGACGACGAGCGGTTGATCAGCGCCCTGCTGCTTTTCGGCGAGGACCGACTGCGAGTGGCTTCGGCCCGCCGGCTGACGCATTCCGACATGCGCGCCACGCTCCCGGGGGAATCGGGCTTGATCGGGCGGGCACTGTCGACCGGCGATCCGCACGTCTCTCACCAGCCCGGCCGCGACCCCGAGCTCCAGCGATTGGCGGCCTTCCATCAGTGCGAGGTGGCTTTGTGCCTGCCGCTTACCGCCGGTCTGGAGGTCTACGGCGTCCTGCTGTTCGCCCACCCGCACCAGAGTTACCTGACCTCGGAGCGGGTCGAACTGCTGCAGGCGGTCGGGCACCAGGCCATGATCGCGCTCCAGAATGCCCGACTCTACCGGGACCTGGAACAGGAGAAGGAGCGCATCACCGATATCCAGGAAGAAGCCCGCAAGAAGCTGGCCCGCGATCTGCATGATGGGCCGACCCAATCGGTGGCGGCCATCGCCATGCGGGTCAACTTCGCCCGGCGCCTCATGGAGCGGGACGTCAAATCGGGCATCGATGAGCTTTTCAAGGTCGAGGATCTGGCGCGCCGGACGACGAAAGAGATCCGCCACATGCTCTTCACCCTGCGGCCGCTGATCCTCGAGTCTCAAGGACTGGTGGCGGCACTCGGTCAACTGGCGGAGAAGGTCCGGGAGACTCATGGGCAGAAGGTGATCGTCGAGGCCGAACCGGGCGTTGAGGAGGGTCTCGAGATCGGCAAGCAGGGCGTCGTCTTCTACATCGCCGAAGAAGCGGTCAACAACGCGCGCAAACACGCCGAGGCCGAAAACATCTGGATCCGCCTGTTCAAGCGCGAGGACATGTTCATCCTGGAGGTCCAGGATGATGGCGTTGGATTCAATGTGGGCGCGGTGGACAGTCACTACGAACAACGCGGCAGTCTGGGTATGGTCAACATGCGTGAACGGGCCGAGCTCGTCAACGGCTTGTTCCGGATCGAGTCGGCCGAGGGGGCGGGAACGCGCATCGCGGTGATCGTCCCGCTCAGCGAAGAGAGCGCCGACCGGCTTCACCGACCCGGCTTCGCATTTCAGGCCGCCTGATCCCCCTTCGTTCAGTACAATAGACCCTCATGTACCTCGAAGCGGCTGTGTGGGTCGCGTTGAGCGTGTTCGCCCCGGCGGCAGCCGCCCTCGCCTGGCCGCGCCTGGCCGGCCGCCTGGGACGTTGGGCTCCGATGGTGTCTGCCGCCGGCCCGTGGGTCCACGGGCTGGCACCCGGATATCTGGCCCTGCTGAGCGGAGCAGTCCTGGGACGCGACTACGGGCTGTATGGACAGGGCTGGGCCGAATGGCTGGCTGGGGTGACGGTTTGTGCCGGCGTCCTGATCGGCGGGGGCTGGCTGCTGAGCCGAGCCCCGTTGCCGCCGACGGCGGTCCTTCCGGCGCCGGCCGAGGCCGTGCGGCAGGAGGTCCGTTGGGGGTTGTACCGGGCGGCCGGGGCGCTGTGGACCGGTGCCGCGGCGAGCGCTGTCGCCGTCGGGCTTGGCCTGGCGCTGCTTGAATGGGGATTGGTGAGTCGGATATGGGCCGGCCGACCCTGGCGGAATGCGGCTGCCTGGGTCGCCGTCGTCCGCCTCGGCCTGAGCAGTATGCTGTTCCTCTCGACGGGCAACTTCTGGCTGACGGTTGCGACGCAGATCGGCCTGCTGCTCTTCGCAATGAAGCAAGGCAGACGCCCGGCTGCGCCGGGCCCGACGGATGAGCCGGATGCCCAGAAGGAGGCGGTCTAGTGCCCGCCTTTCCCGATGGGCTGCGGTCGATGGAGCGCGCGGCCTGGGCACTGGCCGGGCTGTTGTGGTTCTTCTGGCTTGGGGCGGAGGATGGCTCCGCGGACGGCCCATTGCTCGTCGCCGCAGCGGCATGCCTGGCCCTGGGTCTGACGCTGCTGAGGCGCTGGCGATCGCGCCGCGGGGGCGCGGACATTGGCGCGGCTGTCGCCTACGGCCTGTTCGGACGCCGGCTGGATCCCCGTGCGGTCTGGCTGGCCCAGTCCAGCGTGTGCGGCTTTGGATCGGGGTTGGCTGTGGGTCCACTGGCGGCGCTGTTGATGCTGGTGAAGGTCTCGCTGCACGGCCACCCGGCCCCGGACTTCAGCGGCGGCGAGATTGCCGGCGTGCTGATGCGCACGCCGGCCTGGGCGTTGGCCGGGCTGTGTCTGGGTGCGTCGCTGGGTCTGGCGACAGTGGCTTGGATCGGGCGTGCGGGGTCTGGGGTGTGGGGCGAGAGGGTACAATCGCCCCCAGGTGAGGAGAGGTAGCCATGGCTGAAGGGGAAGTGCGGTTGAGCCTGTGTCCGCGTTGTCTTCTCCCGGGGGAGGAGCCGGGCGCGTGCCCGCAGTGCGGGACGCAGCGCCTGACCTGCCGCCCGGGTGATCCGGACGACCCGTGCCGCAAGCCGCTGATTGACGCAGCCGGCCGGGTGCGGACGCGCGCGCCGTTGTGGTGGCTGCGATTCACTGTCGGCCGGCTGACCGAGTACCTGGAGCGGGGTTGACCCGCGGCGATAGAGGAGCGACCATGCAGCAAGCCAAGCTCGTGATCCTGGGAACGGGGCCGGCTGGTCTGACCGCGGCGCTGTACGCGGCGCGCGCCAACCTGTCGCCGCTGGTGATCTCCGGCAACCAGCTCGGCGGCCAGGTCTCGATCACCTATGAGGTCGAGAACTATCCCGGCTTCCCCGAGGGCACCACCGGCCCGGAACTCGTCGAGCGGATGCAGAAGCAGGCTGAGCGGTTCGGCGCCCAGGTGATCGTCGACGAAGTGACCGAGGTTGACTTCCGCAAGGGCACTCCGTTCAGGCTTAAGACGCACGGGGACGAATTCGAGGCACAGGCCGTGGTGGTGGCCACCGGCGCCTCGCCCAACCGTCTGGGCGTACCCGGCGAGGACGGCCTGATCGGGCGGGGGGTCTCGTTCTGCGCCACATGCGACGGCTTCTTCTTCCGCGGCAAAGACGTCGTCGTCGTCGGCGGCGGCGATAGCGCCCTGGAGGAGGGGTTGTTCCTGACACGCTTCGCCAACCACGTGAAGGTGATCCACCGCCGGGACAGCCTGCGCGCCGGCGAGGCCCTCAAGCGGCGGGCGCAGGCGAACGAGAAGATGAGTTTCATTTGGGACACCGTCGTCGAGGAGATCCGCGGCAACGGCAAGGTCGAGGGGGTGCGTCTGCGCAACCTGAAGACCGAGGCCGTGACCAATCTGGCCACGGACGGTGTGTTCATCTTCATCGGCCACTACCCCAACTCGGATCTGTTCGCCGGCCAGCTGGCGATGGATGAGCGGGGCTACCTGGTGGCAGATAAGCGCATGATGACCAGCGTCGAGGGGGTCTTCGCGGCAGGTGAGATCCAGGATCCGGTGTATCGGCAGGTGGCCACCTCGGTCGGGCAGGGGGCCGCGGCGGGGATGATGGCGGAGCGCTGGCTCGAAGAACGGTCGTAACCGTATGCCCACATCCGGGGGGATAACCTACAGCGATCACAGCGGCGGAGCCCAGGCAGCGGGGCGTCCGCCGCTGGTCCTGATCCACGGCGCCGGCGGAAACCGGCTCTTCTGGCCCCCGGGCCTGCGGCGCCTGGAGGGTGTGCGCGTCTGCGCCGTGGACCTGCCCGGGCACGGCCAGTCGGCCGGCCAGGGCCGCTCGACCATTGAGGGCTACGCAGCGGCGGTGATCGAGTGGATGGACGCGGCCGGATTGCGCACGGCGATCCTGGCCGGCCACTCGATGGGGGGGGCGGTCGCGCTGCAGCTGGGCCTGCTCTACCCGGAGCGCACGGCCGCCTTGGTCCTGGTGGGCAGCAGCGGCCGATTGCGGGTACACCCGGCCATGCTCGAACTGGCTGAACAGCCCGGGACGCACCGCCAGGCCGTGGATCTGATGGTGGAGTGGTGCTTCTCCCCCAGTACAGCGCCGCGGCTGCTCGAACTGGCGCGCGAGCGCATGGCCGCGGCCTCCGCCGGGGTGCTGTTCGCTGACCTGACAGCCTGCGATCATTTCGACGTGTTGAGCAGCCTGGGCGAGATACGGGCGCCGACGCTGGTCGTCTATGGCGACCAGGACCGCTTGACGCCGGAGAAGTACCAGCGCTCGCTGGCCGCGGCGCTCCCGTCGGCGGCGATCGAGCGGATCGAAGGCGCCGGCCACATGGTGATGATCGAGAAGCCTGGGGCTGTGCAGGCCGCGCTGGTGCGCTTCCTGGCCGACCACTTCCCTTCCGCCTGAGGCCCGGAAGAGGAGCGGCTGGGCGTCAAGCCGGCGTTGCCGCTCTCGCCTTGATGTCCCCCAGAACGAGATTATACTTATCCGAATTCCCCCTCACGGAGCGCCACGGTGATTCACATCTGGCAGTGGAACTTCCCCCTTCCGGCGTTTCTGTCGTTTCTGCCGGCGCCCCTCGGCTGGGCGCTGGCGACGCTTGCGGTATGGCTGGTGATCGCCGTGGCGCTGCAGCTGGTCGTCTTCCGCGTGATCCGCATACTGGTGCGGCGGACCGAATCGGATGTCGAGGACGTCATCCTCGATGTCAGCCGCCGGCCGTTGGTGGTCGTCATCCTGCTGTTCGGCCTGGTCGATTCCCTCAAGGCCTTGGCCCTGGAGAGGCAGCTGGACTGGATCGAGGTGGCCGGGCGCTGGCTGATGGCCTCGGTCATTGCGGTGCTGACCTACTGGGCCTGGCGACTGCTCAAGGACGTGGCCATCCACTATGGCGAGCGCATCGCCCAGCGCTCCGAGACGCGCGTCGACGACGTGCTCCTGCCGATCGTGAACCAGTTCGCCCCGATCGTGCTCTTCATCATCGGCGGATCCACCATCCTCCAGTACCTGGGCGTGCGGCTGGACGCACTTCTGGTCGCCATCGGCGGCGCGGCCTTCATCCTGGCCTTTGCGCTGCAGGACATCCTCTCCAACGTCTTCAGCGGCTTGTCGTTGCTGGTCGACACCCCGTTTCGCTACGGCGATCTGGTCAAGCTGGAGGACGGCACGATCTGTCAGGTGGTCAAGATCGGCGTGCGCGTCACGCAGCTGTTCGACATCGATACCCACGCCGTCATCTACATGCCCAACAGCAAGCTGGCCAATGAGCGCCTGATCAATCTGATGCAGCCCACCCCGGAGTTGATCTCCAGCCTGCGAATCGTGGTTGCCCGCGGCAGTGACGTCGAGCGCGTGCGCCGTATCCTGATCGACGCCCTGGACGGCCACCCCGACCTGTTGGGCGACATCCCGACCAAGCTTCAACGCCTGGGCGACTTCGCCGTCCTGTCGGAGGCCAAACGCGCCCACGGTCTCGAGCGACTGGACGCCGAACGGGCCGTAGACCAGCGGGTGATCGAGGCCGCCCAGGCACTGCGGGGTCTGGCCGCGCAGATCAGCAAGGCGGAGCAGAACGGGATCAGCAAGGCGGAGCAGCGTTCGATCCTGGAACTCTTCGAGCCGCTGGCGCAGCGTCTGGGTGCGGTGCCGGGGGTGCAGAAGCGTCTGGATGGCTATCGAGGCAGCCTGGACAGCTTCGTGCAGACCTGCCTGGCCGATATCGACCCCGACACCCTGGCCGCCCGGGCGCGCCGGTGGATCGAGATCTGGTCACGCGACCCCGACATTGTCCCGGGCGAAGATGATGACCGGCTCAAGCAGCAATGGTCGTCCCGGATCATCTCGCTCTGGCGGCGCATCGACGAGACGCGCCGGCGTATCGAGCGGCTCGACGGGCTGGAGCAGCGGCTGGACGATGCTGTGCTGCGCCTTGCCAGCTGGCTGGTGCGCGACTTCAAGCAACCCATGCCGGTCTGGAAGGGGTCCGGGGCGGCATTCAAAGGCTTCGAGGACGGCGGGTTGGTGTTCAGCCTGTTCTTCTTCGTCGACAACATCGAGTTGGAGCATTTCTGGCGGCAGGTGCGTGTCGAGGGGGAACTGCGGCGTGAGATTGCCCGGCGGCTGCGCCAGGAAGGCATCGAGTTCGCCAGCTCCCGGCTCGAGGTGGCCTTCCTGAACGGCGGCATGGCCCCGGCCGGTCTGCCCGGGCCGGCGCTCGAGCTGAACCGCTAGCTGTCCAGTGGGCGGGGACTGACGGCCCCTCAGGCCGGAGCAGGGGGAAGTCCGAGCCGGGCGCGCAGGGTAGGGAGCAGGGCTTGCACGGCCCGGGCGCGGTGGCTGAGCCGATTCTTCTCTGCCGGGCTGAGTTCGGCCATGGTCTGGTTTCCCCCCTGAAGCAGGAAGATGGCATCGTAGCCAAAGCCGCCCAAGCCGCGCTCGTGGGGCACGATCTCCCCCGGGCAGGTGCCTTCGGCCACATCCGGGCGCCCGTCCGTGCCTGCCAGGGCCACTGCGCAGCGGAAGCGCGCCGTCCACGGCCGGGGATGCGGTTGGAGCAGGAGCAGAAGAAGCCGGCGCCTGTCGGCGTCGGAGCCGGCTGCGCCGGGCAGGCGTCCGGCATGGTCATCCAGCAGGCGGTGCGAGCGCAGGCCGGGGGCGCCGGCCAGGGCGTCGACCTCCAGGCCGGTATCGTCAGCCAAGGTCCAAAGCCCGGACGCGGCGGCGAAGGCCGTCGCTTTGAGGCGGGCGTTGGCGGCGTAGTCGGCGCCCTGCTCGTCGATCTCCAGACTCAGCCCGAGGTCGGCGGGGCCCAGGAGCGTCAACGGGAGCCCAGACAGAAGGGCCTGCATCTCCTGTCGCTTTCCGGGGTTATTCGTTGCGACCAATAGCGTCGTCATTGCCCTGAGAGCTTTGACTACTCGAACAGTACTCTTGTCCCATCTATGGATGACCCGGTGACAAGGTCTAGCATATGTGGCGTTCCAACCGCCGCGCCGCGTAGATTATGTCGTTAGAAAACCCGACTCCTTGACGCTCGATTCTATCTATGTTATAATCCGCTCGATTTTCTGGAAACCCGATTGCCAGGCGGCGGTTTGAGCACCAGTCAACGTCATCCGTTGCGGCTGAACGTTGGTTTCCTGCTTCACCAGGGCGTCGGGACCAGCCGCGACTTCGAGTTTGATCATCAGGCCGTCCAGGTCGGGCCGGATGTGCGTGTGACCCGCCTGGCAGGCAGGGTCCGCCTCTCACGCACAGCCCAGGGATTATACGCGCACGGTCGGCTGACCGCCGACACCCGCAGCGAGTGCGTCCGCTGCTTGAGCGAGATCGACTTGCCCTTGCGGGTCGAGGTCAACGATTTGTTCGTCTACCCAGCCAGTCAGGCAACCGACCCCAACCTGACGATCCCGGAAACCGGGATCCTCGATTTGAGCCCGGTGGTGCGTGAGTACCTCCTGCTGGCCGTTCCGCTGCAGCCGTTGTGCCGGCCTGACTGCCAGGGCCTGTGTCCCGAGTGCGGCAACAACCGCAATGAGACCGCCTGTGACCACACGTCCGCCGAGGTCGATCCGCGCCTGGCGGCCTTGAGGTCCCTCCTCCCGGACGCCTGAGTCCGGGACGCACGCTGACGACCGTTCGCATCCTGCATCGCGCAGCGTAGGCGTGATGCCGTCAGGAGCAGGTGGATGAGCGTAACCAGGGATCGTTGGCAGCGACGGGAAGCCTTCGCCGCCCTGATCGAGAAGGGCGACTACCAGGGTTTCATCACGGCCGACGACATCGTCACCGTATTCCCCGAAGTCGAAGATGCCGAGGAACGGCTGGAGCGGCTGCGCGACTTCTTCCGCGGCGCCGGGATCGAGGTCTACGAGGACCCGGCCGAGATCCCCGCCCACCTGCGCCCCGAAGAGGAACCGGAAGAGACCGAGGAATTCGACCTGAGCGCCATCGCCAGCGACGACACGGTCGGCCTGTATTTGAAGGAGATGGCCCGCGTCCCGCTCCTGACGACGCAGCAGGAGGTCGACCTGGCCACGCGCATCGAGCGCGGGCGCGCATCCGAGTCGCGCCTGGTGCGGCAGAACGGGAACAGCACGCCGCGCAAGCGCGCCGAGCTGGTGGCCTACATCCAGGACGGCCGCGCAGCCCGCGATCACTTGATCAAGGCCAATACCCGCCTGGTGGTCAGCATCGCCAAGAAGTACATGGGCCGCGGCGTGCCGTTCCTGGACCTGATCCAGGAGGGCAACCTGGGCCTGATGAAGGCGGTCGAGAAATTCGATTACCAGCGCGGCTTCCGCTTCAGCACCTATGCCACCTGGTGGATCCGCCAGACCATCACGCGGGCGATCGCCGACCAGGGCCGCACCATCCGCGTGCCGGTGCATATGTCCGACCGCATCCGCCGGTTGTACAAAGTGGCGCGCGAGCTCGAACAGGATATGGGCCGCAAGCCGTCGCCCGAGGAAATCGCCACGGTGATGGACGTCGATTCGCGCAAGGTGCAGTGGATGATGCGCGTGTCGTGGCGGCCGCTTTCGCTGGAATCGCCCGTGGGCGAGGAAGAGGACTCGGAGCTGGGGGCGTTCGTCGAGGATGAGACGACCCCGACTCCGACGCAGAGCGCCTACCAGAACCTCCTGCGGGACAAGATCGAGGAGGTCCTGGCCACCTTGAGCCCGCGCGAGGCGCGCATTCTGCGGCTGCGCTTCGGGCTGCACAACGGGCGCTCGTACACGCTGGAGGAGGTTGGGCAGAAGTTCGGCCTGACCCGAGAGCGGATCCGCCAGATTGAAGGCAAGGCCCTGCGCCGCCTGCGCCATCCCCGGCGGGCGCGCCAACTGCGCGACTACCTGAGCTGACCCAGGTTGCTCTCCAGGCGGGGGCGATAAGCATCGCCCCCGCTTCTCGTTCCCCCCAGTTGCTGGGCAATCCTATTGTTCGGCCCCGTACCCCTGGCGGTTGCCGCGCCGGCCCGCCACCTATGGGAGGGCGACTTCGAGTCCTGCCTCTTGACATTGGTAGAACACCTGTTCTATACTCCCCCCAGACGCACGATCACATCGGGAGGGTGCCATGTCTGCTTACGCCACTCGAACTGCTTCGCTTCTGGGTGCCGACGGCCTTCTGGGAGCCGTGCGGCGCCTGCTGCGCAGGGCGCCGGTCAGCCGGGGCGCCGCCTTCGGCCTGATCATCCTGGTTGGCATGATCGGGTTCGAGATCTTCAACTACAGCACCACCCAGTTTGCTCTGCTCGACCTGATGGGCGACCAACGCTTCCTGGGCATTGCCTGGGCGACGATTCTGGCCCTGGCATTCTGCGCCATCGACTTCGCCGGGATTGCACGCCTGTTCACACCCGAGCGCGACCGACGCGAGCAGGCCGAGATCTGGTACCTGCTCGGCGCCTGGTTCCTGGCGGCGACGATGAACGCCATGCTGACCTGGTGGGGCGTGTCGCTGTCCTTGCTCAGCCGTCAGTCCCTGGGGAACGAGATCCTCAGCCGGCAAGAACTGTTGTCCGGCGCCCCGGTCTTCGTCGCGGTACTCGTCTGGCTGATCCGCGTGCTCATGATCGGGACGCTCACGCTGGGTGGGGAGCGCCTCTTCAGCCAGGCGGAGGCGCGCTCGGCCGGGCGCCTGCGCCGGGTACAGCCGGAGGCCTTCAACGTGCAGCAGACCGTCCCCTCGGCAGCGGTCGCTCGGGCGCACCGGCCGGCCCCCAAACCGGCTGCGACTGATCCCGGCTACAGTCAGCGGCCGCTGGCGGCGCAGCCGCCTTCACGCCCGCAGGCCGGGCCGGCGTGACCGTCCTGCAGCCGACGGCGGCGCGGCCGGGTGAAGCAGGGCTCTCGCCTCTCGATCCCGGGTTCCTGCGCCGCTGCCTGTTGCTGGCTGTCCCCTGTGCGTTGAGCGTGGCGCTGGTCTTGGCCACGCTCAACCTCTCCTCCGCCGTCCGGCTTCGCCTGATGGACGGATCCTCAGGGCCGGCACCGAGAGTGGTGCCCGAGGCCGGCGCAGCGGCGGAGGTACCGTCCGGGCCGGCGCTGTCGCCGGCCTTCACGCCCGAGGTGCGCTACTGGTCGCAGGCCATCCTGCGCTGGTCGCAGGCGTTCGGGCTTGACCCCAACCTGGTGGCGGCGGTGATGCAGATCGAGTCCTGCGGGGACCCGACCGCGGTCTCGTCCGCCGGGGCGCGCGGGCTGTTCCAGGTGATGCCCTACCATTTCGAGGCTGGCGAGGATCCCCTTGACCCGGAGACTAACGCGCGGCGCGGCTTGCGCTACCTGGCGCAGGCGCTCGAAAGAGCCGGCGGGCAGGTCGGGCTGGCGCTGGCGGGTTATAACGGCGGGCACGGCGTGATTGCCTGGCCGCCCGAATCCTGGCCGACCGAGACGCGCCGCTACGCGGGCTGGGGCACAGGGCTGTTGGCCGATGTCGCGGCCTGGCCGGCTTCCGGCAATGGCCTGAGCGCCTGGCTCGCGGCTGGCGGAAGCCGTCTGTGCGTTCGCGCGGCGGCGGTCCTGGGTCTGTCCGGCTGACCCGCGGGCCACTAGACGAACGATCGTGTTGCAGACGCAGCGCGATCGGCAGGGGCCGGAGGGATCGGAGGGCGCTAGCCGGAGGAGGGCCGCTCGACTCTCACTGGCGCCTGCGGCTCGACGGCCGGGGCCGTCATGTCAGCCAATGGAAGCCACACGGAGAAGGTCGTGCCCTTCCCGACCTCGGAGGCGACTTCGATCTGCCCGTCGTGGCTCCGTGCAATCCAGTGGGCGATCGACAGGCCCAGTCCGGCCCCTCCCTGCAGCGTGCGCTTGCGTGAGCGATCCACCCGGTAGAAGCGCTCGAAGATGTGCGGAAGCGCCTCCTGGGCGATCCCCGGACCGGTGTCGGAGACCGTCAGGCGGGCGCGGTCGCCCACGCACGACAGGCTCAGGGTGATGGTCCCGTCGGCCGGGGTGTATTCGATGGCGTTCGAGACCAGGTTGAGCAGCATCTGCTTCAAACGATCCGGATCCCCGCGCACCCTGGCCTGGTCTTCGCGCCCGAGACGGATATCGAGTCGATCCTGAGCCAGGACCTTGGCCTGTTTGTAGACCTGCAGCAGCAGCGTATCCAGCTCGACCAGGTCGTGCGCCATCGGGAGCCGACCGCTCTCGGCCTGCGCCAGGAGGAGCAGATCCTGGACCATGCGCGTCATCCGGTCGACCTCGGAGGTGATGGCCTCCAGCGACTCGGGGTCGGGTGTGCCCATGCGGCGGATGAGATCGACATTGCCGCGGATGGCCGTCAACGGGGTGCGCAGTTCGTGGGAGACATCGGCGACGAACCGCCTCTGAGTCTCAAACAAGCTCTCCAGGCGCTCGAGAGTCTCATTGAACGCCTGGGTCAGGCGTCCGACCTCGTCGGTCGGCGGGCCGTATCCGACCGGGATGCGGAGCGAGAGGTCGTCGGCGCGGGTGATCTGCAGCGCGGCCTGCGTGATCTGATCGAGTGGTCGCAGGGCTCCCCGGGCGGTGGTCAGGCCGACCAGTGCCGCCAACGCCACGGCCAGGACCCCGCCGCCGCCCAGGAAGAGCAGCAGGGCTTCGCGCGCCCGGTCGACGGTCTCCAGGGAGGAGGCCAGCTGCAGGCGGCCCAGGATCTCGCTGGATGGCGGGGCCACAACGGGCACGGTCAGGATGAGCAGGTGCGCCCCGCCGATATTGACCGTGGTGTGGGTCGGGACGGTGACGTCCAGCGCCTGAGGGTCAAGCGGATCGGGCATCGACATCAAGTTGGCGGATTCGACGCGCAAGATCCGGTCCGCGCCCCACACCTGGACGTAGACGTTCGCCGTCAGGTCGAGAGGCGGCAGGGTGATACCGCGTATGTCGCGGCGGCTGGCGCTGAGAATATCGTCGGCGGTCTGCGCCAGCGTGTTCTCGATCTGTGCGGTCAGGCTGCGGGTGAGCAGCAGGTAGAGGGCTGCGCCGAAGAGCAGGAGCACCCCAGCCAGGACTGCGGTGTACCACAGGGTCAGGCGGGCGCGCAGGGTCACGCCGGTTCCCGCAGCACGTAGCCGGCGCCCCGTACCGTGTGGATCAGGCGCGGCTCGCCGCCCTCCTCCGTCTTCTGGCGCAGGTAGCGGATGTAGACCTCGATGATGTTGCTCTCGCCGCCGAAGTCGTATCCCCACACCCGGTCGAAGATCACTTCGCGGGTCAGCACCTGGCGCGGGTGGCGCAGGAAGAGCTCGAGCAGCTCGTATTCCTTGGCGGTCAGCTCGAAGGCGCGCTCGCTGCGAAAACCCTGGCGGGTGCCGGTGTCGAGGCGCAGGTCGGCGAAGCTGAGGGTCTCGGCGCCTTCCGGGCGCGCCCGGCGCAGCAGGGCGCGGATGCGCGCCAACAGCTCATCGAACTCGAACGGTTTGACCAGGTAGTCGTCGGCGCCGGCATCCAGGCCCTGGACGCGGTCGGATACGGCATCCTTGGCGGTCAGCATCAGGATGGGCACCTCACTGGCGGCGCGCAGCCGTTTGCAGACCTCCAATCCGTCCAGCCCGGGCAGCATCCAGTCCAGCACCACCAGGTCGGGGGGAGTCTCACGGGCGGCGTTCAGGCCGGCGGTGCCGTCGGCGGCGGTCTCGACGCGGTAGCCTTCGTAGGCCAGGCCCCGCTTGAGGAAGTCGAGGATCTTCTCCTCATCCTCGATGATCAGCACACGTTCGCGCATACGCCTCCCTCTGCAGAGTATACCGCCCGGGCGAGTGCATGTGTGAGCGGAGTGTGAATCAGGCCTCGGCCTGCGCCTGCAGCCGGTCGGTCATCCGCCCCATGGCGTCGAAGGCGGCTTCGATCGGCTCGGGGCTGGTCAAGTCGACGCCGGCCCGCCGCAGCGCTTCCAAGGGATAGAGCGAGCTGCCGGCCCTCAGGAAGCCAAGGTAGTCCTGGGCCGCGCCGGGGATACCGGACAGGACGCGCTCGGCCAGCGCCTGGGCGCCAGCGATCCCGGTGGCATACTGGAACACATAGTAGTCGGTGTACAGATGGCCGAACGTGGCCCAGATGATCCCCACCCGAGGACGGTCGACGTGCACCTCGGTGCCGAAGCCCTCGCTGAACAGGTCGGCGCACAGCTCGATCATATCTTCAGCCGAGAGTCCGCGGCCACGCTCCTCTCGCTGATGAATCTCCAGCTCGAATCGGGCCAAGGTCGGCATGATGAAGAAGTAGCGGTAGAAGTTGGCCATGGCCTCCTCGATCAGCTCGGACTGGAAGGCCGGATCGGTTTCGCTGGCGAGCAGGTGGGCGCGGACCAGGGCCTGGTGGAAGTTGGAGGCGACCTCGGCGACGAAATTCGAGTAGTCAGTGTAGATGTAAGGCTGGTGCTGCCAGGTCAGATAGGAGTGCATCGAGTGCCCGAGTTCGTGCGCCAGCGTGCTCAGGCTGAGGACGTTGTCCACGTAACTGGTCTTGATGAAGGGCAGGGTGCCCTGTGCGCCGCTGGAGAATGCGCCGGCGGACTTGCCCCGGCATGGATAGACATCGATCCAGCGCTCCTCCAGGCAACCGCGGCGTACAGCCTCGACGTACTCGTCGCCCATCGGGGTCAGGCCGGCGCAGATCCAGTCGACCGCCTGCTCGAACGGAATCCGGCGGCGGCTGCCCGTCAAGGGCGCCCACATATCGAAAGGCTGCAAGGGATCGACGCGCAGCAGCCGCCGACGCAGCGCGAAGTAGCGCTGCCAGGCGGGGAGATGCCGGCGGAACGTGTCGATCAAGTTGTGGAACACGCCCTCGGGGATATCGTTCTCGAATAGGGTCGCCGCCAGCGTGGAGGCGTGCCGCCGGGCGCGCATGAACAGCACGCTGCGCTTGATGGAGGCCCCCAAATTCGAGGCCAGGGCGTGGCGATGCGACAGGTAGACGTCGTGGAAGCCCTGCCAGGCTGATTGGCGCGCCGGTCGATCGCTGCCGCTCAAGATGCGAACAAGTGTTGTCTGGGTCAGCTCGATCGGCTCGCCGGCGGCGGTCCGCGCCGGGGGAAAGGCGAAATCGGCGTTGGTCAGCTGCCCCATGGTCGCCTCGACGGCGCTGAACGGATCAGCCAGCAGGCCGAGCAGCTCCTCGACCTCGCCCGAGCGGACATGGGCCTGTCGTCGGAACAGGTCGTCGACGTAATGGGGCAGGGCCTTCAGGCGCGGCTCGGCCGAGATCCAGGCGCGCAGGCTCGGCTCGCCGATGGCCAGGAGCTCCGGATTGAGAAAGGCGCAAGCCGCGGTCGCCTGAGCCACCAACGCCTGAGCCTGGCCGGACATGCGCGCGGCGGCCTGGTCGGTCGTGTCGACCGCGGCGGACATGCCGGCGTAGATGCGGATCCGCCCGACCCGCTGCATCGCCTGGGCGATGCCATCCAGGGCGTCGGCCAGGGTGGAAGGGCCCTCGGCCAGCCGGCCGCGGAAACGCTCCAGGTCGGTCAGGCTGCCAGTACAGGCGAGCAGTTCATCCTCCCAGGCCGCCGCGGAGGGGAATAGGCTGGGAGCGTTCCAGGTGTAGCGCGGGTCGATCTCGCCGTGTGACGGGAGCGAAGGTGCGGGCATGACGATCTTCTCCAGGGGGTCGGCGGCCGGCCCTTAGGATACATCAACTGATCGGCGCAGGGCGGCGGCGAGGGCCCGGGAAACAAAAGGAGCCGGGTTGACCGGCTCCCCTTGATGATGCGCCTGCCGACTAGACCAACTCGACCTTGGCCCCGGCCGCCTCGAGCCTGGTCTTGGCCTCCGTGGCAGCTTCCTTCCCGGCCGCCTCGAGCACCTTGGCGCCGGCGGTCTCGGCCAGATCCTTGGCCTCTTTCAGGCCCATGGTCGTGATCTGGCGGATGACCTTGATGACCTCGATCTTCTTCGGGCCGACGTCCTTGATGATGACGTCGAACTCGGATTTCTCCTCGACCGCTTCGGCCGCCCCGCCGGCGCCGGCGGCCGGCATGGCGGCCATGGCAACCGGAGCTGCGGCAGAGACGCCCCACTTCTCTTCCAACATCTTGGTCAGCTCAGCCGCTTCCAGGACGGTCAGCTTGCTGAGTTCGTCGACCAGTTTCTGCAGTTCAGCCATTTCTTGAAACCCTCTCTCTCACATGTGTGCGTTTGTTGTGATCGGTCATGCAGGCGCAGCCGTCTCGGAATAGGCCTTGACCACGGATGCCAGCTGGCGCACGGATCCATTCAGTGCGCCGACGACGCGGCTGGCGGGAGTCTGGATCAGCCCCAGCAGCCGGGCGCGCAGTACCGGGAGCCCGGGCAGTTCGGCCAGCTGCTCAACCTGCCGGGCGCCGTACAGGACGCCGTCGATGACGGCCGCCTTGACCCGGATGGACTCGGATTGCTTGGCTGCCTCGACGATGGTCTTGGCCAGGCCGGGCACGTCATCGGCCACGGTCCCGATGACCGTGGTGCCGAGCAGTGCTTCCTCCGGGACCGGCAGTCCGACGTGCTGGAGGGCCAGCTTGACCAGCGTGTTCTTGACGACGTGGAACTCGCCGCCCAGCTCGCGGACCTTTTGGCGCAGGTCTTCCTGCTGCTTGACGGTCAATTTGGTGAAACTCGCCAGCACGACGCCCTTACTTCCCCGCAGGATATCCTCGTAGCGGGTGATCATGGCCTGCTTGTCGCTCTTAGTGATCGCCAATGGTTCTCACCTCCTTTCAGCTTTCGTGCCGCGAGCACCGGCGGCGCGCCGGTGCCAGACGGCAGCAAAAGAGTCTTTGCCTCGCGCAGGGTGCCGCTGCAAAGACTCTTTTGATGCCCAGAAGGCTGAGTCTTCACCTCGGCAGGAGATTAAGCCCGCGTGTGGGGCGCCTGCTGTCTGCGGCGAAGCAATGGTTCGCTTGCGCGATGCTAGACCGTCTCCTCCATCGCCTGGGCGGAGTTGGGATCGACGCGGATCCCGGGGCCCATGGTCGTGGTGAGTGTGATCTTGCGGATGAAGGCGCCCTTGGCTCCGGAGGGCCGCGCCTTCTTGATGGCTTCCATCAGCGCGGACATGTTCGCCCGCAGCTTCTCGGCCTCGAAGGAGGCCTTCCCGATCGGGATGTGCAGGTTGCCGGTCTTGTCCAGGCGAAACTCGACGCGACCAGCCTTGAGCTCGTTGATGGCGCGCGGCAGGTCGCCGGCCGGGACGACGGTGCCGGCTTTCGGGTTGGGCATCAGACCGCGCGTGCCCAGGATACGTCCCAGGCCGGACTTGCCGATCTTGCCCATCATCTCGGGGGTGGCCACGGTGGCGTCGAATTCGATCCAGCCGCCCTGGATGCGCTTGATGGCCTCGTCGTCGCCGATGTAGTCGGCGCCGGCCTCGGTCGCCGCCCGAGCGGCGTCGCCCTCGGCGAAAGCCAACACGCGCACGGTCTTGCCCAGCCCGTGCGGCAGCAGGACGGTATCGCGCACCTGCTGATCGGCCTGCTTGGGATCGACGCCCAGGCGAATGTGCATCTCGACCGTGGCGTCGAACTTGGTGATGCTGGTCTGGCGCGCCAGTTCCAGCGCTTCCAGCGGCTCGTACAGCCGGTCCTCTTCGACTTTGGCGGCGGCCGCCAGGTACTTCTTCCCGTGTTTGCTCATTAGGCTCCCTGTGGTCCAGACGGGCCGCGCCTGCAGCGGCCCTCCCACGGTCTGGCTAGTCTTCGACGACGATGCCCATATTGCGGGCGGTGCCTTCCACCTGGCGCATGGCGCCCTCCAGGTCGATGGCGTTCAAATCCTTCATCTTGATCTCGGCGATCTCGCGCACCTGCTTGCGGGTCACCTTGCCGACCTTGATGCGGTTGGCTTCGGCCGAGCCCTTCTCGATGCCGGCCGCCTTGCGCAGCAGCATCGGGGTGGGGGGCGTCTTGAGGATGAAGGTGAATGAACCGTCAGTGTAGATGGTGATCTCGGCCGGAATGATCTCGCCGGCCCGGGTGGCGGTGCGGGCGTTGTACTCCTTGCAGAACATCATCAGGTTGATGCCGTGCGGCGCCAATGCCGGGCCGATGGGCGGGGCGGGGTTGGCCTTGCCGGCCTCGATCTGCACGCGGACGATCGCTTTGAGTTTCTTAGCCACGAGCTTTCTCCTCGGTGGTCGTAGCGGGCGGTGGAGGGCCGCCCTCCCACGAATTCACTCAGGCCTTTTCGACCTGAAGGAAATCCAGTTCGACCGGCGTCTCACGGCCGAAGAAGGATACCATCACCCGGACCTTGGCCCGCTCCATGTCGATCTCGGCCACGGTCCCGATGAAGTCGTTGAACGGGCCATCGTTGATACGCACCTTTTGGCCGGTCTTGTAAGTGACCTTGACCCGGGGCGCTTCGGCTTCCATGCGCTTGACGATCTGAGCGACTTCCTCCGGCCGCAGGGGCGTGGGCTCGTTGCCCATGCCGACAAAGCCGGTCACTCCGGGGGTGTTGCGAACGACGTACCACGATTCCTCGCTCAGGAGCATCTGCACCAGGATGTAGCCGGGGAAGACGCGCCGCTCGACGGTGCGGCGCTTGCCGTCCTTGACCTCGATCTCCTCTTCGGTCGGCACGACCACGTCGAAGATCTTGTCCTTCATCCCCATGGTGTCGATGCGCTGCTCGAGGTTATGGCGGACCTTATTCTCGTAACCCGAGTAGCAGTGGACGACGTACCAGCGCCGCCCGTCGTCGGGCTCAGGTGCGGGGGGAGCCTCGCTCGCCTCGGGCGCTGCGGCGGCCGGTTCGAGCACAGGCGCCGCGGCAGCCGCCTGGGCTTCCTGCACCATCGTCTCAAAGGAGGCCGGCACGACGACGGCCGCCTGGGCCTCGTGGACCAGCGCCTCGGCGGCCGCCTGGATGACGGCATCCATGCGGCGGGTCTCGCTGAGCGGCTCCGGTTCAGGTTCGGCCGGAGGCTCCGGTTCAGGTTCGGCCGGCGGCTCGGGCGCTACGGGCTCAGCGGCCGGCTGTTCGGCCTGAGGCTGATCCGCGGGCTGCGCCTGGGCGGGTTCGGTTGGCGCGGCGGGACCCTCCCCCGGGTCTTGCGGGGGCGTCGGTTCCTCGAGGCGCTCGACGTCCGATTCGCTCATTGCCATTCCCGTCCGGCTAGGCCAGCCCGATGATGAGGGCGAACAGGCGTGAGAACAAGAAATCCAGCAGGCCCAGGATAGTGCTGGTCACGAAAACCGAGGCCAGGACGATCACGGTCATATTGGCCGCTTCCCGGCGCGTCGGCCAATTGACGCGGCGCAGTTCTGCGGCGGTCTCGCGGAAATAGCGTGCGACGGCGTTGGGTTCTCGTTTGGCGGCGATACGCGCTTTGCTCACGACCGGTACTCCTCGGTGCTGGGCCGACCCGCCTGCAGGGCGGATCGACCCTTATAGCCCAGGCAGGCCAGGCAGGAATCGAACCCACAACCCCCGCTTTTGGAGAGCGGTGCTCTACCAATTGAGCTACTGGCCTGTGTGCGCCGGCAGCTCTTCCGGCGCCTCGTCGTCACTTGGTCTCCCGGTGCAGCGTGTGCTTGCGGCAGCGCGGGCAATACTTGCGGAATTCGATCCGCCCGGGATCGTTGCGGCGGTTCTTCTCCGTTGTGTAGTTGCGCTCCTGGCATTCCGAGCAGGCCAGGGTGACGACCGGTCGAACATCCTTCTTAGCCATGACTCAGCCTCGCCGGCCCGCCCGCGGCGGGGTGCGAGTTCACTCCTCTTATTCCAGGATCTCGGTGATGGCGCCGGCGCCGACGGTCAGGCCGCCTTCGCGGA
>DAIRVC010000022.1:0-24206 GCA_036803025.1 Anaerolineales bacterium
CCGCAAGCTGGGGCGCGAGCTGGAGATCTTCGTGTTCGACGACGAGGTCGGCCCCGGCCTGCCCCTGTGGCTGCCCAACGGCGGGATCATGATCGAGGAGCTGGAGAAGCTGGCCAAGGACATGGAGCTGAAGGCCGGCTACAAGCGGGTGCGCACACCCCACCTGGCCAAGGAGGCGCTGTTCCAGCACAGCGGGCATCTGCCGTACTACGCGGACACGATGTATCCGCCGATGGAGCTAGAGGGCGTCCGTTACTACGTCAAGCCGATGAACTGCCCGATGCATCACAAGATCTTCGCCAGCAAATCGCGCTCGTACCGTGAATTGCCGCTGAGGCTGGCGGAATACGGCACCTGCTACCGCTACGAGAAGAGCGGCGAGTTATTCGGCCTGATGCGCGTGCGCTCGATGCAGATGAACGACGCCCACATGTACTGCTCCGAGGCGCAGTTCGAGTCGGAGTTCATGGGCGTGATCCAGCTGTATCTGGAGTACTTCAAGATCTTCGACATTGGCCGCTATGTCATGCGCTTCAGCACCCACCACAAGAAGGGGCTGGGCAAGAAGTACGTCGACAACGAAGCGCTGTGGATCAAGACCGAGGACATGGTGCGCCGAGCCATGACCAACGGCGGGGTGCCCTTCGTTGAGGTTCCCGATGAGGCCGCCTTCTACGGGCCGAAGATCGATGTGCAGATCTGGAGCGCCACCGGCCGAGAGTTCTCGCTGGCCACCAACCAGGTCGATTTCGCCCAGCCGGCGCGCTTCAACCTGACCTTCATCAACGCCGACGGGCAGGAGGAGACGCCGCTGTGCATCCACCGGGCGCCGCTCAGCACACACGAGCGCATGATCGGCTTCCTGATCGAGCACTACGCCGGCGCCTTCCCGGTCTGGCTGTCGCCGGTGCAGGTGATGCTCATCCCGATCGCCGACCGGCATGCGGACTATGCCGGGCAGGTGCAGGCGCGGCTGCGCCAGGCAGGCGTGCGCGTCGAGGTCGACGATCGCAGCGAGCGCATGAACGCCAAGATTCGCGACGCCCAACTGCAGAAGATCCCCTACATGCTCGTGGTGGGCGATCGCGAGCGCGAGGCTGAGGCGGTCTCGGTCCGCCTGCGGAGTGGGGAGGACCTGGGCTCTCAACCGCTGGAGGCCTTCCTGGCTCGGGTTCAGGCGGAGATCGCTCAACGTGCATGAGCCGGCCGGTATAATGGGTCCGGGCTGGGCCGGTTCGCTCCCTCGGACCGGTCAGTCCGGACGGGCGCGGGAGGCATCTGGCATGCGACTCAGGCTTCTCATCGTGATGGCCGCGACGGCCACGGTGCTGGCGGGCGCCGGCCTGCTTTGGGCTGGATCGCTTGACCCGGCGCGCGCCGCGGCGGACAGCCCGGCAGGCTACGCCTGCCCGCCGCGCCTGCAGTTGCGTCGGCCGGGGGCCTGCCCCGCCATCGGGCTGGGCGGCGAGATCACCTTGCTGGCCGCGCGCGGTCTCTATCCGATTGCCCCGCTTCCCACCATCGGCCTGGATCCCAACCTGAGCTACGTCCCCTGGGACTACTTGCGCGTTGGCGATGGTTCGACGGCGTTGTATCCCTCGCCCGAAGCAGCGCTCTCTTCCGGCGGATCGGGTGTCGCCGTCGGTCCCGGGTTCGTGTTCTTCTCGTCGGCCTCGTCCATCGACACCGGCGGCGGGCGCGTCTATGCCACGCCGGGCGGCTATGTCCGCGGCGACAACGTATCCGATGCCAACGTATCGCTCTTTCAGGGCCTGGCCTTCAGCCGCACACCGCCTCGGCCGTTCGGCTGGATCATCCAGGGCGGGACGTGCAGCGAGCGCACGCCCGGAGAACCGGTCGATTACACCGGCCGCTGCTTCATGAGCCACGAGGTCGTCCAGATCTACGATGTCCAGCACGTCGGCGAGTGGGATTGGTTCCTGATCGGCCCGGACGAATGGCTGGAGCAGCGCATGATCGGCAAGGTCGAGCCGACCATGTCGCCTCCCGAAGGTGTGACCGGCGATCGTTGGATCAGTATCAACCTGTATGAGCAGACTCTCACGGCCTACGCCGGCGGTCGACTGGTGTTCGCCACGGCCGCCTCGACGGGACGGAATGGGAACTGGACGCAGCCCGGTCTCTTCCAAGTGTGGGCGAAGCTCGAGCGGGACGATATGACCGGCGGGATCCCGGGGGAGAACTTCTACTACCTGGAGAATGTCCCCTGGGTGCTGTACTTCGACCGGGCCAGAGCCCTGCACGGGACCTATTGGCACAACCGTTTCGGCGCGCCGACCTCACGCGGCTGCGTCAACCTCAGCCTGGCGGATGCGCACTGGGTCTACGAGTTCGCCTCCGAGGGCACCTGGGTGTACGTCTATGATCCCTCCGGGAACACCCCGACCGACCCGGCCCTGTACGGTGAAGGCGGCGCCTGAGCGCCGCCTTCACCGACCGTCCCCGCCCGCCGCTGCCGCACCGCTACGGTCAGTTGCGCCGATCCCCCCGTATCCGGGGTAGTACCAAAGTACTTTGACGGCCTGGAGCCGCGTTCCTACAATTGCGATGGAATCGGTCCGAGCCGGTATCGCGTTTTCTTGCGGAGGGCGGCATGTACGCCAGCAACGAACTCCTCTTCCCCCCGGAGGCGATACCGCTGGTGCGCAACACGCGCGGCGACATCTGGCGCGCCCTGGTCGACCGGGTGAACATGCTTCCCGAAGACCACCCCGAGAGCCTCGGTTTCTCGTTGATGATGATCCGCCTGAACGGTTGTCTGGGATGCGAGACCGACTCCTACCGGGCGATGCGCGGCTGTGCCCCGTGCGCCCGCCAGACGCTGCGCCGCTTCAAAGGGACCGACGCGGACCTGCTTCAGCGATACGACTCCGCCCTGGCTGATGTCGTCGCCTTCCTGCAGACTCGCCCCGACCTGATACGTATCGAGAGCCTCGCGCCGGCGAAGGCCGCCTGACGCCCCGTCCGCGTTTCGATGCCAGATCCACCAGGCTCCCGGTGCTCCGGGAGCCTTTCGCTATGGTAAACTCAGCCGCGCTGGCGCGCCCGGTCAGAGTCACCAGTATTCCACGGCCCAAGTTCGGACGGCGGGCACGCTTCGGGCGATGATACTCAGACCCGGAGCCGCCTGACCGCTGCGCGCGGGGCCAAACCTCAGGGCGACAAGGGTGGTGTGGGTGTTAGCTGCGCTGGGATACGGCCGATGCTGACCGTCGCGGAGAGGCTTGTGTTCGCCCTGGCCGCCCTGGCAAGCGCCACCCTGGCCCTGCGGGCGACCCAGCGTTTGATCGGAATCCTCCGGCGCGGCCGCGGCCGCCCCGACTGGCGCCGGGTTCCCAGCCGCCTGGCCGATGTACTCGTCAAGACGATCGCCCTGCGGCCTGTTTTCCGGGCTCGCCCCCTGACCAGCCTGTTCCATGCTTTCGTTGCCTGGGGCTTCACCTACTACCTGCTCGTCAACATCGGCGACGTCCTGCAAGGATTCGTGCCCGGCCTGGTCTTCCTGGGTGAGGGACCGCTGGGAGATCTCTACCGCCTGGGCGGCGACGTCTTCACCGTCGGCGTTCTGGTGGGCATGCTGGCGCTGGCCGTACGCCGCTTCGGCCTGCGTGCGCCGGCGCTGCGCGTGCGCGACTCGACTCTCCTGCATCCGAAAGCGCGTCGCGGCATTCAGCGCGACTCGGCCATCGTGGCCAGCTTCATTGTGCTGCACGTGGGCGGGCGCTTCCTGGGCGAGAGCTTCCATCTCGCCGCCGCCGGGCGCGATGCCTGGCAGCCGTTCGGCTCGCTGGCCTCAGGCCTGTGGGCCGGGTGGACGCCGGCGGCGCTTGAGATCGCCCGACACGCCGCCTGGTGGTTGGCGCTCGGGCTGATCCTGGCCTTCATCCCCTACTTCCCGTATTCCAAGCACATCCATCTGTTCTTCGCCCCGCTCAACTTCCTGCTCAAGCCGGAGCGCCGGTCGATCGGCGAGCTCGAGCCGCTTGACTTCGAGGACCAGAGCGTCGAGCAGTTCGGCGTCGCCCGCCTGGAAGACCTGTCCTACTCCGGACTGATGGATGCATACGCCTGCATCATGTGCAATCGCTGTCAGGATGCCTGTCCGGCGTACACCACCGGCAAGGTGCTCTCACCGGCGGCGCTCGAGATCAACAAGCGCTACTTCCTTAATCAGGAAGGCAGCCGATTGGCGGCCGGCGCGGCCAGCTCGCAGACGCTGCTCGAGTTCGCCATCCCGGCTGAGGCGGTCTGGGCCTGCACCGCCTGCGGCGCCTGCAGCGATATCTGCCCGGTCGGCAACGAACCGATGCGCGATATCCTCGAGATCCGCCGCTTCTTGGTCCTGACCGAGAACGCCTTCCCTGAGCAGCTGCAGGCTGCCTACCGCGGGATGGAGCGGACCGCCAATCCCTGGAACATCGCCCCCGAGAAGCGGCTGGAGTGGGCCGAAGGGTTGGATGTCCCGACCGTGGCCCAGAATCCGGATGCCGAACTGCTGTGGTGGGTCGGCTGCGCGCCGGCGACGGATACGCGAGCGCAGAAGACTGCCCGCGCCTTCGCCCGGCTGCTGGCCGCGGCGCGTGTCGACTACGCCGTCCTCGGCTCCGAGGAGCGCTGCACCGGCGACGCGGCGCGCCGATCCGGCAACGAGTACTTGTTCTCCGAGATGGCCTCGGCCAACGTGGCCAGCCTCAACCGGGTGGCCGCCCGACGAATCGTGACCACCTGTCCGCACTGCCTGCACACGCTGAAGAACGAGTACCCGGCCTTCGGCGGAAACTACACCGTTATCCACCACAGCCAGCTGCTCGAGGAGCTCATCACCGCCGGCCGGCTTCCCCTCGTCACCGAGCAGAAGCCGGAGGCGATCGCGTTCCACGATCCCTGCTACCTTGGGCGGCAGAACGGGGTCATCGAGGCGCCTCGCGCCGCACTCCGGGCGGCTTCCGGCGGCGCGCCGCTGGAGATGCGCAGCAGCCGGGCCCGCTCGTTCTGCTGCGGTGCCGGGGGGGCGCAGATGTGGAAGGAAGAGGAGCAGGGGCAGGAGCGCGTCAGCGCCGCGCGGCTGCGCCAGGCTCAGGCGACCGGGGCGTCCACCCTGGCGGTCGGCTGCCCGTTCTGCATGGTGATGCTGGCCGACGCTTCCAAAGACGCCGGCGAGCCCCTCCAGGTCCGCGACCTGGCCGAGATTCTTGCCGAGCGGCTGTCGACAGACCCCTCGACCTAGCCCTGCGCGCGCCATTCGGCCCAGCGCAGGGACCCCACCACCCTAGCCGTTGACTCCCGTCGGGAAGGGCTTATAGTCTGAATTGACGCCCCTGTGGGGGGTGCTTCTCCTCGCCGACCCAGTACCGTCACGCCCGGCCATCGTCATACGTTCCAGGCTCTGAGGGACTCTCCCTCCAGTAAGAACCGGAGGCGACCCATGCTCAGGCGAGCGGCGTTGTTCCTCGCATTGGCCTTGCTCATGGCCATCGGGGCAGCGGCTTGCGACACTTATCTTCCCCGGTGTGAGGCCTCATCGCTTTCTGCACCCAGCCTGGCCAGCCCAGCCGATGCGGCCATTGTGGACAGCGGCCTCCCGGCCTTGTCCTGGATCTACCCGGATGACTGCTACCCGGACCACTACCGGGTGGATCTGACCGATTCCACCTTCGACCTGAACAACCTGGGCGACACGACGGATGAGCCGACGACCTCCTGGCATCCAACGACCTCGTTGGTCGTCGGACGGAACTACTTCTGGCGCGTGGCGCCGGTCGTGGGTTCCACGGTCGGGCCGTACTCTTCGACCCACCGCTTCATTGTCGGGCCCGTGTGTGAGCCGGGAGAGCTAGTCGCCCCCGACCCGTTCGCGCCCGAGCCCGATCAGCGCGTCTACCACGAGCATCAGGGCTTTGCCTGGACGTACCCCCACACGACCTGCCAGCCGGAGGGGTATCGCCTTCAAATCTCCGCCACAGAAGACTTCTCCTCGCTTGTTGTGGACAAGCGCGAATCGGAGCCGATTCCTACATGGAGTTCAGGTGTCGTGCTGGACGACTGCACGCGCTACTACTGGCGCGTGGCGGCCATCAGCGGCGCCGCGGACGGCCCCTGGTCGTCGGTGGAGACCTTCCATGTCGACTACGACGGCCTGTGTGAGACCTGCACGGCCGAGGCCCTCGTGGCGCCCGAGGATCTGGCCCCGAACGGGGAGACGGTCGTCCTGGACCCCGACACTTACCTGTACCTGTCGGGAACCTATCCGCTGACGACCTGCCGCCCGGACCATATAGAAGCCTACGTCTGGCAGGGTGTGGAGCCGGAGACCCCCGGGATGACGGCGCGGGTGCCCATCCAGAGTGATGGCTCCTGGAGCATCCCCTGGGGGATCCCGCTCGAGCCGGGGAACATGTATCGCTGGCGTGCCTATGCGGGCCTAGAAACCGGCCCCGGGCCGGATGTCGACGGCCCGAGCGCGCTGGGCTACTTCTTCACCGGCCCGATGTGCCCCGGTCCGGAGGGGATGCTGCCGGTCGACCTGATCAACCCGGCTGACGAGACCATCTTCGGGCCCACGGATTCGGTGACCTTCGCCTGGGATGACCCGACCGAATGCCACATCCGAGGTCTGTACGAGATCCAGATCTCGCTGACGGCGGACTTCAGCGAATACCTGCATCGCATCCCGATCCTGCAGAATGTCTGGACCATGACGGCGGAGGAGATCCCGCTGGAGCCCTGCACCCGCTACTACTGGCGGATCAAGACCGACCCGAGCGGTCCGCTGGAGGAGCCATTCTCCGATGTCTGGTCGTTCTTCGTCCAGCCGCCCGACGTGATCTGCCCTCCGGACCTGCTGGACCTCGAGATCCCGGCGATGGTGACGGCGGAGGTCGACCACAACTGCCGCAGCGGACCGTACACGGACGCTAGGAACGACGACACCTTCTTTGCAGGCGCCAGCGCGCCGATCCAGGCTCGCAACGCGGACGGGACCTGGTTCCAGATCCTCAGCCCGAACCTTCGCCTTGCCTGCTGGATCTGGTCCGGGCGGACCGTGACCGAGGGGGACCTTAGCCGAGTGCCGGTGGTCTATGTTGCGCCCCCGCCGACGCGAGTGCCGACGCCGATCGTGTGCGCCGACTACACGACTCAACAGATGTGCGTGTCCAACCCGGCCTGCCAGTGGGTCGTCTCTGTCGGAGCGCCCAATCTACTTGGTCACTGTGAGAACAGATAGCCATCGGCGAGGCCGTCGGCCGCATCCAGGTTGTAGGAGGCGCCCGCAAGGGCGCCTCTCTGCTTCCCGAATCTCGCAGCGGCACATCTCGTCAGACTCGCACCCCAGCCGTGGACCCCTCAAACAAGGCCACCCCTGGCGAACCCAATCATGGCTCGATCCGCGGGAGTCTCAGGCCATTGAGACCGCCGGCCGGATTGGGTAAGATTGCCGCCGCGGGGAGTGCCGGCCAGCGAGGCGCGTGTGCGCCCGGCCGGCTCCACCATAGGCCATGACCGAACCGCTCGCGAAACCGATCCCTATGGGCCTGCTCGAGGCGATCGAGGCCAACGGCCTGGCCTTCTGGGAGGTCTTCTGCTCCCGGCCGGGGATGGAGTTCCATCGCCAGCCCGGACTGGTCTGGTTCGCCAGCGGGTATGAGGCGCCGACGCTCAACGGTGTTCTATGGGCCGACCTCCCCCCCAACACGACCGAGGCGGCGATCGACGTTGTGACCGCCCGCTTCCGACGGCGGCAGCTGCCGATGGAATGGCGTGTCGGTCCCAGCAGCCGGCCGGCCGATCTGGGAGATCACCTCGCCCGGCGAGGTTTCACTCTGGCCGAGGACATCCCGGCCCTGTTCCTGGATCTGGACAGCCCGCTGCCTGAGGCGCCTGCGCCGAGCGGCCTGCGCGTCGAATTGGTGGAGGATCCCGTGAGGCTGGGCGCGTGGTTCGAGGCTTGGGAGAGCGGCTTCGGCGTGCCGCCGTTCTTCAGCGCCGCGTTCCGCGACGCCTACAGCCACATTGGATTTGGCGAAGACAAGCCGCTGCAGAATCTGGTGACGTTCCTGGACGGGGTGCCGGTGGCCTCCGCAACCGTCTTCCTGGCCGCGGGCCTGGCCGGCCTGCACAGCATCGCCACCGTCCCAGGAGCACGAAGTAGAGGGATCGGTGCAGCCGTGACCCGCTCGGCGCTGGAGCTGGCCCGAACTCGCGGGGCCGAGACTGCCTTCCTACACTCGACGCCGATGGGGTCCAGCCTGTACCGCCGCCTCGGGTTCCACGAGTGCGGCCGGCTCAGCATATTCCTCGCACCAGGGTAGGAACCCTGGGCGTCCAGCCACGTCCTCTGTAGTGTGAGTCGCCTGCATCCATTGAGATTTCGGACTAATTCAGGTAATATTCGCCCGGCCCGCCCGGTGGTGACGCCGCCGGGCGGCTCGGAGGCGGCCATCCTGGTCCCGCGTCCGTGTTCGCGGACACTCCCGGGAGGCCGTGAATGACGTTGAGCAAGGATGTCCAGCTGGAGATGTACTGGACGATGCTCCTGGCGCGCCGGCTGGACGAACGAGCCTGGGTTCTCCACCGCCAGGGCAAGATCGCCTTCCACATCTCGGGGATCGGCCATGAGGCCGCCCAGATCGGCGCCGCATTCGCGCTGGAGCGGGGCAAAGACTGGTGGGTGCCGTACTACCGTGACCTGGCACTCCTGCTGGCGCTGGGTTACAGCCCGTTGGATTTCATGTTGGCGCTGATGGGCAAGCGCGGCGAGCCGACCTCCGGGGCGCGGCAGATGCCCAGCCATTGGAGCCTGCGCGCCGCGAACGTCGTCAGCCACTCGTCGCCGGTGGCGACCCAGACGCCGCATGCGGCCGGCATCGGCCTGGGGATCAAGATGCGCGGCGACGACGCCGTCGTCCTGACCAGCATCGGTGAAGGATCAACCGCACAGGGCGAGTGGTACGAAGGCGTCAACTGGGCGGCCATCCACAAGCTGCCGGTCATCTTCCTGGTCGAGAACAACATCTATGCCATCTCCGTGCGCCAGGAGATGCAGATGGCGGTCGAGAGCGTGGCGGCGAAGGCCGCCGGCCTTGGGCTGACCGGCGTGGCCGTCGACGGGCTGGACGTCCTCGAGACGCAGCGGGTCGTGGCCGAGGCGGCGGCGCGCGCCCGCGCCGGTGAGGGCCCGACGCTGGTCGAGGCCAAAGTCTATCGTCTGACGCCGCACTCGTCGGACGACGACGACCGCTCCTATCGCTCGCGCGAGGAGGTCGAGAGCTGGAAGGCTCAGGACCCGTTGGTGCGCTTCCGCGAGACGCTGCTCAAGAACAAGGTCCTGACCGAAGCGGCCGAGGCCGAGATGGATGAACGCGCCCGCGGGCAGGTCGAAGAGGCGGTGCGGGTCGCCCAGGAGGCGCCCTATCCGGAGGTGAGCGAAGCGGCCTACCCGGTCTATGCCGAGGAGATCCGGCATGCCTGAGATCACGCTGATCGAGGGCATCCGCCAGGCGATGGATGAGGAGCTGGCCCGCGACGAGCGGGTCTTCGTCGTCGGCGAGGATGTCGGCCCGCGCGGCGGCGTGTTCCGCGCCACGCTGGGCCTGTTCGACAAATATGGCGCCGGGCGCGTCATCGATTCCCCGCTGGCGGAGCTTTCGATTGTCGGTGTGGGAATCGGCGCGGCATTGTACGGCATGCGCCCGATCTGCGAGGTGCAGTTCGCCGATTTCATCCACCCGGCCTTCAACCAGATCGTCAATGAAGCGGCCAAGATGTGCTACCGCTCGAAGGGCGACTGGACCGTTCCGCTGGTCATCCGCGCGCCGTACGGCGGCGGGATCGGCGGCGGGCTGTACCACTCGCAGTCGGTCGAGGCCTTCTTCGCCCACGTCCCAGGGCTGAAGGTCGTCATCCCGTCGAACCCATACGACGCCAAGGGGCTGCTCAAGTCGGCGGTGCGCGACCCGGGTCCGGTGCTATACCTCGAGCCGAAAAAGGGTTACCGCCTGATCAAGGGCGAAGTGCCGAAGGACGAAGAAGTCCTCGTCCCCATCGGCCCGGCGCGCGTATCGCGTGCCGGGCGGGACCTGACCGTTCTGGCTTACGGCATGATGCACCATTACGCACTGCAGGCGGCCGAGGCCGCAGCGGCCGACGGCATCGAGGCCGAGGTGATCGACCTGCGCACACTGTATCCGGTTGACCGCAGCACCATCCTGGCTTCGGTGGGCAAGACCGGCAAGGCGCTGGTGGTCTATGAGGACAACCGCACCGGCGGCTACGGCGCCGAGATCGCCGCGCTGCTGGCCGACGAGGCCTTTACTGATCTGGATGCGCCGGTGCGCCGGTTGGCCGGGCCGGACATCCCGGCCGTGCCGTTCAGCCACCCGTTGCAGGACTGGTTCATGGTCGATGCGCACAAGATCGGCCAGGCGATTCGGGACCTAGCCGCCTACTAGCGGCGGCAGCTCGGAACGAGGGGCGCGCAGGACAGGGAGCGGGCAATGGCGACGCGAGTGATCATGCCGCAGCTCGGCGAATCGGTCGTCGAGGGCACGGTGACGAAGTGGCTGAAGAAGCAGGGTGAACCGATCGCGGAGTTCGAGCCGCTGGTCGAGATCAATACGGACAAGGTCGACACCGAGGTGCCGGCACCGGCCGGGGGCGTCGTCCTGCGCCTGTACGTCGGCGAGGGTGAAACCGTGCGGGCCGGGACGATGTTGGCCGTTATCGGCCAGCCCGATGAGGCGGTGCCGGAGCAACCGGGGCAGCCGGCGGCGGCCGCCGAAGCGCGCGCTCCTTCGCCGAGTGAGCCCCGCCCGCCGGCGGCACGCTCAGAACTGGGCTTCATCTCGCCGGTCGTAGCCCGCATCGCCGCCGAGCACGCCGTCGACCTCGGCCGCATCCGGGGCACCGGGCAGGGCGGACGCATCACCAAGAAGGATGTCCTGGCGGCTGTTGGGTCCGAGCCGACTCTGGCCGCGCCGGCCCCCTGGGAGCAGCCGGCGCTGGGGGAGCTGTTCCGTCCGACGGAAGAGGTCTTCGGTGCTTCGGGCGAGGCTCAGACCATGGAGCCGACCATGGCACCGCCGGGAAGTCTCCTGCCTTTGGACAGTGTGCGGCGCGCCATCGCCGACCACATGGTGCTCTCCAAGCGCACCAGCCCGCACGTGACCACCGTCATGGAGGCAGATCTCAGCCGCGTGGTCGCCCACCGGCAGGCGCAGCGTTCGGCTTTCCAGCGCGACGGGGTCAACCTGACGTTCACCCCGTACTTCGTCTCGGCCGCGGTCGAGGCGCTCAAGGCGTTCCCACTGGTCAACGCCTCGTGGAGTGATCGCGGCATCGTCCTGCATCGCGGCGTGCACATCGGTGTGGCCGTGTCGCTGGGCGAGAAGGGCCTGATCGTCCCGGTCATCAGGGACGCCGATCAGAAGTCGCTGCGCCGCCTGGCGTCTGAGGTCAACGACCTGGCTGCGCGCGCCCGCGCCCGGCAGCTCAAGCCGGACGAGGTCCAGGGCGGCACCTTCACCATCACCAACCACGGCATCAGCGGTTCGCTGTTCGCCACCCCGATCATCAACCAGCCGCAGTGCGCCATCCTGGGGGTGGGTGCCATTCAGAAGCGTGTGGTTGTGATCGACGATGCCATCGCCATTCGACCGATGGTCTACCTATCCCTGACCTTCGATCACCGCATCCTGGACGGCGCCTCGGCGGACGGCTTCCTGGCCCGGGTGGTGCAGGCGCTTCAGAACTTGACCTGAGGTGCGGCAGGTTCGGTCGGCGCTTCGACCGCCGCCGGCGGCGCCTCGCGGGAGCGCCTGCGCCCACGCGGATTCGCCGCAGGCAGTGACTCCCGCAAGGCCTCGCGTTACAATCTCAACCTGCAGCCCAATGCATTGGGAGGAGCCTTCATGCCAGACTACGACGTCCTTGTCATCGGCGCCGGGCCGGCCGGCTACGTCTGCGCCATTCGGGCCGCCCAGTTGGGCCAGAAGACGGCGATCGTCGATCGCGAATGGCTGGGCGGGGTGTGCCTGAATGTCGGCTGCATCCCCTCCAAGGCGCTGCTGCACAATGCCGAGGTGGCGCACACCCTGCGCACGGGAGGCAAGGAGCTCGGCTTCACCTTCGACGGCCTGAAGCTGGACTACGGCGCCGCGGTGCGACGCAGCCGGCAGGTCTCGGAGCGGCTGGTCAAAGGCGTCGGCTTCTTGATGAAGAAGAACAAGATCGAAGTGCTGATGGGCACGGCCAGCCTGGAAGGCGCGGGGAAGGTCGTCGTCACCGCTGCGGATGGGGCGGCGAAGACCGTCTCGGCCGCGCACGTCGTCATCGCCACTGGCGCCAGGCCGGCGGCCATCCCCGGCGTGGCGATCGATGGGCAGCGAGTACTGACCTACCGCGAGGCCATCTTGCAAGAATCCCTCCCGGAGTCGGTGGTCATCATCGGCGCCGGGGCGATCGGGCTGGAATTCGCCACCGTGTGGAACAGCTACGGGGCCGAGGTGACCGTGGTCGAGATGCTGCCGCGCATCGCTCCGCTCGAGGATGAAGAGGTCAGCAAGGAGATCTCACGCGCCTTCAACAAGCGCGGCATCAAGACTCTGGCCGGGACGAAGGTGGAGGCGGTCGAGGCGCTCAAGACCAAGGTGAAGGTCACGGTCAGCGGCGCGGAAGGAAAGCAGACCCTCGAGGCCAGCCAGGCGCTGGTGGCTACCGGTTTCAAGCCAAACAGCCAGGATATCGGCCTGGAGTCGGCCGGGGTCAAAACCGACGGGCGCGGCTTCATCGAGATCGACGACCGCATGGCCGCCAGCGCGCCCGGGATCTGGGCCATCGGGGATGTGACCGGGAAGCTCATGCTGGCGCATGTCGGCTCCGCCATGGGGATCATCTGCGCCGAGAACATCGCCGGCGCCGAAACGACCACGCTCAACTACGAGATGATGCCGCGCGCCACGTACAGCCAGCCGCAGATCGCTTCGTTCGGGCTGACCGAGGCGCAGGCCAAGGAGCGCGGCTACCAGCCAAAGGTGGGGCGCTTCCCGTTCCAGGCCAACGGCAAAGCCCTCGGTCTGGGCGACTACGCCGGCTGGGTCAAGCTGATCGTCGACGCCAAATACGGCGAGATTCTCGGGGCGCACATGGTCGGCCCGGACGTGACTGAGCTCCTGCCCGAATTGACGCTGGCGCAGATGATGGAGCTCACGCCGGCGGAGATCGCCCGCAACGTCCACGCGCATCCGACCTTGAGCGAAACCCTGATGGAGGCGGCCCACGCCGCCGAGGGGCACTCGATCCAGATCTGATCCGGGAGACAAGGTTGCGCGAGATCCATCTCGCGCATCGACAGGACATTGGCGCTTGCGGCTGTGGGAGGGGGCAGGCCGAACTGACCTGCGGAGGCACAGTATGAACGAGATTGCTCGGGGGCTGGAAGGGGTCCGCTTCACTGAGACCCGATTGAGCAAGGTCGACGGGCTGGCGGGCGAGCTGACCATCGCCGGTTTCCCGCTGGAAGAACTGGCGCCCAATGCTTCGTTTGAGGAAGTGCTCTTCCTGCTATGGCAGGACCGGCTGCCGGGCAGGGCCGAGCTGGAGAAGCTGCGCAAGGACCTGGCGGCGCAGCGGCAGCTGCCGAGCGCGGCCATGACCGTGCTGCAGGAGGCCGCCAGCCGCAAGCTTTCGGTCATGGATGCCATGCGCATGGCCGTCGACACGATCGGGCTGTGCGAGGGCCATTCGCATCCCGACGGCGGGGCCGACGTCAGCTGCGGCGTGGCGCTCGTGGCTCACATGCCGACGATCGTGGCTGCATACTGGCGGATGCTTCATGGGCAGGAACCGATCCCGCCCGATCCGAGGCTCACCCATGCCGCCAACTATCTGGCCATGCTCTTCGGCAAGACGCCGCATCCGGACGCCGCCCGGGCGCTCGAGACCTATCTCAACACCGTAGTCGACCACGGCATGAATGCCTCAACCTTCACCGCGCGCGTGATCACCAGCACGCGCTCCGACATGGTCTCGGCCGTCGTCGGCGCCATCGGCGCGCTGAAGGGCCCGCTGCACGGCGGGGCGCCCGGACCTGCACTGGACATGGTCTTCGAGATTCGCGACCGGGCGGCCAAGTCCGGCAGGAGCGTGGCCGACGAGGCCGACGCCTGGGCCAGGCAGGCCGTGGCCAGCGGCGAGCGCATCATGGGGTTCGGCCATCGCGTCTACAAGGTGCGCGATCCGCGCGCCGACGTCCTCGACAAGGCCGCCGCCCGGCTCTTCGCCCGGGCCGGCGAGGCCAGTCTGTACGAAGACGCGCGCACCGTCGAACAGGTCATGCTGCGGGTGCTCGAGGAGCTCAAGCCCGGGCGCAACCTGAAGACCAACGTCGAGTTCTACACCGCGCTGGTGCTGCACGGCGTCGGCCTCGAGACAGCGCTGTTCACGCCGACCTTCGCCGTGTCGCGTGTCGGCGGTTGGACGGCGCACGTCTTCGAGCAGTTGGCTGAGGGCCGGCTGATTCGCCCGGACGCGGCCTATGTCGGGGAGACCCGGCGGACGTGGGTGCCGCTGGAGCAGCGCGGCTAGCGTCGGCGCAGGCCGTCCGGGGGAGCGGCCGGGCGGTCGTCGGCGGATCCGGGCCGGGTGAGGGCGCGGCAGGGAGGGGGCAATGGCGGATCACGATCTTGTCGTCGAGGTCAAGGAACGGCATACCGCCGGACTGCTCGCCCGGCCGAACGTGGTCGGCGTGGGCGTCGGCTACAAGACCGTCGGGAACGAGCGGGCCGGTCCGTTGAGCGTGGTCGCCTTGGTGCACACCAAGATGCCGCGCGCCGCCCTCAGTGAAGGTGCGCTTGTGCCGGCCGAGTTGGACGGTGTGCCGACCGACGTCGTCGAGGTCGGACATCTGCGTCCGCTGCAGGCGCGCAGCGGCCGCTGGCGCCCGGCCCCGGGCGGCGTGAGCCTCGGACACTACCAGGTCACGGCCGGCACGTTGGGTTGTTGGGTGCGGGACCGGAGCAGCGGCCGGCCGCTGCTGCTTTCCAACAACCACGTGCTCGCCGACGGCAACGCCGCACAGCCGGGAGATGCGATCCTGCAGCCAGGCGCGCTCGATGGCGGTCGTCAGCCTGGGGACATCCTGGCCCGTCTGGAACGGTTCCAGCCTCTGCTCTTCCAGACCGCGGCGGTCGAGTCAGGGATCGCCGCCTGGGTGGTGGCGGCCCTGAATGCGTGCTCGCGGATCCTCGGCGGCCGACATTCATTCCGAGTCTCGGCCGTTGACCCACAGGCGGTCAACCGAGTGGACGCAGCCGTGGCCCGGCCGGTCGACGCCGCTGCGGTGCGCAGTGACATCCTTGAGATTGGCGCAGTTGAGGGGACGGCTCCGGCCAGCCTGGGCATGGCCGTCCGCAAGTCCGGCCGCTCAACCGGCCTGACGACCGGGACGGTCCAGGTGTTGGAGACCACCGTACAGGTATCATACGGGGAGGGCCGGCAGGCGCGCTTCGAGCGCCAGATCGTCACGACACCGATGTCGAGCCCCGGTGACTCGGGCTCGCTACTGGTGGAGGCCGAGTCGGCGCGGGGGGTCGGCCTGCTGTTCGCCGGCTCGGACCAGTCGACGATCCACAACCCGATTGAGGCCGTTCTGGATGCCCTGGTGATCGATCTATGATTGGCGAAGACCCATCCGAGAGCGAAGACTGGCAGCGCCTGCAGGCGGTCCGCCGGGAGCATGAGGACGAGCTCCTGAGCCTCCCGAATGTCGTCGGGCTGGGCATTGGATTGAGGAAGCGGCGCGGCCGACCGACCGGCGAACTGGCGCTGGTTGTGATAGTCTCGCGCAAGGTCCCTTCGGCCGAGCTTGCGCCGGAGGAGCGCATCCCGTCCGAGATCGAGGGCGTGCTGATCGACGTTCAGGAAATGGGTGAGATCCGACCGCAGGCGGAGGCCGGCGCGTGAGCCGGGGCGGCGCCAGCCTGCGAATTCGCCGATCAGACTCCTTCTGGGACGGGTGGCGGACGAGCGCGCGATCGTGGCGCCGGCTTCTGGGCGCCGTCGACCCTCCGGCCAGGGAAGGCTCCCCCGGCGCTGCGCGGGGAGGCCGGGCAACGGGCGGCACTGGGCCGGGCGTCAACGGCCGCAAAGGGAGGTGAAACGCCGTTCCTTCGTGGTTGGGCACCACCCTGCAGCTTGCGCGTAAATTGTGGCGCGGTTGAACGACCAACAGCATGAGGAGGTATAACCATGGTCGGTAGACTACAGACGTTCTTGCGCTCCGCTCTCACCATCACGGCAGCCTTCGTCCTCACACTCCCCTCGGCGGCCTGGGCGCAGACTCCCGAGACTACGCAGATCACCATTGTCAGCACGAATGACTTCCACGGTGCGCTGGTCGGCCGCGTCCAGTCCTGGTCTCACGGCGACATGGTCGGCGGGTTGGACTGGATCGCTGGCTACATCAACATCGTGCGCGAGGAAAACCCCGGCGGCGTGTTGTGGCTGGATGCCGGCGATTCGATGCAGGGCACCTTGATCTCCAACCACTTCCTGGGAGCCTCGACGATGGAGGCCTACAACGCCGCAGGTGTGCGGGCGATGGCGCTCGGGAACCATGAGTTCGATTGGGGCCAGGAAGTCCTGCAGGATCGACAGGACCAGGCTGAGTTCCCCTTCCTGGCGGCCAACATCTTCCGGGCCAAGCAACACGGCAACCCGGCGGCAGGGCATGCCGGGCGCCCGCACTGGGCCAGGCCCTACACGCTGCTGGAGGCCAACGGTGTCAGCGTCGGGGTGATCGGCATCGCCAACCCCGAGACACCCTCGATCACCAACCCGACCAACGTAGACGACCTGGTCTTCACCGATCCGGTGCAGGCCGTCAACGATGTGCTGCCGGAGGTTGAAGGGGAAGGGGCGACCATGATTGTGGTCCTGGCCCATATTGGCGGATTCTTCCCCGACTTCGCCGGACTGACGGATTTCGTGTGCGGCCTGGATCCTGAGAGAGTCGACCTAGTCGTCAGCGGGCACACGCACTCCCGGATCGATGATGTCATCTGCGACATCCCCGTGGTCCAGTCGTACTCGAGCGGGACGGCCTTCAGCCGTGTGGACTTCACTGTGGACTCGGCCACCGGTGAGGTCGTCAGCTACCAGATGAATTCCCGGCCGACGGACGTCTATCAAACCTGGAACGGCGGCCCGGCCACCTATCGCCGCTGGGATACGGGCGCGGCACAGATCGTCGCAGCCGATCCGGAGGTGGCCTCCATCATCGACTTCTACGAGGCGCAGGTCCAGGCGATCATGAACGAGGTCGTCGGCGAAACGACCGCGGCCATCACGCGCAACTATCGCTATGAGTCGGCCATGGGAGACTGGGTGACCGATATCATGCACGCCTACGACCCCGGGATCGACTTCGCTTTCACCAACAGCGGCGGGCTGAGGGCCGACATCAACGCCGGGCCGATCACTTTCGGCGAGGTCTTCGAGGCGCAGCCGTTCGACAACACACTGGTCGTTGTCGAGCTCGACGGGGCCGAGGTCCGGCAGGTGCTGGAGGAAGGCGTCACCGGGCAGCACGGTGTCATCCAGGTGTCCGGACTGAGGTTCACGTTCGACTACGATGCCGCCCCGGGAAGCCGGATCATCGGCGACGTGATCGATCTGAGCACGGGGCTGCCGCTGGATCCGGCCGCGATCTACTATGTGGCGGTGAACGACTTCATGGCCAGCGGCGGCGATCACTATGCGACCCTGCCACTCAACCCGCAGGTCAACTCGTACGTCCTGGTGCGGGATCTGATCGTCAACTGGGTGAGGGCTCACTCGCCTTTCACGCCGCCGGACCCGGCGGTCGAGCTCAGAATCACCGCACTCGGGACGCCGCCCGCCTGAGCCAGACAGGAAGGCAAGCATGCCCAACCGACCGCCTCGTCTCTGGCTTGCCTGGTTGTCTCGTCGGCGGCGAATCACGTTCTATGTGGACGACCGGCCCTTCCGGCGCTGGTACGGCACCACGGTCGAACAGGCGCTGACCGCCCATGACCAGCAGCTCCTGGAACCGATCCGGGAGGGCCGGGCGTGGATCACCGACGCCCGGGGAGACCGAGTGGGCTTGGGCGGCACTGTGGAGGACGGCGCGCGGCTGTACGTCCGCTATCCGGGCGCGACCCCATCGCAGGCCGGGGAACAACCGCCTGCCCGGTAGCCGCCGCTCGGCCGCCACCAGGATCCCGCGCTGAAGGATTGCGCGTCATCAGGACTGCCGGCCACTCCTGCGCCGAGTGGCCGGCAGTCGAGCTTCTTACTCGCGGCTCAGCCCATCCGGTCTTCGATGGCTGCGGCCGTGGAGGCCGCGCTCTCACCGACGCCCATCAGCAGCCCGGACTTGCGTTGATCCAACCACGACATGCCAACGAAGTACAGGCCGGGGAACTCGGTCACTCCGGATTTCTGAATCGGGTATCCGTTGCTCTCGAGGGCCGGCAGCTTCACGAATCGAAAGTCGAACGCGTAGCCAATCGCCCATACGATCGAATGGATCCCGGAGGCGCGCACGTCGAGCGCGCCGGCCTCTGCCACTGCGTAACCGTCGCGCTGCGCCGGCACTGACTCGGCTGGCGCGCTCGACCCGGACCGATCGATGAACGCGTCGATCTTGCCCAACATCTCGGCCTCGAAGGCGTCCGCCTTGGCCAGGTTGGCCTTCAAGTCGCCGGCCAGCCTCAGCCGAGCCCCACGTCCATCCGTCAGCCGGCCCAGCAAGTGGACGCCGTCCCGTGCGAGCTGATGCAGGTTGAGGGTGTGACCGCCGCCTCGCCCGCTCAGATGCGGGTTGCCGGCGAAACGGGCTGCGGGGGAGGGGAGCGTGTCGGCCGTCTGATCGAAGAAGCCGATCAGCCTCAGCCATTCGAAGATGTCCTTGCCGCGGTAGCGACGAGGGACTCGGCCGGCGCTGCCGACCGACAGAAACACGCGGCGGCCACTCTGCTGAAGCTCCTCGGCGATCTGGCAGCCGGACTGTGCGCTTCCGACGACCAGCACCGCTCCGGGCGGGAGCGCAGCCGGATTGCGATACGCATTGGAGTGAATCTGAGTCAGCTCAGGAGTCAGGGCCGCGGCGAAGCGTGGGAGCTTGGGGCGCTGATAGACGCCGGTGGCGATGACGACGTTGCGCGCCACCCACGCGGCACCGCCGGCTCGAATTCGGTAGTGTCGACCGTCCGGCGTCGATTCGAGCGACTCTGCCCGGACACCGTATTGAACCGGAAGTCGGTGGTCGGTTGCGTAGCGCTCGAAGCGGGCGACGATCTCGTCGCGCGGCATGAACCCGTCCGGCGACGGTCCATCGTACTCCCCGCCAGGCAGCCGGAACGTCCAGTTGGGCGAGACCAGTGTGAACGAATCCCAGCGGCCGTTGCGCCAGGCGTTGCCGGCCTGCGCGGCCTGCTCGAGGACGATGTGTTCGCGGCCTTGCTGCTTCAGGAAGTAGCTGGTGGCCAGGCCTGCCTGGCCACCGCCAATGATCACGGATTCGATCTGTTCAGTCACACACACCAATCCCGGTATGCGCCCGGCAAACCGAACAAGAGGACATCGCCACCGTCACTCCAGGCGCCCAAGGTAATCCTAACTCGAATTGTCCAGATTGGGGAGGTGGCGCCTGTTGGAGCCCTGTGCGCTGGGGTGCCTTCGCTCGGCGATCTACGGAGACGGATCGAGGCCGCCTGCCACGCGGCCTCAGGCGGGCGCCGGCCACCAATGGATCGACCTGGCGTGCTTGTCAGCGGCAATGGGCCATGGGCGCTGGAGTGCGACGCCCGCAGCCCCGGGGCTAGCCGCGCTCGCCGCGCCCGGAGGTTAGCCTGTAGACCAATGCCCCGATCAGTGCACCGACGACCACGCCGGTGGTCACGTCAATCCAGCCGCCCCACCTCAGCGCGACGCTTCCCACGATGCCTCCGAGCAAGGCCAGGGCGCCGATCCAGTAGGCGGGCTTCATCACTTCCCTCCGGTTGGCTTCGATCCAGGTTCCGGCACGGCGGGCTCCAGATTCAGGCGGCCTTCCAGGTCACGTTCCACCTGCTGGCGCGTCCACAGCATCGGGTGCAGCCGGCCTTCGCTCCACGGCGCCGCAAGGTCAGCGTAGTGCGGACTGCCGAGCTGCCCCGACTGGCCGGGGACGTACATGACCTGCGAGCGGGAAAGATCGCCGAGGTCGATGATCTCTCGGAAGCTCGGCGCCCAGCCCTTGTTGTCGTAGGGATCGTTCGGGACAATGGCCGTCTGCAAGGGTGTGTCCGTGTCGCCGCCGACCGGGAGCGGGCCGACGTTGAAGACGCGGTCGAGCGGCTTCTGCATGGCCATGGCATGTGCGATCGGGGCGCGATGCAGGCGGCCCCACTGCCAATTGGCTGTCTCCGGGCCGCGCTGTGCTCGCAGCCAGGCGATCGCCTCGCGCAGCGATCGCTCCAGGACGGCCTGCCGCCCGCCGGCCTGGGCCACCCACCAGGACCGGTCGTCGGCCAGCATGCGCAGCATGGCGACCGTGTCGTGACCATACAGCTCGCTGCCGGCCATCAGCAGCGGATGGAACCCCTGGCCCATCACGCTTGATGTCAAGTCGGGGCCGAGACCCGGCTCCAGCAAGTTGCGCACCAGGATGTAGCGGACGACCTCGTAGACCGTCCCGCCGACCGTGTCGGTCGTCAGCCTGCCGTCCCAGGCGCGCAGAAGCTCAAGCCCGGTGCGCACGTCCGGGTCCGCAGACTGGAATCCCTCCAGGGCGGCCACGAACTCGCGGCCGGGAATGCAGGTGACATCCATCTGCATGCGGGCGAAATCGTCCGGCCCGATCCGATCGGTGGAGCTCAGGATCTCACTCAGGCGGCGACTGCGGTAGCCGTTCATCCACACGCTGCCCAGGAAATAGGGGTAGTCATCCGGCACGACCCGGTCATTGGCTGTGACCAGCCAACCGCGGGCGGGATTGAACGCGTGCGGCATCGCCTCGAACGGCACCTCGCCCACCCATTCGTATTCGTTTCCCCACCCGGGCGCCGGCGTCATGCCGTCGCCCTTGGCGCGGATGGGCACTTTCCCGGTCACCCAGTGGCCGATGTTGTGCTGGGTATCGCCGTAGACGACGTTGAGCTGTGGAGCCTCGATCAATCGCATGGCCTCGACGAACTCATCCCAGTCGCGAGCCAGGTTCAGCTGGTACCAGCCGCGGATCGCCGGGCAGGGCCTGAGAGCCATCGACTGCACTGCCAGGCGCTGTTCTGGCGCCCCGACGACGTCGGAGATGATCGGACCGTGCCGCGTGAGGACCACCTCTTCGATGTGCGGATCGGATCGGCCCTTGATGCGGATCGGCTCCGGGATGATCTCCGCTTCCTGCCATCCGTCCGGCGTGCGATAGCGCTGCGGGTCCTGCGGGTCGAATTCCTCCACGAACAGGTCCTCGCAGTCCGTGAAGGCGAGCGTCATGCCCCAGGCGACATGGGCATTGTGGCCGACCATCACCAGAGGCACGCCGGGCAGGGAGACTCCGGTCACATCGAGCTCGGCCGCGCACAGGTGGACCTCGTACCACAAGGACGGCGTGCTGATGGGCAGATGCATGTCGTTGCACAGGAAGGGGGTTCCGGTCGTCGTCCGTTCGCCGGCCACGACCCAGCTGTTGCTGCCCAGGCCGCGCTGCAGGAACGGCCCGCGAGCGGCTTGCAGACGGCCATCCTCGGCCAGGCGGTTGAACTCGATGCCTTGCGGCAGGATGATGGGGTTGTCCTTGGGGTAGCGCACCTCGAGTTCAGCCGCGGCCTTCTCGCCGACCGCCTGGTGGACTTGAGAGCGAATGATCTCACCATACCAGGCGTGCGAGAGCTGCCAGATCATGACGCGCGAGAAGGCCAGGCTGTCCAGCGTCTGCCACGGCTCGGGCTTGTGGCCTAGAAGCGTGAACTCGACCGGCATCTTGGCGCCGGGTGCCTCGAGGTAAGCATTCACGCCTCGGGTGTAGGCTTCGAACCCCGCCCGTAGGTCGGCCTCCATCGCCTGCCAGTCAGCTTCGCCCAGTCGGCGGAAGCCGAAGGTGCGCACGGCGCGGTCCGTGTCCAGTGCCACCGGCCCGAAGAGCTCGCTCAGTCGACCGGCGGCCGTACGCCGGTTGAGCTCCATCTGCCATAGGCGGTCCTGGGCGTGGACGAATCCTTGGGCGAAGAACACGTCTTCGGCGTGGCGGGCATACAGGTGCGGCACGCCCCAGCGGTCGCGCAGCACCTCCACCGGGTCGATCAAGCCGGGGAGGCGCAGCGTTCCATCAATCTGGGGCAGTCGCTTGCGTCCGAGCCAGGTAAGTGCCGCGCGCAGGACCGATCCGAGGATGGCATCAGTGGCGGCCATGGGGGGACTCCTGGGGCGATGACCGCTGGGGTGCGGTTGAGGACAGTATAGACCCAAACGACCGGCCAGGCGTTCGAGGGTCAGCCTGTCGCCTGACGCTCGGCCAGGAAAGCCTCGACTTCGGCGCGGGACGGCAGGCCGCTGCGGCCGCCCAGGCGCCGGGCGTTGAGAGCGGCCGCGGCACTGGCGAACGCGGCGGCCGACCGGAGCGGCATGTCCTTCAGCAATGCGAACAAGAACGCAGCGTGGTAGGCGTCGCCGCAGCCGGTCGTGTCGACCGGCTGCGCCAGTGGGAAGGCCGGTTGGTGAAAAGAGGGCTGCCCGGCAGGGAATACCCAGCTGCCGCGCAGCCCGTCGGTGATGACGACCAACTGCGGGCCTTCGTCCAGGAGCCTGGAGGCCGCGGCCGGCGGATCACTCTCCTGGGTGAAGTGCTCGGCGAACTCCCGCGCCACGATGCACACATCCGCCAGAGGCACCAGCGTGCGCATCTCCGGCCGGTAGCGTCCGGCGCCGCCGTCGAACGAAACCATGACCCCGGCCTGGCGTGCCCAACGGCAAGCCTGTTCGCAAGCGGCGCTGTGCCGCCCGTTGACGTGGATCGCACGGGCAGCCTCGATCGCCGCGCGGGGCAGATCGGCGGGTTGAAGATCGGGCGTCGACCCCGGGAGATAGACGATGGTGCGGGCGCCGTCGGACTTGCGGACCATCACGCTCGCCGTCGCCGAGGTGCAACCCGGGCAGCGGCGCAACCCGCGCGTGGAGACGCCCTCGCGCTCGAACTCGGCCCAGATCAGCTCGCCGCGCCAGTCGTCGCCGACCGCGTCGAGCATCCCCGTGCGCGCTCCCAGACGGGCCAGGGCGACGATGGCCGTGGCGACCGGCCCGCCGCCCTGGATGGTCATCGCCTCGGCGCGCTGGATCTCCTCACCGGTCGGGAAGTGGTCCACCAACATGAGGATGTCGAGCGTGGCGACGCCCAGGCCGATGACGTCGAACTCCGCCATGTCGTCTCCCGCGGACAGCGATGCGGTTCAGCCGCCCTCGTACGGAACGAACAGATGCTCGGACGAGCCGTCGGCATACAGATCGACGACGACGTAGGCGGGAGGGAAATCGAGGTATGGGCCGCTCCACCAGTTGCCCGAGACCGCCCCGCTGCAGACGTACTTGACACCCAGGTAGTCGACGCGGTCATGCTGATGCGCATGCCCGCTCAAGCACAACCGGACGTTTGGGTGGGTCAGGAAGAGATTCCGCATGCGGCGCGCGTCGATGTGCATCCAGGCCCCGGGGACAACCCAGTTACCGCTGTCCTCGTTCGGCCCGTCGAAGAACTCGCATGCGCACAAGACGGGGATGTGCGAGAGCACGGCAATGGATTGGTCGGCAGGTGTCTGCTGCAGCTCCCGCTCCAGCCAGGCGAATTGCTCATCGTCGAGTTTGCCCGTGTAGGGGATATCGGCCGGGGACAGGATGGGCGCATGGGTGCTGTCGAGCACGACGAAATGCCAGCCGGCCAGGTCGAAGCTGTAGTAGCGGTGCGGCAGTCCCAACTGCTCGACGGCCATGGCCTTGCCGAACAAAGGGTCGTCGGCTGAGGCCGCGCCGCCCGCCGCCCAACCCCACACGTCGTGATTGCCGATGCAGTGCTGCACGGGCAGATGGCACTCGGCCTCGAACACCTCCCGGAACGCCCGCCATTGAGCCAGGGCCGACTCCTTGTCGGCCTCGAGCGACTCCATGACGCAGTCGCCGGTATTGAACACCACCTGCGG
>DAIRVC010000023.1:0-3018 GCA_036803025.1 Anaerolineales bacterium
GCCTGCATGTCGAACTGGAAGGGACACAGTTCGTCGAAGGGATGATCGAGGACGATCAACGCCCCGCGCGCCCGGGCCGATTCGAAGCGGGCCCGTACCTCTTCCGGGCGGTTGGCGTAGAACGGCTCGTCGTAGGGCCGGTCGACTCCCAGGAAGCTGGCATGCCCCTTGAAGTGGGTCCATTCGACCCCGGGGATGAGCGTCAATCCCGGCAGCCGGGGGAGCGAGTCCGCCGTCGCCATCTGGTTGTGATCGGTGATGGCCAGGAAGTCCAATCCATGCCGCCGGGCGCGCTGCGCCAGTTCCTCGACGCTCAGCACCCCGTCCGATGCCAGGCTGTGGACGTGCAGGTCGCCTTTGAGCAGACGCATGCGTTTGGGCGTGAAGGTCAGGTCGTAATGCACCAGTACGCCTTCCGCCGCCACCTTGTACGCGCCGAGCAGGATGCGCCATTCGCCGGGAATCAGGCGGACGGGCTTGTAGCCCGGCGTGGCCTGCGTCTCGCTGATCTGGATCTCGGTCTTGTCCGATCCGGAGGCGCCCACCTGCCTCCCGTCGGGGTCGATCAGCCCCAGGTCGATGATGTTGATCTCTTCCCGTGCGCTGGCGCCGCCCCCCGCCGGACGCTCACGGTGACGTTCGTAGCGGTAGGCCAGCGTGAGCGACTCGCTGTCCGGCGGCATGCTGAACGGGAGGGTCAGATACTCGCCCTGGCGTTCGTGTTCGACGAAGTACTGCAGGTTCAGTGTGTGTGTGATGGCGTCTCCCCTTCCGCCGCGGGCAGGGGACCCAGGACGGCCTCCAGGAAACGCCGGATCTGCCCATCCCAGAAGAACCAATCGTGTGCGGCATCTTCCTCGTGGTACTCCGAGGCGATGCCCAGCGACTGACAGGCCTCGTGGAACATGCCGCTCAAGGGATAGACGTCCTCCTGCCGGCCGACGGAGATGAACAGCCGCGGCAGGCGGGCAGGCTCCCCGGCGGCGTCCGCCAGCCAGACCGCCGGGTCGTGCTGGCTGCCGACGAGCTTCTCCAGATCACCAAACAGCAGGCTGAACTCCTGCCGGCGGGGATCGGTCTGCGGCAGGAGCTGCAGGACGGCGATCGACAGCGCGCCGGAGAAGCTGGCCGCGGCCGCGTACAGCTCCGGGCGCAGGAGCGCCGCCTTCATCGCACCGTATCCGCCCATGGAGTTGCCGGCGATGAAGGTGTCCTGGCGGCGGGGGCGCAGGCCGAAGACGTCCGCCAGGTAGCGCGGCAGTTCCTCGGTCAGATAGGTGAAGTACGCCTGGCCGTTGGGCTGGTCGATGTAGAAGCTGCGGCCGGCCGAGGGCATCACCACGACCAGTCCGTACCTGCCCGCCAGCGTCTCGATGCTCGTGTAGCGCTGCCAGGCGCTGGCATCGTCGCTCAGGCCGTGCAGCAGATAGAGGACTTTGCGCCCGGCCACCGGCTGCCCGCCCAGCTTGCCCGGGTCGGGAAGGATGACCAGCAGCGGGAGATTGACCCCCACCGTCACGGGCACGTGATCGATGCGGAAGAGCGCCATGGCTCCTGTGCGCCTAGGCCGCGGCGGCCTCGACCCCGGCCTGGGCCGGCTTCTTGAAATCGATGAACCACGAGAAGGCGAAGCTGATGACCATCAAGGCCGGCGGGACGATCGTCATCAGGAAACGCGCCGCCTCATCCGGCTGCGCTCCGGGGTTCTCCCCGCTCTGGAAGCCGTACAGCTTGGAGACCAGGAAGTAGGCGGCGCCGGTGAACAGGCTGTTCAGCCGATTCATGAACCCGAGGGCGTTGGCGATGATGCCCTCCCGCCGCAGGTGGTGCTTCTGGGTGTCCTCGTCCATGATCTTGGCGCCGATCAGATCCATGGTGGTGATCACCCCGGCGAAGCCGAAGCCGACAAAGGCGGAGAAGATCACCGCCGTGACCAGCGAGTTGGCAAAGTAGAGCGGGATGAACGTGATCGCCAGCGTCCCCAGCGCAGCCCGCCAGACCGGCATCAGCGTGAACTTGCGCACCAGGAACGCCCAGACCGCCACACAGGCGATGGCGATGATCAGCACCGCCGCCAGCAGCATGGTCGACTGGCCGCTGGAAAGCCCGAGGGCGTACTCGACGTAGAACGGGACGGAGGCCAGCACCAGCGACATGGCCGCGCTGTAGAAGGCGTTGGCGAAGCCGGCCACCCAGAACTTGGCGTTGGTCACCAGGTCCCTCAGGGCCCTGAAGAGCTCCGGCCGGGCTTCGGTCGGCTCGGGATCCCTCTCCCGGCAGGAGAAGGTCATGTACAGGATGACCGCGCCGCCCAGCAGGCCGTACAGCAGCGCCGTCAGGCCGTATCCCAGCCACTCGGTCACCATGGGCGTCAGGGCGATGCTGATGATCATGGCCACCAGCTGGAAGGCCTGGCGCATGGCGTTGGTCTTGGCCCGGATGGTGTCATCCGGGAACAGTTCCGGGAACAGAGCCGCATAGTTGGCGTTGATGACCGAGTCGAGCGTCCCGGTCAGGACGTAGAAGAGCAGGCAGTAGGCGAAGACGGCCTGACCGTCCAGGAAAGCCGGCAGGTTGTAGAAGGCCACGAAGCACAGGATCAGAAGCGGCGTGCCGATCGTCAGCCACGGCCGCCGGCGGCCCCAGCGCGTGCGCGTCCGATCGGAGAGGAATCCATAGATGGGGTTGTCCAGGGCGTCGATGAAGGCGTAGATCAGCATCATCGTCGCCCACTGCGTCGTCGTCACGCCCCGGTCGAGCACGTAGTACGTGAAGGCGAACGTCTTCAGCATGTTGATCGGAATGGAGGTGCCGAACATGCCGATGGCGTAGTTGAACATGCTGGCGCGCGGCTTGTTCATCAGACGTGCCTCCTGGGGACATCTTCCGAGACCGGATCGGTCGTGACGGCGGCCGCCGCAGCGGCCGAATGCCTAAGGGGGCCGCAGGCCCTTGACGGCGGAGCGCATCGCCGGGCCGCATCTCCGCCGCGCAAATGGCGGCGCCCGGTGCAGCCCG
>DAIRVC010000023.1:3118-7646 GCA_036803025.1 Anaerolineales bacterium
GCGCATCGCCGGGCCGCATCTCCGCCGCGCAAATGGCGGCGCCCGGTGCAGCCCGATCATGGGCCGCGCTCGCACGGCGCCAGGCCGGGCGATGCAGCCATCCTAGATGTAGAGATCCCGCCGGTTGTAGGTCAGGTAGGCCCCCGCCACGCACACCGCCACGATCGCCGCCGAAAGAAGCAGGTAGGTGCCCTCCATCCGGCCCGTGCGGAAGAGCTCGCCGGCCTCGAAGTAGCGGAAGGGCGTGACGTACTTGAGGAAGTCCAGGTTCTCCTGCATGTGCGAGGCGATCGACAGCATGTAGGTCACCAGGATGGCGCCCACCGCCACCGCCGCGGCGCGCTTGTACTGCTTCATGGCGCAGCCCAGCAGCAGCCCCAGCGCCAGGAAGACCAGCTCGATCACGAACATCGCCTGCATCTCCAGCGCCAGCAAGTCATAGAAGGCCTGGTCGGGTTCATAGCTCTGGACCGCCACGACCGAGACAGCCGCCGTGATCAGCACCAGGGCGATGCAGTTCACCAGTGCCGCCAGGGCCTTGGCCGTGACCACCCGGCTGCGCGTGACCGGCAGCACCAGCGAGAACTCGACCGTCTTATCGCGCTCTTCCTTGGAGATGATGTCGCTGCCCCACATGGCCGCCGCCATGGCGCCCATCAGCGCGAAGTACAAGAACATCAGTCCGTAGAAGCCGGTGAGTGTGGTCAGGTTGAAGGCGCGCATGTTCATGGCGTCCAGCACCGCCGGAGGCATGGCATCCAGCATGGCCAGCATCTCGGGGTTGCCGGCGAAGGCCGAGAACTTGGCTACGGCGATCCAGATCAGCAGCGCCAGGATGGCGCTCCAGATCAGCAGGGACTTGAGGTTGGCCCTCAGTTCACGCAGGAAGATGTTCACGATCCACCTCCTCAGGACACGGCCGGGATATCGCGCCGCACATACAGGACATAGCTCACCACCAGGCAGACCAGGCTGACCGCCACGTTGAGCAGCACCAGGGGCACGTCATAGGCGCCCTCCTGGGCGATGCGCATGGCGTCCAGGTGCCGGAAGGGCGTGATGAGCTCGAGCTTGACATCCCCGAGCAGGCCGGTGAAGGCGCTCAGGACATAGGCGCCGAAGCCCAGGCCCAGGCCGTAGGGCGTCACGCTGCGCACGCGCCGGACCAGCAGCGACACCACCAGCCCGACGCTCAGGAAGAACAGCTGGAAGATCACGATGCTCAGGAGCAGGAGCAGCAGCGCCCTGGAATCGTACTCGTGATCGCCGCGGAAGACGGCGATGGCGGCGAAGCTGGTCACCCAGACCACGGCGTTGGTGAGCGTCAGGCTTGCCAGCGCCGCCAGCAGCTTGCTCGTCAACACACTCGAGCGGCTGACCGGCTTGCTCAGAAGGAAATCGGCCGTCAGTTCGGTCTCCTCGATCGACACCAGCCCGAAGCCGTAATTCGCCGCCTGGATCGCCAGGCACAGCTGGGCGAAGACGAAGATGTAGCTGTAGAAGCCCTCGACGGTGGTCAGGTTCACCCGGTCGATGCCGAAGGCCGCCCGCAGCTGCGGCGGGAAGTTCTGCAGCATTTGGTTCACCAGTGCGGCCTGATCGGCGAACGTCAGGAAGAAGGAGAAGAAGATCCCGATGATCGCCGCCACGCCCAACGACCAGACGGCTGCCGACCGCAGCCGGCTGCGGAACTCGTGCGCGAAGATGGTTGCACTCATGGCTGCCGCCTATTCGTAGTAGTGCATGAAGATCTCTTCCAGGGTCGGCTCCTCGATGGTCACATCCGCCACCCGGACCCCGGTCAGCTTCTGTAGCACGGCGTTGATTTCGCCCTTGAAGAAGAAGTGCACCGTGCCGTTCTCCGTCTGCACGTTGGTCACCCCCGGAAGATCAAACGAGGCGGCGGTCAAGCCCTCCGCCGTCACACGCACTTTCTTGTAGTTGTTCTGCTGCAGGGTGCGGATGTCGGAGATCTCGACGATCCGGCCCTCGCGGATGATGCCCACGCGGGTGCACAGGCGCTGGACCTCGCCCAGGATGTGCGACGAGAAGAAGACGGTCACGCCGCGGGCGTTCTCCTCCCGGATCAGGTCGAAGAACCGGCGCTGCATGAGCGGATCGAGGCCGGCGGTCGGCTCGTCCAGGAAGAGCAGCTTGGGGCTGTGCAGCAGGCCCTGGACGATGCCGACCTTCTTCTTGTTGCCGTAGGACAGGTCGCTGATGCGGCGGTTCATTTCCAGTTCCATGATCTCGGACAGCTCGCGCATGCGCGCCGCGCAGTCGCGATCGTAGAAGCTGGCGGAGTACTTGAGCAGGTCGACGACCTTCATGCCCTCGTAGTAGTAGACCTCCGAAGGCAGGTAGCCGATGTCCCGGCGGATCTCGGGGCCGTGTGTGGTCACGTCCTTGCCGAAGACCCGGGCGCTGCCGCTGGTCGGGCGTATCAGGGATAGGAGCAAGCGGATGGTGGTCGACTTCCCCGCCCCGTTCGGGCCGATGAAGCCGAAGATCTCGCCTTCCTCTTCCTTGAATGAAACGTCCACGATGCCGCGCGACTTGCCGTAGTACTTGGTCAGATTGGAAACTTCGATGACGCTCATCGGATCACTCCTTCAGGCGGGCCTTCGTGCGCCGCCTGCGTCGATTCTACCCCTGCCGCCAAGCCCCAGACAGCCTGCCGTCCCTGGCCCGGCGGGCTTCGGCCCGCAATCTGGAGCGTGTTGGGAAGGGATCAGTTGGGGGATCGGTCTGCGCCCACGCCGGAACGGGCCAGGATGCCCTCCACGAAGGTCCCCACGTGCGCCATCGCCTGGCGGCCCTCGGGCAGGAACTTCGCCGCGAACTGCCACTCGTGCTGCATCTCCGGCCAGACCTCCAGGGTCACCTCCACCCCGGCGGCTCTGGCCCTCTCGGCGAACCGCTCCGCGTCCGAGAGCAGGAGTTCGTGCGATCCCACCTGGATCAGCAAGGGCGGAAGGCCGTGCAGGTCGGCGAAAGTCGGCGAGGCGAGAGGGTCACGGGCATCGGTATCGCGCAAGTAGATGCGAACCGCCTCCCGCTCCTTGCGTGCGTCCAGCAACAGGTCCTTCCGGGCGTTGAAGGTCCACGACTCGCTGGAGAATGTCAGATCGGGTGCGGGAGACAGGCAGACGCCGCCCGCCGGCACAGGCCGCCGGTGGTCGCGCAGGGACACAAGCAGCGCCAGCGTCAGGGTCCCCCCGGCCGAGTCCCCGGCTACCACCAGCTGGCCCGGCGCAACGCCCTGGTCGATCAGCCATTCGTACGCCGCCCGGGAGTCCTCCAGAGCGGCCGGGAAGGGGTGTTCCGGCGCCAGGCGATAGTCGATGAGCAGGACGCGCGCAGCGCAGGCGTGGGCCAGGTTGCCGGCCAGCGTCCGATGGCTGACGATCGAGCCGGAATTGAACGAGCCTCCGTGGAGGAGCAGGACGACGCGGCCCGGTTGCGCGGAAGCCGAACGGATCCATTCCGCAGGCACGCCGTTGGCCACGACCGGCTCGGACTGAATCGGTCCCAGCGGCTTGAACAGGCTGGCCATCGATTCGGTTTCCGCCCGTTCCTTAACCACGTCGAGCTTCCCCGATCGATCCCCGAATCGCCTTTTCAGGATCAGAAAGGCTTCGAGGACCCGAGCTTGCCAGCTGGCCATATGTCCTCCTCAGCGCTAGGCGCGCCTGGCTCTCGACCAATCGCTCATCGGCCGGCAATCACCCACGCCGGCCGACCCGCGGATCCGAAGCACCGCACACTTCCACCCTTCTGGTTCAGTCCGCACAGCTGAATCCGAGCGTCATCGACCAGGGGGGCGCTCTCAGCCAGGTGATCTCGCCCCGCCTATCAATCCTGAGATGCACAGCCGAATTGACCCACGGCTCGCACAGACACTGCTGGTTGTGGAACACGTTAAGCGTGAAGACGCCGTCATGTTCTGTGATGGAAGTCCCTGCGACAGGGTCCTGGAAGTAGATCAGGTATGGATCGCGTTCGAAGCTGAAGGTTGCGGTCAATCCCGTCATCATTTCCACGTAGGTCATTGCCTCGTCGGGGTCCTTGATGGGGACCAGCAATGCCCTTACCTGTTCGGGTGCGTTAACACGCAAGTACTCGCCGCCATCTTCAATGATGCAGGCGACCTCCCTGCGGAACGCACAGCCACTACGATAGAGATAAGGGTCGCGTTCCTCTTCCGTGTCCTCAGGCGAATAGCGGCAGATGGCCAGCACGTGCACGTCATGATCGAGACCCGTGTTGTAGCCTATTGGCGCAAGCAGATCCTCACACGCAAGCGCCACGACAGGAATCGCCGGGTCGCAGGCAGTATCCCAGTAGCCTGCCTGCTCACAGCCGGCCTGAGCCAGTTGAGCGGCGCGGAACAACCGCCCTAGCTCTCGAATCGTCGCAGTACCTCGGGCTTAAGCCGCTGCTTCTCGAATCCCAGCCGGTCGTAAGGCACGCCCTGCGCGAAGGCCAGCAATTGAAGGTAGTAGATGGGCGGGGTGTGGAAGTCCTC
>DAIRVC010000023.1:7746-24048 GCA_036803025.1 Anaerolineales bacterium
CCTGCGCGAAGGCCAGCAATTGAAGGTAGTAGATGGGCGGGGTGTGGAAGTCCTCATTGAACTGCCTGGCCACCTTCAACTGCCCGAAGTCGAACTGGCCGAAGCACGTCGGACAAACCAAACACAGGAGGTCGGCATTCTCATGCGACACGGTCGTCAGAAGCTCGTGCATCATCTGCGCCGGAAGATCCTCCGACTGACAGGCCTTGCCGCAGCAAAGGGACCAGTTCCGATGCCGAACGGGCGTGCCCCCCAAGGCCATCACCAACTCCTCCAATGCGTGCGGATCGTTCGGATCGTCCACCCGCATCGTCCGGCTTGGCTTCAGGAGATGGCAGCCGTAGTGGATGGCAACCTTGAGTCCCTCCAGAGGCCGGACCACCGACTTCCGGATGGCCTCGTGCCCTGCCACGTCCCGCAGCACCGTCACGACATGGCGCACGCGGCCGGTGCCGGCGTACTGGCGGCCGATCCGCGCCAGCCTGTCGTTGACCCGGCTGCGCAGCGCCGCATCCTCGAGCAGTTGAGACGCCTCCGACAAGGTCGCCGTGCAGCCTGAGCAGGTGGTGACGACATCCAGGCCCTGCTCCTCGGCCAGCGCGAGATTGCGCGCCGCCACCGCCAGCCATGAGAACTTGTCTTTGGATTTGAAGTAGATCGGATCCGGGCAGCATGACGCGCCCTCGAGGTCGACAAGTTCGATCCCCAGGGGAGGCAGTGCAGATCGAATGGCGAATTCCATCGCCGGGTGGCGGGTAGGAATCAGGCAGCCCGGGAAGAACGCGAAGCGCCGCGATTCGTCTCGCGCCGCATGCGGCCTCACCGCTGGAACGGACTCATGCGTTTGGACTGAAGACTCGATCAGAGGCCGGATCTCATCCATCGGCACCGGGCCCAGCGGTTCAAGCCCGTACTTTTCGCGTTCGCGGTCGACCGGGGGGCCAATCGGAGTCGTCCGCCCGGTCGTCTCGAAGGCTTTGATCACCCTGGCCACGCTTTCGGGGTAGATGCCGCGATCCGCCAGCATGTTCTTCAGCGAGATGATGACCTCGACGGGTTTGACCTCCTGGGGACAGCGCTCATGACAGTTGTAGCAGTTGGTGCACTGCCACAGAACCGAATCCTCTTTGAGCAGCTCGTCGCCCAGGCCGTAGAGCACCTTCAGCATGATCTCGCGCGGATTGAAGCCTGAGCCATAGGTCGTGGCCGGGCAGTCGCCGACGCATGCGCCGCACTGGTAGCAGTAGTTCGCCAGGTTGCCTTCGATCTTCTCCGCCAGCTCCCGGCGGAAGCGAAAATCGACCCGCACAATGGGCTCCTGGTCCCTGGCGGAACTATCCATGGTCGTCACTCCGTGGCGCCGAGGGTCCCGCCGAAGGCTCGCCGAAGGTCCCGCGTTCTTTGCGGGGCGTACTCTGCGGCCCATCCTTGGCGGGAGGGGCTCCGGCTTTCATGTGTCGGATGCTATTGGATCGACACTTCGGGCAGGAGCGCTCCTTGTCCTCCCCCCTCTCGACCTCCTCTTTGTACTCGTGGCCGCAGGCCATGCAGCGGAAGGTCTCCACAGTCGCAATCATATCTCGCACCTCTCGCGCCCCTAACGGCTCTCACCGGCGGAGGACATCTCCTTGTCTTGCGTAGGTCCTTTCTCCGTCTCGGGCTTGGGCTTCAGGGCCTCGCGGGCATGGGCGATCTCTTCCAGCGTGACCGACTTCCTGAGCTCCTCCATGCGGCCCATAACTCGGGCGAACTTCAGCCCCTCCGCGGCGCTGATCCACTCGAGCTGCAGGCGCTCGGGACGGACACCCGCCCGCTCAAGCCTGGTCCAGAGCTTCTGAACCCTCTGCACCGTCTGCCGATTGGCATTGATGTAGTGACAGTCGGCGTAGTGACACCCGGAGACCAGAACCACCGGAGCCCCTTGAAGGAAGGCCTCGAGCACCAAATCCTCTGAGACACGACCGGAGCACATGGTGCGTATCAAGTGGGAGCTGGCCGGATACTGCAGCTTCGAAATCCCAGCCATGTCGGCGCCAGCGTAGGAGCACCAGTTGCAGGCAAAGACGCAAACCTTGTCTTCCGGGCGGTGCGACAGCATCGCCCTCACCTGCGCCATGAGCTGCTTGTCGGTGAAGTGCCGCATCGTGATGGCGTCGAACCTGCAGCTGGCTGCGCAGGTTCCACACCCGGCGCACATAGCTTCGACGAGCTCGGCCACCTCGCCCTTAGTCCAGTGGATGGCGTGGTAGGGGCAGACGCGGGAGCAGATGCCGCACTTGGTGCATTGTTCCGGATCGATGCAGGCAATGGCCGGATGTTGCTTGGCCTTCTCGTGACAGAGGAACACCGCAGCTTTGGCGGCGGCGGCCGAGGCCTGGGCGACCGTGTCCACGATGTCCTTTGGCCCCTGCAAAGTACCGGCGAGGAAGACGCCTTCAACCGAGGTCTCCACTGGCCCCAACTCCGGATGCCGCTCCAGGAAGAAGCCATCCGATCCCAGGCTGGTCTTCAGCATGGCCTTGATCTTCTCGTTCTGGGAGCGTTCGGGCCGCATACCGACGCTGAGCACGACCAGATCGACGGGCACCTCGACGCGCCGGTGGAGCAGCTCGTCGTAGCAGGTTACCGCCTGAGCTCGACCGTCGCCGCTGACCACCGGCTTTTCGTCGGGCGGAATGCGGACGAAGAGAATGCCCATGCCGCGCGCCCGGCGGTACATCTCCTCGGCACCAGCCGAGACGGTGCGGATGTCGCGGTAGAAGATCGTCGTGTCGATACCTTGCTCGCAGAGCTGAATCGCCTGCTTGATAGCCGTGGGGCAGCAGTAGCGGGAGCATCCGCTGAAGCCATCCGGATCGCGTGATCCCACGCACAGGATGAAGGCGGCACTCTCCGGCCGGTGTCCGTTGACGACAAGTTTCAAGTCGGACTCACAAAAGGCCTTCTCGAGTTCCTCGCTGGTGATAACGTTGGGAAGAACACCGTAACCGTATTCACCTCGCGGATCGTAAAGCCCGGCTCCTGTGGCCAGGATAATGGCACCAACGTGCAGCGAGTGATCCCCGCCGTTGTGGAGACTGACGTCGAAGTTGCCCAGATAGCCGCTGATGTCGGAAACGTTGGTCTCCAGAAGCACCCGGGCACCGCTCTCTTCCAACCGCGCCAGTTTTCGCTCCAGAACCTCTGCAGCCGGACGCATGTCCGGGTAGAGGCTCTTCAAATGCGGGTGGGCAAGCCTTCCACCGAGCGCGCCCGACCTCTCTACCAATGTGACCGGGAAGCCCTGCAGCGCCAGGTCGGTGGCGGCCTGGATCCCGGCGATGCCTCCGCCGATGACGAGAGCCGACGGCTCCATTGGCACTTCCCGTTCTGCAAGCGGCTCGAGATACCGCGCCCGGGCAACGCCCATGCGGATGAGCGTGCGGGCTTTCTCCTGGGCAGCCTCCGCCTCCTTCGTGTGCACCCACGAGCACTGGTCGCGGATATTGACCATTTCCAGCAAATAGGGATTCAGGCCCACGGAGGCACAGGCCTCCCGGAAGATCGGCTCGTGAGTTCGCGGGGTGCAGGCGGCGACGACGACACGGTTCAGCTTGTTCTGGCGGATGAGCTCGACCAGGCGATCCTGGCCGCTGCTGGAGCAGGAGAACAGATCCGTTTCGGCCACGACCACATCGGGCAGGGTCGCCGCGCACTGCGCCAACTCCTTCACGTCGAGAAGACCGGCGATGTTGATGCCGCAGTGGCAGATAAAGACGCCGATGCGCGGTGGGCCTGAGACGTCGAGTGGCGCAACCTGTGCCGCGGAAGCGCGCACCCGGTGGCCGCGGAGGAAGACCCCGGCACGCGCCGCCGCCGCCGAGGCCTGGGCCACCGCCTCGGGGATGACCTGGGGCCCGACGGCGCTGCCGCAGACGAAGATCCCATCCCGCGTCGTCTCGACCGCCGAGACGGCCGGATCCGACGCGGTGAGGAATCCGTACTCATTCGTCTCAATGCCGAGCGTTTCGGCGAGCTCAATGGCCCGGTCGTTCGGTGCAGCGGCGACCGAGAGCACCACCAGATCGGCCTCCAGCCGTTCCTGGCGGCGCGCCAGCGTATCCTCCACACAAACCTCGAGATCCTCCGTTCCCGGAAACCTCTCGATCTTGGCCGGCCGCCCGCGCAGATACCGGGCACTGTTCTCCTCCTGCGACCGCCGAACGAAATCGTCGAAGCCTTTTCCGAAAGCGCGGAGATCAGTGTACAGGATGGTGATCTCCTCGACCTGCGGATCGTGCTCACGAAGGAGCAGCGAGTCCTTCACCGCGTTCATGCAGCAGAAGCGGCTGCAGTACGCTCTGCCCCCTTCCCCGCGGGCCCCCACGCACTGGACGAAGACGATGCGCTTCGGAGTGGTGCGGTCGGAGGGGCGTACCACATGCCCCGCGGTGACACCGGCAGGATTCAGCATACGCTCCAGCTCGAGGCTGGTGATCACATTGGGGAAGCGTCCGTAGCCGTACTGAGGCAGCTTTCTGGCGTCGAACTCCTGGAAGCCCACGGAAACGAGGATCGAGCCCACGTCCAGCACGACATCTTCGGGAAGCATGTCAAAGTCGATGGCGTCCGGCTGGCAACATGCGACACACAGGTTGCAGACCAGGATCTTGCCATTCAGGCACGCCTCGCGGTCGATGATGTAAGTCGATGGCACAGACTGGGGGAAAGGACGGTAAATCGCCTTGCGGGCTTTGAGCGCGAGGTCGAACTCGTTGCCCTGGACCTGAGGACAAGCGTCGACGCACAGCCCGCAAGCCGTGCACAGATCCTCGCGAACGTATCGCGGATGCTTGCGGACCCGGACGCGGAACGCCCCCGGCTCGCCCTCGCAGCCGATGACCTCCGCGTTCGTGAGGAGCTCGATGAGAGGATGCCGACCGGCATCCAGGGCCTTAGGCCCTAGGATTCAGATGGAACAGTCCATGGTGGGAAACGTCTTGTCCAGCTGGGCCATACGCCCGCCCAGGGAAGGCGTCCACTCCACCAGCGTCACGGGAATGCGGGCATTGGCCAGGTCCAGAGCCGCCTGGATCCCGGCGATCCCTCCGCCGATCACCAGGGCCCGCCTCTGCGTGCCTCGCTGTGCCATCTCGGCCAGGTCCTCAGGCTGAGCATCCACCCGCGCCGACCTCCAGTCCGCTGGGGCGCGCGCCGCAAGCCTCGAGGCGCACGCGGAACGAACCTTCTCCCAGCATGTCCTGCCCAGGCTTCGAGCCTCCGCCTGCCGTCCCTCTTGCCGAAGGAGCACGGCGAAGACGGCCGGCCCGGGATCCACCTTTCTTTCGCGGACGGCTATGCGGATCCACCCGCCATGGCAGGGGATGCCACCGGGCCAGCGCCTTTCTCGGCATAGTTCTCCTCGAAGTAGCGGTACCCGGCATCGAAAGCTTTGAGGTTCAGTTCCTCGGTTCCCCGAGGCACCGATTCCTTGACCGCGGTGCGCATGGTCTCGCGGGGAATGATCTTCGTCACTGCCGAGAAGAAACCAACCATGACGATGTTCTGCACCAGGGTCCTGCCGAGCGACTCGGCAATCCGCGTGGATGGGATCCCGTAGGCAGGTTGGCCCTCCGCGGGGCTGGGATGTACCAGGTCCTTCTCGTAGATCAGGATGCCATCCGTTTTCAAGAGGCCGCCGAACTTCTCGTAGCCCTCAGCCGACATCACCACCAAGATGTCAGGATTGTGAACATAGGGGTAGAGGATCTCCGCATCCGAGATAGCCACTGTCGCGCTGCACGAGGAGCCGCGCGCTTCGGGTCCGAAACTCTGAATCATCGTCGCATGCTGCCCGGCATTCACGGCGCAGGCCCGCCCGATGACGTAACCCGACATGACCACCCCCTGCCCACCGAAGCCCGCCAGGCAGATCTCGGTTCTACTCACGGATCCAGCCCCCTTCGGGCGGCATCGGCACGTATCGCTCCCCAAGGGCCTTGGCATAGTGGGCGTGCATCATGTCGAGATACGTCGGTTGCTCCTCATCGACAAACTTCCCGCAAACAATCCGGTCCTGGTAGCCGATGGCGACCTGGCGCGTATCCGCCCCGTGACGGATCTCCGCCTTTTCGTAGTAGAAGCGCATGAGATCCAACCCGTCGCCCAGTTTGTTGAGCCGGGCGTAGACGGTCGAACACGGCGCGATGACCTCAATGAACCTGAATCCTTTCCGCCGGATGGCTTCTTTGAATGAGCGGGTGAGACGGCGGATGTGAAGCGAGGTCCAGCGGGCCACATAGGTGGCGCCGGAGGAGGCTGCCAGGTGGGGCAGGTTGAAGGGCCGCTCGAAGTTGCCGAACGGCATGGTCGAAGATCTGGCGGTCAACGGAGTGGTTGCCGCGTTCTGCCCGCCGGTCATCCCGTAGATGAAGTTGTTCACCAGGATGACCAGCAGATCCATATTGCGGCGGGCGGCATGGATGAAGTGATTGCCGCCGATGCCGACCAGGTCCCCGTCGCCCGAGAAGACCGTCACCAGGAGTTCGGGCCTGCCCAGCTTCAGGCCGGTGGCGAAAGGAATCGCACGCCCGTGCGTGGCGTGAAACCCGTCCAGCTTCATATAGCCTGCCACGCGGCCGGTGCAGCCGATCCCTGACACAATCGATACCTTGTCGAGATCGACCGCCGATTCCGCCAGGGCCGAGGCGTAGCATTTGACCACGGTGCCGATGCCGCAGGTCGGGCACCAGATGTGCGGCATCCGATCCATGCGCACGAACGGCGCGATCGGGTGTTCGTCCGGCCTGACCGGGCGCTCGTCCGTGACCTCAGTCATCCCGCTGCCTCGACGATAGCGGCGCAGATATCGTTCGGGTCGTGCACGGCGCCGCCCATGTGCGGGACTGAAATCGCCGCCGACTTCCCCCCAGCGCAGCGCTCTACCTCCAGCACGATCTGGCCGGCATTGATCTCGGGCACGACGAAGGCCTTGATCGTCTGCGCCAGCTGCCGCACCCGCTCCTCCGGGAACGGCCACACGACGACCAGCCTGAGCGTGCCGACCTTGACCCCCCTCTGCCTGGCCAACTCGACCCCCATGCGCGCCACCCGGGAGGTGATCCCGTAGGTCACCACGACCACGTCCGCGCCGTCGATTCCCTCCTCCTCGAAGCGAACGATCTGATCGGCATTCAGTTTGATCTTGTCGATCAGGTGCCGGACGCACTGTTCCTGGCATTCGGCGCTCATCACCGGATAGCCGCGCTCATCGTGCGTCAACCCGGTCGTGTGGAAGCGATACCCATCACCGGCCCGGGCGAACTCCGGGGTCAGGACGCCGTTGAGCTTGTAAGGAAGGTACTCGCCCGGGGACTTCGTGGTCAGCTTGCGCGGCACAAGATCGATTTCGTCGGCCGGCGGGATGACGACCTTCTCGGTCATGTGCCCGACGCACTCGTCCATCATCATCAGGACCGGGACACGATAGGTTTCGGCCAGGTTGAAGGCGTCGATCGTGAGATCGAACGATTCCTGCGGTGAGCATGGGGAGAGGGCAATGATCGAGTAATCGCCGTGGGAGCCCCAGCGCGCCTGCATCATGTCGGCCTGGCCGACCATCGTCGGCAGCCCGGTGGAAGGTCCCCCGCGCTGGACGTTGACGACCACGCACGGGCTCTCCATCATGGCCGCCAGACCGATGTTCTCCATCATCAGCGAAAAGCCCGGGCCGCTCGTCACGGTCATGGACTTGGTCCCGGTCCAGGACGCGCCCACGACGGCCGCCATGCTGGCCAGCTCATCTTCCATTTGAATGAAGATCCCACCGATCATGGGGAACCGGCGGGCGATTCGTTCGACGATCTCGGTCGATGGGGTGATGGGGTATCCGGCCACGAACCGGCAGCCGGCCGCCATGGCCGCTTCGCCGCAGGCGAAGTCTCCGTCCAGGTAGTGGGTACCGGTCAGAACCCCCGCAGGATCAGCTTTCACCCGAGCCCCCCGGATCACGTCTGCCGACGCAGGCGCGCCGGAGCGCGCCGTACTATCCCGAGGCTGCGCCGGCGACCAGCGCTCCTTCGGACACCGCCTCACTGAAGATGGCGAAGTCCGGGCAGATCATCTCGCACAGATTGCAGTTCACGCACTCCCCCGGCTTGGCCACCCTGGGCGGGTGGTAGCCCTTGGCGTTGAACGCCGCCGAGGCTGCCAGGACTTGCTTGGGGCAGTACTCGATGCAGAAACCGCAGCCCTTGCAGCGGTCTTCAATAATGCGCACTTCGCCGCGCGGGATCTTCACCTGGTCGAAGTCAAGGGGTGTTCGCCAGAGTCTCATCGTCAGAAACTCCGCCCGCACGGCCGTCGGCGCGCCGTGCCAATCGCTTGAGGCCATTATTGCACACAACCCTCCCCGTCTCCAACACACTCCGGCGTCAGCCCATCGATCCGGGCTGATTCGATGACCCTTGGCTGCCGAGACAGGCCGGCACGCATGCTGCGACACGTTCCCGGCAACAACTGTTGTCCGATCCTCCGCTGCAGATCCATGTTCACCATGGCGCACAGAATCCTCCGACCATTGAATGATCTAGCGAAAGGCGCGGGGGGATCGTTGGGTTGGTGAGCTTTCAACGCCCAAGCTCGGCCGCTGCGGTCCGGCAGGGTCGCTCGCCTGACCGGACCCTTCCACGCGCAAGCCGGGCGGCCCGTCTTTCCTTCCCGCACAGCGCCGCCTGCCTTACCGCCCCTGCACGGCCGTACGCGGCTTCGCACTGGGCGCCCTCGCCCAGCCTGCGGTATCATGGCCGTCGCCGCAAGCGCGTGGCGGACCACGGGTGATTGGTGAAGCGGAGCAGTTCCCTCGTCGGCATCGGCTGTGCGACTCTGGCCGCCTCCATACTGGCCTGCAACTTCCCGGCCGCGCCGGGCAGGAGCCTGTCGGTCGAAGCGATCCAGCAGACGATGGCCGCCGTGACGCCCGTTTCGACTGGCTCGCCCCCGTCGATGGAGGCGACCGACCTGCCCTCCACTCCTCCCCACATCCAGCAGCTCTTTCCGATCGCCGATTTGCCCGGTGAGGCGTTCGAGTACACCACCCGGCCGGGCGATACCCTCGAAGCCCTGGCCGGCCGCTTCGGACTCGAACCGGCCCAGATCTTGATCGACTCCCCCGTTCCCGCGCAAGCCTACTTGCCCGTCGGGCTCGAGCTCCATCTCCCTAACACCTTGGGGACAGTCTCGCCCGGTGGCGACCTCCTTCCGGACGGGGAGTTGGTCTACTCACCCGCGGCCGTGGATTTCGACGTCCAGTCCTTCGTCGTCGCGGCGGCGGGGTATCTGAGCCGCCACTACGAGGCCATGGAAGATGGGGCCGTGCTGAGCGGGGCGGCCATCGTGCAGAAGGTTGCCGACGAGAACTCCGTCAACCCCCGGCTTCTGCTGGCATTGATCGAGATGCGCAGCGGCTGGGTAAGCGGCTCCCCGCCCGGGGCCGAGGCCAACGAGTACCCGATCGGCTTCCGCATTCCCGGGCGGACCGGGCTCTACCAGGAGCTGACGATCGCCGCTGCGCATCTCAATCGCGGCTACTACGGCTGGCGTGCCGGGACGCTCGTCCTGACGGCCGACGACGGCGGGGGGACTGTCCGCTGGAACCCGACCCTCAACGCCGGCTCCGTCGCGCTGCTCCACCTGTTCGCCCTGCTGTCCGGGACGGATCAATGGATGGGCGCATTGGTCGGCCCGCGGGGATTCCCGGCGCTGTACCAGACTCTTTTCGGCGATGTGTACGCGCGAGCCGAGACCGCTGGGCCAGTCCTGTCCCCCGACCTGGAGCAGCCCCCGCTGGAGCTGCCCTTCCAGTCCGGCGAGGTCTGGAGCCTGACCGCCGGCCCGCACCATGCCTGGACCTCCGGGACGCCGCGCGGCGCGCTCGACTTCTCGCCCACGACCAGGGAGGAGCCATGCGCCGTCTCAGTCCGCTGGGTGACCGCCTCCGCGCCGGGCCTCGTCGTCCGGGCAGAGGACAACCTCGTGGCGCTGGACCTGGACGGTGACGGCCGTGAGTCCACAGGTTGGGTGCTGTTGTACTACCACCTGGCGGGCGACGGATTGATCGCCTCGGGCACCTGGGTGGAGATCGGCGACCCGCTGGGTCATCCCTCGTGCGAGGGCGGCCGGGCGACCGGCAAGCATGTTCACCTGGCCCGCCGCTACAACGGCGAGTGGCTGCCGGCAGACGGCCCCGTTCCCTTCGTCCTCAGCGGCTGGCGGGCTGTCGCCGACGAACGCAACTACCTGGGCTTCCTCGTCCGTGGCGAAGAGCAGGTCACCGCTGATTCAAGTGGAAGGCGCGGATCGACGATCTGGCGGTAGGCTGCGCGCGGCGGACGCCGGCCGGCGCTCCCGCCGGTCTACCCGAACCTGCCTGTCTGGTCCATCAGGGTGTCGCACGAGGAAGACAAAGACCGCGCCCTGCGTGCGCTGAACCCCTGCGCACCCAGGGCGCCCATCAAGACCGGCTCTGACCTTCGAGCGGTCGTCCCTACTGAAGTCGAATCTCGCCGTCGAAGCTGACGTTCAGACTCAAGCCGGCGACCTCGAGCGTCATCTTGGCCGGGAAGGACTCCGTCCCCTGGATGGCGCTGGACGCTCTCGCCTTGGCCACGGCCTGCTCGATTTCGCGCTGGGAGTTCAGCCCGACCATCTTCAGGAACTTGCGAATACTGAGATTGAACACCTCTTCGTTCATCGACTTCTCCTTTGGCCTGCGGCGTTGATGACGATCCCCTCCTGCTTACGGGACCGAAATCGTGGCGCAACGTCGTTGCGGCTGCTCCCCTGGGCAAAGCGGCCCCGAGGGAAATCCGAGGCGCGGCCCGCCGACCGCGGGATTCTACCCCAGGCGCGTCAAGGCAGCCGGCATTCGCCGGCTGACGGATGGATCCAGGGGCCCCCTGGCCAATCCAAGCTGCTCTGTCAGCCACTGAATGCGGTCAAGGCGCGCCTGCTCATTGAGTGCATGGGTGGCGTCATACCACTGGATCGTCTTGGGTTGGCTGCCTGCCTCATAGAACGCGAGGGCGGCCTCCCGGGTGATGTACTCGTCCCTTTCGGCAAACTGGTAGTACAACGCCGCCGGGTATGCATGGCGGACGTAGTGGATGGGATCGAGACGCGGGTCGGTGTTTGCCGGCGCGGCGCCGGCATCGGAGATCCGAGGCGTCCCGGTCATCAGCACGAACGCATCGATCCGCGGTTCAACGCCGGCGGCGATGCCTCCGGTCAGGGCGCCCAAGCTGTGGCCGACGTAGCCGAGGCGTTCCAGGTCCACATCTGGCCTGGCTGCCAGGAGATCCACCGCACGCCGGATCTCAACGACCGTCTGGATGATTAGCGCGTCGGGGACAAGTTCGGTGTAGCCTGGCCGTCGCGTCGGCGCGTCGAGCAGGAGGCACACCGCCCCGAGTTGGCAGGTCTCGGTGGCTTCAGCCAGGAACTCATTGCGGTCGCCTTGCCCCCAATGCGCGTAGATGACCGCGGCGAAAGGGCCTTCGCCATCCGGCACGATCAGATAGGCCGTGACCGGGCTGCCTCCGGCGCCGGCGAAGGAGAGATCGTGCACCCCGACCCCGCCTTCGCTGCTCACCGACCGCTCGCGGATATCGAGCGGGGTCTGAGGGTCATAGTCGAACAGGGAGACCAGTTCGGTGTATGGATACTCCGTTGGCACGGACGTCGGGGTTGCGGGAGCCGCCGTGATCGGCCGCGTGGCCGTCGGGAGGCTTGGCAGTTCAGCCTGCCTCGCTCCACAGGCAGCCAGGATGAGAGGTGCCAGGCCGGCGCCAACGACCGCCTGCGTCACGCGGCCATGTCTCATCGGTCGTGCCTCCATCTCCTCGAGTCACCGGCCGTCGATCCGTCCAGCCAAGCCCCTCCCAGCCGTCGGTTCAGAAGGTCCTGAAGGCCCACGCGTAGAAGAAACCCAGGGCCAGCATCTCCAGCAAGCCGGCTGCGACGGCATACAGATGGGTCTTCACCGGCACGTTGAACATCACCCACTGGGACAGCGCGTTCATCAAGACGCGGAAGAACCAGGCCAGCAGGCCGAAGGAAATCGCCGCGCCGGCGACCGGGCTACCGGGAAAGGAACCGTACAAGTACAGAAAGATCGCGGCCATCACCAGGCCCAGCAGCAGATCGATGACGATGGCAGGCACGAGCATCAGGCGATCACGCGCGATCGGACGGTAGGGGGCGTTCAAGCGCTGGGCGATGGGATTCGCGTTCAGCAGGCCGTCCAACACGATGAAGAGAACGCCGCTCGCCAGACCCACGAGCAGGTAGGTGGCCATTCCTTCTCCCTCCCTGGGCTGCCCTTGGACCCGGGCGCGCCGCACTGCCGGACCGCTGATTGTATATTCATCAGCGAAGCGCGTCGCGGACCTTTGAGGCCGCCAGGGGCAGCCATTCACGCCATCGCGAAGGGATCCGCGCAGCCGGCGCCCGAACGAAGCCTGGGCCGCCGAGGCCGGCGGCTCAGCCTGGGATGGCGGCCTCGATGAGACGGACGGCCGTGGACAACCCTCTCTCTGCCCGCACCCGCTCCCCAAGTCGTGCCGCCCGCTCCGCCATCCCCGGGTCTTGCAGCGCCTCGTCGATTGCCTGTGCCAATCCCTCCGAGGTCAGCGCGCGGCGCGGGATGGGGGGCAGCCCTCCACCCGCCTGGTGAAGCCGCTCGCCCCAGAAGGACTGATCGGCGAACAAGGGGACCACCATCGACGGCCTCCCCGAGCGGGCGGCCTGAGCCGTCGTCCCCGCTCCACCGGGCGAAGGGCATCTCGACCCGCTCGGGCCGGACCCGACTGGCCCTTGACAAGCGCCGGCTTTGTCGTATCATCATAATGTAATAACATTATGTCCTTTCAGCACATGCGGATGTCATTGGCAACCGTCCCAGAGCAACCCCCTGTTCGGCCTTTGCACGTGGACCGGGCCAGCCCGTTGCCTCTCCACGTCCAGGTCAAGCAGGCCCTCCAAGACCGGATCGTCCGCCGGGATTGGGCGCCCGGCGACCTGGTCCCGGGCGACCTCGAGCTGTGCGCTCAATTCGGTGTCAGTCGCACGACCGTGCGCCAGGCGCTGGCCGAACTGGCGCACGAGGGCTGGGTGCTGCGCGAACGCGGACGAGGCACATTCGTCGCCCCGCCGAAGCTGACCGAGCGGGCGATCGAGCGCCTGTCCGGCTTCTTCGAAGACATGCTCGCCCTCGGCTACCCCCCAGTCAGCCAGGTGCTCCGCCAGCAGGTCGGGGCGGCCGACGAACAGGTGGCCGCCCGGCTGAACCTGCAGCCTGGTGCCCACGTCGTCGAGATCGAGCGCCTGCGCTTTGTCGAACAGGAGCCGGTGGTACTGACAACCACCTACCTGCCCCAGACGCTCGTGCCCGGCCTCGCGTCCGCCGATCTGACGCGCCGCTCGCTGTACGAGTACCTGCAGACCGAATATGGCCTGGTCCTGGCGCGCGGCCGACGCACGATCGAAGCCGTCGCCGCCGATGCCCGCCAGGCCAGGCTGCTGGGCATTCCCAAGGGCGCCCCGCTCGCCTACCTGCAGAGCGTCAGCTACCTGGCCGATGGCCAGCCGATCGAGTTCTACCATGCGTACCACCGCGGCGACCGCTCGCGCTTCGAGGTCGAGCTGATGCGGACGCCGCAGGCCGACGAGCCCGCCCGCTTCGACTGGTTGCCGCCCGGCGGCGGCACGGTCAGCCGCAGGAGCGCCTGATGGCAACTGGATGCCTGTGCACAAAGGGAGACTGGTGACGGACAGAGACGCGATCCGTGCCAAGGTCCGCCAGGCGGTCTATCGGGCGCTTGGACTCGAGCCGCGCCTCGACAGCCTGCCGAAGCGCACGCTCGTCAGCGAACACGATCTGCGTGACCTGCCCTTCGGGTCGGAGTTCCCCGTCCAGGCCGACAGCCTCATCACCCCGCTGGCCCGTCAGGTGGCCATGGACCGCCACATCAACCTGCGGATCGCCTCTCGGCCGGCCGCGCCGGCGAAATCCGCCCCGGCGCCCGTCCCGGCCCCCGCCGGCGGCAGTAAGTCGGTCGCCCTGGGCGCGGATCACGGTGGTTTCAAACTCAAGGAATCGCTCAAGAGCTACGTGCGCGAATTGGGCTACGAGCCCGTCGACTGCGGCACGAGCAGCACCGAGGCGGTGGACTACCCGGATTTCGCCCTGGCGGTGGCCGAGCTGGTCTCCCAGGGGCGATGCTGGCGCGGCCTGCTGGTGGACGGGGCCGGTATCGGCTCCTGCGTGGCCGCCAACAAAGTGCCCGGCGTGCGTGCGGCGATGTGCTACGACCAGTCCACGGCGGTCAACAGCCGCGAGCACAACGACGCCAACGTGCTGGCGCTCGGCGCCGGCTTGATCGGCGAGGCGCTCGCCCGGCAGATCGTCAAAACCTGGCTCGAGACGCCCTTCGGCGGCGGGCGGCATGCCCGCCGGGTCGACAAGATCATGGAGATCGAAAGGCGCTTCCTGCGCACGCCCTAGGCGGCGCGCGCGGGAGAGACTCGCTGACTACTGGGACGCATGATGAGACCGATCGACGAGCAGACTCTGGACCGAATCATCGAACGCATCACCAGTCAGGTGCTGCTCAGCCTGCAGGAAGAAACGTATGCCAAGGGCTTGTCGGCCGCCGCCCCGCTTTCGGCGCACGATTTCTTGCAGCACGCCCAGCCGGTGCTGAGCGCCGGCGCCGATCGCCTGGCCAGCACGCTGGGCATAACGCCCACGGACAAGAGTCTGGCGCACACCATCGACCACACCCTACTCAAGCCGGATGCCACGCAGGACCAGATCGCCCAGCTTTGTTTCGAGGCGCGCAAGTTCGGCTTCGCTTCCGTGTGCATCAATCCTGCTCACGTCAAGCTGTGCGCCGAGCTGCTCAAAGGCAGCGGTGTCCCGGTGTGCACGGTCATCGGCTTCCCGCTGGGCGCCACGCCGACCGACGTCAAAGTATTCGAGGCCCAGCAGGCCATACGCGAGGGAGCCAGTGAGCTGGACATGGTCATCAATGTGGGCGCGCTCAAGTCGCGCGACTACGAGCTGGTGCGGGGAGACATCGCCGCCGTCGCCCGCGCCTGCCACGCCGGGAATGCCATCCTCAAGGTCATCATCGAAGCCGCGCTGCTGACCGACGAGGAGAAGGTCATCGCCTGCCAGTTGGCCAAGGTCGCCGGCGCGGACTTCGTCAAGACCTCGACCGGCTTCGGGCCGAGCGGGGCGACGCCGGAGGATGTGGCCCTGATGCGGCGGGTGGTCGGTCCGTCGATGGGGGTCAAAGCCGCCGGCGGCATCCGCACCTATGCCGATGCCCAGAAGATGATCGCCGCCGGCGCCAGCCGGATCGGCGCCAGCGCCAGCGTCAAGATCATTCAAGGAGCCGAGAAGTAGCCGGCAAGGAGTCGTGCTGATGGCGGTTGACCTGCGAACGTACATCTTCCTTGACAGCCTGCAGCTCCAGCATTCAGGCTTCCTGGGGACCGTGGCCCGGGGGTTTCTGCCCCTGCCCAACGACACCTCGCTGTGGGTTGAGATCTCGCCCGGGATCGAGATCAACCGCATCACGGACATCGCCCTCAAATCGACCCGCGTCCGTCCCGGGATGCAGATCGTCGAGCGGCTGTTTGGGATGCTGGAAGTGCACCATGAGGACCAGGCCGAGGTCCGCGCCGCCGGGGCGGCCATCCTGCGCGCCCTTGATCTCCAGGAATCGGATCGCATCAAGCCCCGGGTGGTCTCGAGCCAGATCATCCGCCACATCGACGCCCACCAGGTGCAGCTGATCAACCGCATGCGCCACGGCCATATGCTCTTGGCCGGGCAGACGCTGTACGTCCTGGAGGTCGAGCCGGCCGGCTACGCCGCGCTGGCGGCCAACGAGGCGGAGAAGGCCGCCGACATCAACATCCTCGAGGTGATGGCCTTCGGCAGCTTCGGCCGCGTGTACCTGGGAGGCGAGGAACGTGACATCATGGCCGCCTACGGCGCGGCGGTGTCCGCCATCGAAGGGGTGACCGGCCGCGAGGTCGCCGGCGGCCGACGAGACTAGCGCCGAAGTGAGGCTACAAGATGGCAACCCGAACTCATCCACCAAGTCATCAGGAGGCAACTGTGGCTGAAGAATACGGTCCAACCGAAGCGCTGGGGATGATCGAGACCAAGAGCTATGCCGCCATGGTCGAGGCGGCCGACGCGATGGTCAAGGCGGCCAAGGTCGAGCTGGTCGCCTATGAGAAGACCGGCGGCGG
>DAIRVC010000024.1:0-23938 GCA_036803025.1 Anaerolineales bacterium
GATTGTCGAGCGTTAGCCATTGACTCCCTCCTGTGCGCCGCGCGCCAGTCGACTGGCGGCATGCTCAGCCTCCTAGCCCAGGCGTGGCGGACGTTCTACCCCCGCTTCCAGCAGTGATCGCACAACCAGTCACCGGCCCGATGACCGGGCCAGGTCGCACCCCGCCGCTGAATAACGACACCAGCACGCATTCCGATTCGCGTTGCCCTGCCACGACCCCGATCGTCTGCCTCTTGCCGCCCGAGAGTCCCACGGGCGACCGAAGGCGCCGAGTCCTGCCAGCCTCACGATTTCCACCGGGAAGGCCGCCTCATGGACCCTCTCAGACCCCGCGCCTACGGTTGCCGGCGCCCCAGGCGGGCACACACTCATACTACGATGATTGAGCCCATTCGGCTGGCGCACCTGACCATCGGCTGACCTCGACCCGTCTCCGCTGGTGCCGCGCTTCGAACGAGCGGCGGCGGGCAGGACATTAGCGCCGCGCAGTCTGGATTAACAGGACGGCCGGCGGCTAGTGCCGCCGGCCGTCCCCCTTGGAGGAAGGCCCGCCGAGCCCTACGTTCTCGGCGAGTCGTGGGTCAATCGAACGAGCTTGCTCAGCGCCGCCGATCGGCCGGCGTCAGCTGCGCGGCCGAATCGGCGAGGGCCTCGACCAGGATCGGACCCGGCCGGGAGACGATCATGCCCTCACCGGCGCGCAGAATGTAATCGGTAGGGTCTCCGGGCTGTGTCACCCACAAGGCGCCCCGCGAGCATCGGATCTCGGCGCCTCGGCGGTCTCCGCTCAGCTGGTAGAACGCCGCCTGCTCAAGCGGGAGTGTCATCGCGCGATGGCCGGCTGCCGAGACCATCTGCGGAAGGTGCCATGCGATTCGCTGCTGGGCCATGAGGACCTCCATCAAAGTCACCGTCAGTCTCTTTTCTCTGGTTCGATTCTCCTGGAAATCGGCTATAATAACAGTGACACCACATCCACACTGTAACCAGTACAGTTTCATTCTTGCCAAACTGTTAGCCTTCAAGAGAGGCACAACTGTCACGGTCCAGGGAGGGAGCCACGATGCCGGAAAGCGCCGTTCTGCGCCGCCGATCGCCTCAGGCGCGGGCGACCAAGTACGAACAGGTCGCCGACGACCTCGCCCGACTGATCGAGAGCGGCACGTACCGGCCGGGCGACCGCATCCCTTCGGTCCGACAGATGAGCGTGCGCCAGCAGGTCAGTGTCACCACCATCCTGCAGGCGTACGCGGCGCTGGAGAACCGGGGGCTGATCGAGGCTCGCCCCCAGTCAGGCTACTACGTGCGCTCCCACATCCCGCGCCCGGCGCCCGAGCCGGAAATCTCCGCCCCCCAGCCCGATCCCGCACAGGTCGGCATGCGCGAGCTGGCCATGATGGTGCTGCACGACACCTCCAACCCCGAGCTGATTCAGCTCGGCACGGCGGTGCCCAACCCGGCCCTGCTGCCGACCGCCAAGCTCAACCGCATCCTGACCACGATCGCCCGTACGATCGGCACGAAGAGCGGCGAGTATGACTTTCCCCCCGGTTGCGAGGCTCTACGTGTCCAGGTTGCACAGCGCGCCGTCGCTGCCGGCTGCCGCCTGGCGCCATCCGATATCGTCACGACCTGCGGCTGCATCGAGGCCGTGGAGCTCAGTCTGCGGGCGGTCTGCCGACCGGGCGACACTGTCGCCATCGAGTCGCCCGCCTACTTCGGCATGCTCCAGGCGCTCGAAGCCCTCAACCTGCGCGCGCTGGAAATCCCCACCCACCCGCGCGACGGAATCAGCCTGGAGGCGCTGCGCTTCGCCATCGAACACACACCCGTACGCGCCTGTCTGGTGAACTCGAACTTCCACAATCCGCTGGGAAGCTGTCCGCCGGACGACCTCAAGAAGGAACTGGTCGAGTTGCTCGCCCGGCATGAGATCCCGCTGATCGAAAACGATGTCTCGGGCGAGATTTACTTCGGCGAGCATCGCCCGTCCGTCGCTCGGGCGTACGACCGCAAGGGGCTGGTCCTGCTGTGTTCCTCGTTTTCCAAGGATCTGGCGCCCGGCTACCGCGTCGGTTGGCTCGCCCCAGGCAAGTTCAAGAGCACGGTCGAGTGGCTCAAGTTCACCACCAACATCGGCACGCCGACACTCGCCCAGCTGGCCATCGCCGAGTTCCTGGCCGGCGGCGGTTACGACCATCACCTGCGCCGCATCCGGCGCGCCTATGCCCGCCATGTGAGCCTGATGTCTCAGGCGGTCATGCGCGCCTTCCCCGACGGCACGCGCGTCACGCGCCCGCAGGGGGGCTTCGTGCTCTGGATTCAGCTGCCCAACCGGGTCGACTCGCTGCAGCTCTACCGGCTGTCCTTGCGGGCCGGGATCGCCATCACCCCTGGATACATATTCTCGGCCACGGACCGCTATCGCGATTTCATCCGCCTCAACGCCGCCTTCTGGGGCGAGCGTGAGGAGCGCGCTGTACAGCGGCTGGGCCAACTTATCACCTCGTTCCGCGCTTGACCTCCCGCGGCGCCGCGGCCGTTGCGCCTGTGCCACCGTCACGCGCAGCAAACCGCCCCGGCGATGACAGCCGGGGCGGCCAGCTTCCGCCTGACAGGCCTTTGAAGTGAGGGTTAGTCGCTGAAGCGCGACTCGTCGATCTCGCGCCTCAACCGTTCCTGATCGTCGCTGATCTCCAGCGCACCGCGCTGACTATCAGCCCGAACGCGCTGCTCGGCCGCCTCCAGCTCCGCCCGCGTCGCCGCGCGCACGATCGCCCAGCGGCCGCAGTGCGGGCAACGCTCCAACTTGCCCATCACGATATTGGGCGCCAGCACGTGCCGCGCGTACGGCAGGCGGCAGCGCGGGCAGACCGCTCCGCCGGAGGCGCCGTACTCGCCCAGGCGGAACGGCCGCCGATTCCCGAACAGCACCGGACCGATCGTTCCCAGGATCGAGATCACCAGCACCAATGCCAGCAGCGGCCCGCCGATCCGCAGCCCCACGCGCCAGCCCTCTTCGGCCGTCACGAATTCCACCGTCCGCTCCGGCGTAGCGATCTCCGTGCCGTCGTCCCTGAGCCCGACGGCCGAGAGGAGATGCATCCCCAGCGCATAATCTCCGGTGCGGAATTGTTGTCGGAAGGGCGGCTCGCGGTCGAGCCCCACCACCTGCCCGTCGATCAGGAAGGTCACCTGGCCGACGTCGTCGCCGGCACCCTCGACCCACATCGAGATCGTCCCCTGCAGGCGGTTCCCGGCCTGGAATCCGAAGTCCTTGCTCACCCGCAGCTCGATCGCCTGCGTCGCCTGCGCCCAGGCCGCCCCAGCCGGCAAAGCTGCCAATACGGCCGCCAGCCCGATGATCCACAGCCGCTTCATGGAGACTCCATCTCACTTCCAGCGCGTCAGGATGCTCTCGCGCTGGAATAACTGGGTGGCGAAAGCCAACAGCCCGGCGTCGACCACGGCCAACCCGACGGCGATCCACACGATCAGGCGGGCGTTGATGAACAGCAGGCCGGTGATCTGTCCGAAGAAGACCAGCATCACCGGCATGATGACCAGCCCGGCCAACTGCTCGGCCACGCGAGGGTCGTTCACCCTGGACGAGATCATGACCGCAATGCTGACGGCCATGACGGCCAACAGTGGCCCGACGATGAAGATCGCCAGCAGCCACAGCGGATCGGTCAGACGCCCGAGCACGGCCGGACTGATCGCCATCGCCGCCGCCCCGATGGCGAAGATCAAGAACGCCCCCCACGTGGCGCCGACGGCCGGGATCGCCGCCGCCAAGCCCTTGCCGGCCAGAAGTTCCAGCGTGGTGATGGGCGTGGCCAACAGCGGCTCGAGCGTCCGGGTGGTCTTCTCGCCGACGATGCTGTAGGAGGCGATCGTGGCCGGGATGACCAGCGGCATGATCAAGAACAGCAGCATGAACTGGCTGACGAAGAAGTACTGCGCGCATTCCGCGCCCGTCAGCCCGCCGCACATTTCGGAGAAGCCGCTGGGCATGTCCGAGGCGCTCATCAGACTCATATCGCCCGTGGAACGCGTGGCCGACAGTACGACCAGGGGCAGGGCGGTCAGCATCAGCGGCAAGAACGCTACGGTGAACAATACCAACCGGTTGCGGAAGACCTCGGCCCACTCTTTGCGCATCAGCAGCCAGACTTTTCGCATATCGCCTCGCCGCCCGGCGCTGCCTGAGCGCCGGACTTTCCGATCAATCCTGGTGGGCGCTCCCGACCAGTCGCAGGTAGACGTCCTCCAGTGATCGCCGCAACTCCCCCACGAAGCGGATGTCCGCCCCCGCACCGACCAGCGCCCGCACCAGCGCGGGATTGTTCGCTTCCGGATCCTCCACCTGCAGCACCAGCTTGTTGTCCACCGGTTCGACCTTATGGACCACCGGCAAGGCGCGCACGATCTCGACGAAGTCGGCTGCGTTCTGTCGCAGGTGAAAGACAACCGACCGACCATACAGCTCGCGCCGCAAGGCCGCCGGGGTGTCCAGCGCCAGCAGGCGCGTGTTGAAGATCGCGATCCGATCACACAGGCGATCGGCCTCATCCAGGTTGTGGGTGCACAGGAAGATGGTCCGCCCTTCCTCTTTCAGTTCGCCGATGAACTCGCGCACCAGGTGAGCCGCCTCCGGGTCGAGACCGCTGGTCGGTTCATCCAAGAACAGGACCCGGGGCTCATGCAACATCGCCCGGGCGATGGCCAACTTCTGCCGCATTCCCTTCGAGAAGGTCCCCACCGCTTCGGCGCGCCGCTCCCACAATCCCAGCAGGCGCAGGTAGCGTTCGACCTGCTCTGCCACGCTTTCGACCTCATAGAGTTGGGCGAAGAAAGCCAGGTTGTACTCGGCGCTCAAGCGGTCATACAGGCCGGGTGACTCGGTCAGAATCCCCACCTGGCGGCGGATCTGATCGTCCTCTCGGCCGAGCTCGTGCCCGGCCACCCAGGCGCGCCCTGCGCTGGGATCGATCAGCGCGCACAGCATGCGCAGCGTCGTGGTCTTGCCCGCGCCGTTGGGGCCGAGGAAGCCGAACACCTCCCCGACCTTGACCTCCAGGCTGAGCTGATCCACAGCCAGGTTCGATTCGAATTGCTTGGAAAGGCGATCGATCCGTATCATGACACCCCGATCAGCCGCCGAGCGAACGGGCCGGCGGGCCTGATTCTAGCGGCTTCGCTGACAGACGCAGCCTTTCGCTCACTCCGTGAACCGGCTGTCGTCCAGGCGGTCCGGGCCCGCCGGGGATGAGCGCGGGGTCATTGCCGGCGCCGCCGGGCCCTGCTGCGCCGGCGCGGCCGCGGCCGCTTGCCCATCCCGCAGCGCGAGGATGATCCCCAGGCTGGCGAGCGCCGCCAGGCCGACGACGCCCTCGGCCAGGTATGGCCCGCCTGACGCGGACACCACCACAGCGGCGGCATCGACCAGCATGTGCCAGGCGACGGCCAGGACCCACCACAGGGCGTTACCACGGCGAAAGGCCTGCAGCACCAGGACGGTCAGGCTGAGATGCAGGCAGATGGCGAAGACGCGCTCGACCGCACCGAGAATGGTCAGGTGCCACGGCATCGCCCAGTAGGCCTGCAGCTGGGACCGAGCCGCCTCGACCTGCTCAGCCGGGACGACCGTTGCCAGATCGACACCCTCCAGCGCGACGGCCTGCAGGAGTCCATACAGCGCCAACCCACCCAGCACAATCGCCTCAATGCCGCCGTGACCGGCGCCGAACAGCAACGCCTCGCCCCAGGTGCGCGCCTTCCGCAGCCAGGCCGCGTAGACCAGTGCCCGGGCGCCCTCCTCAAAGATGCCCGCTGAGAGCCCGTACAGCAAGCCGGTCATGACCAGGGGCGCGCCGGACATGTTCTCCGTCAGACCCAATCGCTCCACCCAGGGGTTCAGAACCCAGGCATTGAACGGCAGGTGGAGGATCTGCGAACCCAGGAATGTCACCGCGCCGATGCCGAACAGCCCCCAGCCTAGCCGGAATCGGCGCACAAGGATGATGCCCAGCACCAAAGGCAGGCCGATCATGAGCAGGGCATTGGCTGCACGGATGAAGGTGTCCATGGCTTCCGCGACCTTGGGCAGCGTGCCTCCGTCAGAGCTCTTGCTGCCGGAAGACGGCCCAGGCAGCGAACAGGGCGGCCAGGATCAAGGCCACGCTGACGGCCAGCGCGCCCCAGGCCGGCTCGGCGGAGATCCCCAGCGCCAGCCCACCCCCCCACCTCAGCATGGCCGCCGGCAGCCAGCGCCCGACCGGCGGCAAGGTCCCCAGCACTCCCATCAGGGCCAGCACGGCCACGGCCATTCCAGCCGCAGCCAACTGGCTGCGGGCCAGGGTGCTGGCCAAGAGCGTGACCGCGATCAGGACCAGCAGGTACACCAGGATCAGCGCGTTGGCGGCCAGGAATCCGGTGGGCGGCACCCATTCAAAGAGCAGGCCCGTGTAGTAGTAACCCGCCAGCCCTGCCACCGCCACGCCGGCCGTGAAGGTCAAGCCGTATGCCAGGAATTTGGCCAGCAGGAAAGAGGCGCGCGAGACCGGCTTGCTCAGCGTGATCTCGGCCGTGCCGCTCGCACGTTCGCCGACTACGGTCGCCATGGGTACCAGGATCGCCAGGATGACGCCGAACTGGACAAGATTGCCGCTGTACTCCGTCATGGCCATCGCCACGTCCGGGTCCGGCATGATCTCAGCCAGGCCTTCGGGTACATCGGCCATGCTGGAAAGGATGACCGGAAGATACTTGGCCGAGACCGGCCCCAGGATTCCGAATGCGGTCAGAACGGCCAGCGTGATCAGGAATCGGTAGGAACGCCAGAGTTCGCTGAATTCTTTCCATAGCAGGGTTCGCATCAGGTTGACTCCACCAGCCGCAGGAAGACATCCTCAAGGGTCGGGCGGGCGATCTGGAAACGTTCCACCGGCATGCCCGAGCCCAGGACGAGCGCCTGGACGCGCGCGCCGGTCTGGGGGCCTCCGTCCAGCCGCAGCCGGGCCAAGTGACCATCCACCTCCACCGCCAGCACGCCCGGCTCGCGCCGGGCGGCTTCCGCCCAGGCCGCCACGGAGGCGCCGTCGGCGGAGAATTCAGCCTCGATCCCAGGGACTGCGTAGCGGCTGAGTAATGCTTCGCGCTCCTCGAGCGTCACCAACTCCCCATGGTTGAGCACCCCGATGGTGTCACAGATGCGCTCGACATCCTCCAGAATATGGGTGCTCATGAACACAGTCCGCTGTTCCTTGAACCCGCCGATCAATTCCAGCATATCCCGTCGTCCGCCGGGGTCCAGGGCGCTGACCGGCTCGTCCAGGAGCAGGACCGGAGGGTCGTTGAGGAGCGCCTGGGCCATGCCCAGCCGCTGGCGCATGCCTCGGCTGAAGCCGCCGATCCGCCGTCGGGCCACGTCCTGCAGGCCGACGAGCTCCAGGAGTTCGGCGGCCCTGCGGCGCGCCTGCCGCGCCTCCATCTTGAACAGCCCGCCGACGTACTTGGCCAGGAACTCGCTGGCGGTCATCCAGGGGTAGAAGCGGGGCTCCTCCGGCAGGTAGCCCACCATCTCCCGGGCCGGGCTCTCCGGCCCGACCGGCGCCCCGCCGATCCAGGCCTGACCGGCGGTCGGCCGCGACAGTCCGGCCAACAGCCGCAGCGTGGTCGTCTTCCCGGCGCCGTTCGGACCCAGAAAGCCGAAGACCGTCTGCGGGCGGACTTCCAGATCGAGACCCTGCAATCCGACCACCGGCCCGAAGGTCTTGCGCAACCCCTGGGTCCGAATGGCGCTCACGTCTCATCCCGCCCGGCCAGGAAGTAGATCACTGGACCGATGATCGAGAGGAACATCACCACGGCCCAGACCCACTTGGGGCCGCGGGTGCGGCGCTCGGCCTTGGCCAAGTCGATGAACCCGGCGATGAGGAGCACCAACTCGATCAGGATGAGCGGCGCCAGGAGCGGAAGCAGTCGGACCAGTTCATTCGTATCCATTGGGCCTCCCACGGGGCTGCCGAGCAACCCCAAGACGTTTCACGTGAAACAGCCTCCCGATCCTTAGCCGCCGGCCGGCGGCGCGCCCGGCCCGGCTCCCACACTCCCGTGGACAGGGGCTGTCCGGCTCCTGGCCGAGCAGCCCCTGTTTCACGGGAAACACCGGCCGGATCAGGTCCGGAAGAGGACCTTCTCGCGCCCGAACTGCCAGATGGCCAGGCCCACCGCCAGGGCGGCATAGACCAGGGAGGAGCCGACCATCAGCCCAAAGGAGGCCGGCTCGACCTGGCCCAGGAACAGGTCACGCAGGATCACCAACGTGCTGAAGACCGGGATGGCAAAGGACGGCAAGCTGGGCGAGAGATCGGGCAGCACCATGACCGCCATGGCCGGGATCAACACCGCGAACTGCATCGGCACGATGTAGTTCTGCGCCTCCTTGAAGCTGCGCGCCAGCAGGCAGACGGCCATTTCAAGCGCCGAGAACAGGACCACGACCGGCAGGGCCGCGGCCATCAAGAGCGCCGCCGTTGGAAGGTCGATCCCCAGGCCGGTGTTCCCGCTCACCGGCGGGGCGACGGCGAAAGCGATCAGCATGCTGGCAACGGCCAGGATTAGCGCCACCAACGACGTCGTCACGACCGCCAGCAGCTTGCCCAGCACCAGGGTGCGGCGCTGCACGGGCGTCGTCAACAGCGGCTCGAGCGTCAGCCGCTCCTTCTCGCCGGCAGTGACGTCGATGGCCGTGTACATACCACCCACCAGCGCCCACAACACAATGAACATCGGCAGCATCATCCCCAGAAACGAACCGCCCATCTGTTGCGGCGTGGCGATGTTCACGTCCTCGATGGTGAAGGGCACAAGCTGCTGCGGGTCGATGCCCAAGGCCTCCAGCCGCTGCGTCACCACCGCCTGGTTGTACCCCGAAAGCAACGTCCGGAAGCGCTCGGCCTGGACCGAGAACATGTCGCTTTGGTCCACCAGCATTTGCACCACCGCCGTCCGGCCCTGCGCCAGAGAGGCCTCGAAACCGGGCGGGATCACCAGGCCCACGTCCGCGCCGTCCTCTTGCAGCAGCCGGCGCGGCTCGTCCGCTTCGACACGTTCGATCTCGCCGCTGGCCAGGAGCGTCGCGACCAGCTTCGGGCCGTTCTCCGCGCCCACGAACACGGCCCGGATGGTCGACTGCTCCTGAGCCTCGGCCTGACGCTGCAACAGTGTCTGCGGCAGCAGGACGAACACGGGCATGACCAGGACCGGGCCGATGACCATTGCGGCCAGCGTGCGGCGGTCCCGCAGCGTGTCCAGCAACTCCTTGAACCAGACCAACAGGACCGTCACCCCGCCACCTCCTCCAGTTCCCCCACCAGCTGGACGAAGGCTTCCTCGAGAGTCGCCTGGCCGGTCTGCCTCAGCAGGTCGGCCGGCGTCCCGCTGGCCACGACCCGGCCATGGTCGACGATCGTCAGTCGGTCACATAGCCGCTCCGCCTCACTCAGGATGTGCGTCGACAGGATGACGCAGCGGCCTTCTGCGCGGAAGCGTTCGATCAGGTCGCGCACGTTGCGCGCGCTCATCACATCCAACCCGGCGGTGGGCTCGTCCAGCAGCAGGTGCTGCGGGTTGTGAATCAACGCCCGCCCCAGGGCGACCTTCTGTTTCATGCCTTTCGAGAACGGCTCGCAGCGTCGGTCGGCGTACTCGTCCATCTCTAGATCGGCGATGAGCGTCTGGATGCGCGCTTCCAGCGCCGCTCCTTGCAGGCCGTGCAGCCGGCCGAAGTAGCGCAGGTGCTCGCGCGGCGTCAGACGCCCGTACAGGCCCCAATACTCCGGCAGCACCCCCAGATCGGCCCGGACGGCGGTCGCCTGCGAGCGTACGTCATGGCCGCCCACCTGCGCTGTCCCAGCCGACGGAAGCAACACGGTCGAGAGCATCCGCAACGTGGTCGTCTTCCCGGCACCGTTCGGCCCGAGCAGCCCCAGGACCTCACCCTGCTCGGCCCTGAAAGTCAGCCCGTCCACGGCCCGCACGGCCCCGAAGTGTTTGGCAAGCCCCTGCACTTCGATCATCGACCTGTCTCTCCTTGATCCTCGGCGGGCTTGCGGGCATCCCCACACTACACGCAAGCCGGCTACGGACACAGAGCCCATCGAGGGAGTCCGGTGATCCTCGAATGTGGGGGGCGCCCCTCAAATGCGGGAGGCTCCAAAGGCTGCTCGCGGGGGTGTCCGACGCTCTGGATTCTCCGGCAAGCGGAATTGCGTCCGTCGTGCCTGTCTCTCACCAGGGACTCGGCGGCGCGGTTCGCTTGCGCCGGACGTTGGCGCTCAACGGCCGTTTGGCCAGCACGGTGATCTTGAAGGTGTTCTCGCGCGCCAGGCCGCTGACCACCTCCCAACCCTCCGCCCCGAGCGCGTTGAGCTCGGCTTCCATGTCCTCGTCTTTGGTTGAGCGCAAGATGCCCCCAAAACTGATGACGCGATACTCCCACTCAGCCTCTTCGGCCATGGCTCACTTCGCCTCCGCCGTCCCCTGGCGGGCGAGCGATACCATCCCGCTCAGACCACCCAGGTTCATGGTGTCGACGGCGCTGGAGGGCACGATCACCAGCGCTCCCTTCTCCTTCAACCCTTCGAAGAGCATGTTCATCGCCCGCAGGTGCAGCGCGGTCGGATTGTCGCGGTAGGCCTGCGAGGCATCGGCGAAGGACTGGGCGATCTGCTTCTCCGACTCGCCCAGGATGACGCGCGCCTGGCGCTCACGCTCGGCCTGCGCCTGGCGGCTCATGGCATCTTCCAGGTCCTGCGGGATGACCACGTCACGGATCTCGACCGACTGGACCGTGATGCCCCAGGGTGTGGTCCGGGCGTCGATGATCTTCTGCAGGTCCTCATCCATGCGCGCCCGACCGACGAGGATATCGGCCAGCGGCATCTGCCCGATGACCTCGCGCAGCGCTGTCTGCGCCGCCCAGGCGATGGCCGCCCGGTAGTCCTCGACCTCCAAGGCCGCTTTCTCCGCATCCCACACCAGCCAGAACAGGACGGCGTCGACGTCGACCGGAACCGTGTCCTTGGTCAGCGTCTTCTCAGCGCTGAACGGGGTGACCATGACGCGGTGGTCGATCCACAAGGGGATGCGGTCGACGATCGGTACGATCCAAAACAGGCCCGGACCGCGCAGGCCGGCGAAACGCCCTAAGCGCAGCACGACCCCCTTCTCCCATTGATCGGCAACCTTCAGGGCGAAGAGGACGTAGAAGGCCAGCGCCGTCAACCCGACAAGCACGCCGACGATCCAGCCCGCCCCGGCGCCCCGCAGACCCAGGACCAGAGCCAGGACGGAAGCCACCGTCATCAGAAGGAACCAGAGACCCAGGGCCACGCCCGGCACTCGCCCCGACCCGTCCGCCCGCCGCGGGCCCTGCTCGACCTGGGTCGCTCGCTGCCTAGTCATTTCAGAAACCCTCCTCATGGTGGTTACGATTCGCCATCCGCCGGCGGTTTGCCTTCCTTGCGCCAGCGGCCGGTCAGATCTCTCACAACGGCCTCGGCTTCGTCCGGGCTGTATCGCCGCCGCGCGGCATCCGCCAGAAACGAGCGGGCCATTTCCTCCAGCGTCATCTTGCGCAGCCCGGCCCGCCTGTCGGCCGGCAACCGTTCCAGCGCGTAGGTCCCCCGGCCCTGCTGGGTCGAGATCACACCGGCCTCATCTAGCAGCCGGTAGGCGCGCGCCACGGTGTTGAAGTTGACCCGCAAGTCGGCGGCCAGTTGCCGGACCGTGGGGAGCTGATCGCCCGGTCCGAGGATTCCCTCCGCCAGCTGCCGCTCGATCTGTTCAATGATCTGCAGGTAGATCGGGACATGACTGCGGAAATCGATCTCGACGTTCATCGATCCCCACCTCGCGCAAGCGGCGCCTGACATCCGTCAGTCGTCGCCACGCCGGCCGTCACCCGAGAAGCTTCCTGCCCAGAATCGCGTAGCGGAACTCGCGGCCGCGGTAGCACTCCAGCGCCCCCCACAGCCCGTAGGCGCCCCAGGCCAGCATCAGAAGCAGGGGCAGCCCCATCGAGATCAGCGCCACCCAGAAGATCGCCGGCGGCGCCGACTCATACCGCTCCGCCTCGCGGATCATCGGGATCATCGAGATGGCGTAGAAGATTCCCCAGATGATCCACAGGGCCGCAAAGGCGATCATCCCCAATAGCTGGTACACGGCCGCCTGGAGCCCCTGCCCGCTGGCAAAGGCGGACTTCTCACGTTGAGTCAGCCAGATCAGGACCCCGACCAGGATGCCGGGCCCGCTCAGGACAACCGAGGCGTGCGCCAGGGTCGCCATCAATCGTTCCTCGGAGGAAGTGTTGGGATTCATGGTCAACTCCGTCTCCTGATGGGCCGGGTCTAATCCCCCGGCTCCAATGTCTGAATTGTCTGATTGTCTCATTGTCGTTTTGTACTAATTGTACGCGGGAATGGGCGCCTGTCAAGGGGGGAATGCGGCCCCATTGCCTGCCTAATGCGACCTCGGCCACGCCGGACCGCATCCCCCTGGGACCGGGCAGTGGCCCTACTCGCCCGTTGAGGACCGGCTCTTAACCCGCATGGTAGAATGCAGATGAAGGCCGTTCGTGTCGGGGAGGCAATGTGGAGAAGCAGGTCGGTACATTCGCGGTGAAGAAGGGTTTGGCGCAGATGCTCAAGGGGGGCGTGATCATGGATGTGGTCACGCCTGAGCACGCCCGCATCGCCGAAGAGGCTGGCGCCGTGGCGGTCATGGCTCTCGAGCGCGTCCCGGCCGACATTCGCGCCCACGGCGGCGTGGCGCGCATGAGCGATCCGGAGTTGATCATCCAGATCATGCAGTCGGTCACCATCCCGGTGATGGCCAAGTGCCGCATTGGGCACTTCGTCGAAGCCCAGGTGCTCGAGGCTCTGGGCGTGGATTACATCGACGAGTCCGAGGTGCTCACCCCGGCCGACGAATCGCATCATATCGACAAGCACCCGTTCAAGGTCCCCTTCGTGTGCGGCTGCCGCAACTTGGGCGAAGCCCTGCGCCGCATCGGCGAAGGCGCGGCCATGATCCGCACCAAGGGCGAAGCCGGAACCGGCGACGTGGTCGAGGCGGTCCGGCACGCCCGGGCGGTCTTCGGCGAGATCCGCCGGCTGGAGAACATGCCCGACGAGGAGCTGATGGCCTTCGCCAAGGAGATCGGCGCGCCCTACGAGCTGATCAAGGAGACCCGCCAGCTCGGCCGACTGCCGGTGGTCAACTTCGCCGCCGGGGGTATCGCCACCCCGGCCGACGCGGCGCTGATGATGCAGCTCGGCGTCGACGGCGTCTTCGTCGGATCGGGCATCTTCAAATCCGGCGACCCGGCCCGGCGCGGCAAGGCCATTGTCGAGGCGACCACTCACTTCAACGACCCCAAGATCATCGCCGAGATCAGCCGCGGCCTGGGCGACGCCATGGTCGGCATCGGCGTGACCAGCCTGCCCGAGTCGGAACGACTGGCCGTGCGCGGCTGGTAACCCCGCGACTCCCATGAGCGTCGAAGACTGGACCCGCATCCGCCGCAAGGACCGGGCGATGCCGGAAGAGGGCATCCGCGCGCTGCTTGTGCGTGCCCCCTACGGCTTCACCGCCACCTCCGTCGACGATCAACCCTTCCTGCATTCGAGCCTATTCTGGTTCGACGAGGCCAACCGCCGCATCTACTTCCACACTGCCGCCGAGGGGCGCACGCGCGCCAATCTGCTGCGCAACCCGCGCGTGTGTTTCAGTGTCGCCGAAATGGGTCGGCTGCTCCCGGCCGACACGGCCCTCGAGTTCAGCAACGAATACGCCGGCGCGGTGGTCTTCGGTCGCGCCCGTCTGGCTGAGACCGAAGACGAGAAGCGCCGTGCCCTGCAAGCCCTGCTGGACAAGTACTTCCCCGACCTGCGGCCGGGTGTAGACTACCGGCCGATCACCGAGAAGGAGATGGCGATCACCTCGGTCATCGCCATCGAGATCGACGGCTGGAGTGGGAAGCAGAAGCAGGCGAAGCAGGCATGAGGATCGGCGTTCTGGCGCTGCAGGGGGATTTCGCCGAACACCTGGCTGTGCTGCGTCGGCTTGGGGCTGAGTGCCGCCTGGTCCGGCTGCCGGATCAACTCGACGGCCTGGATGGTCTGATCCTGCCCGGCGGCGAGTCGACCACGATCGGAAAGCTGGCGGCCACATTCCAGTTGGTCGAGCCGCTGCGCCGCTTCGGGACCGAGCGCGCCATGTGGGGCACCTGCGCCGGCGCGATCCTCCTTTCTCGCGATGCCCGGCGCGACCAGCCGCTCTTGGGTCTGATGGACATCACCGTCGAGCGCAACGCCTTCGGCCGCCAGGTGGACAGCTTCATCACCGATCTGACCGTGCCGGCCCTGGCCGACGGGGAGCAGCAGCCTTTCCAGGCGGTCTTCATCCGCGCGCCGCTGATCGAGCGCGTCGGCCCCCAGGTGGAGGTATTGGCGCGGCTGCCCGACGCGGAGCGGATCGTCGCCGCCCGGCAGGGCCGGCTGTTGGCGACCTCCTTCCACCCCGAGCTGACCGACGACGATCGCTTCCACCGGCTGTTCCTCGACCTGGTGCGAGGGTGAGCCAGCCGTGATCCGCCCCCTCGATTGGCGCGACCTGAGCCTGCTCCGTCGCCTGCGTGATCGCGGCGTGTGTCTGGATGCACAGCAGGCGTACTCTCGCGGCCACCACACGTTGACCAACACGCTCCTCGGGCTCGTCTCGCCGACGCTCAACGTCCACACGTTGGTGTCCCGCCCAAGCCAGCCGGACGATGCGGCGGCCGTGGCCCAGATCCTCCACCACAACAGTGACACACTGGCGCGTTTGACCTTCATCACCCCGGAGGAGGCGCTCTCGTCCACCTCCGGACTGGCCCTCCTGGAGGGTGTCTGCCAGGCGGCCGGTGAGCGCGGCGCGCTGAATCTGGCGGCCGAAGTGGATGAGGACAGCCCGGCGTTCGAAGGCCTGCGGCGGGCCGGCTTCGCCATCTACGCCCGCCAGAACATCTGGGGACTGCCGACGTCGAACGAGACGATCTACGCCGCACCTGGATCGGAGGACCGGCAGCTCTGGCGGACGGAGACCGGGGCGGACCGCGCGGCGGTCCACTTTCTGTACGCCAATCTCGTCCCAGCGCTTGTGCAGCAAATCGAGCCACCGCCGACCAGGGGGAGCCGCGGCCTGGTGTATTGTCAGGGGGGTGAGTTGCTGGGCTACCTGGAGGTGGAGCGCGGCCCGCTCGCCACTTGGGTCCAGCCATACTTCCATCCGGCCGCCGAGCAGACGCACGCGTTGCTGCTCGACTTCCTGGCGCATGGGCCGCTTAGCCGCGTGCGGCCGGTGTTCATCTGCGTGCGCTCGTACCAGGGCTGGATGAACAGCACGCTGGAGCGGCTGGGTTTCAAGCTGTGTGCCAGCCAGGCGGTGATGGTCAAGCGCCTGGCGGCCACGGTGCGGCGCCCAGCGCTGGCGCGGCTGCCGGCGATCGAGGGCACGCAGGCCGAACCGACGGCGCCCTTCGCCCGCCTGCGCGATCGCCCGCCGGCGCCGAAAGCGGGGCAGCGCCCATGATTGGTCAGCGCATCACCGACGATCTCGAAGCCATGCTGGGTGTCCTGCCGCCCGAGGTCGCCCGCAAATTGACCATGCTCAACCGCAAGGACGAGCTCCTGGAGGTCATCCTTGACCTGGGGCGCGTTCCCACGGCCCGCTTCATCGACGGCGAGACCGCGCTCAGCGACGATGAGGTCCGCCGCGAGCAAATCGACTATGTCACGGAGCGCATCGGCGAGTTCGACGACGACAACCGGGCCGGCATGGAGCGCACGCTGCATCGCATCTCCGCCATTCGCAATCGTCACGGCCACATCGTCGGTCTGACCTGCCGCGTCGGCCGGGCGGTCTACGGGACGACCGACATCATCCAGGACATCATCACCAGCGGGAAGAGCGTCATGCTCCTGGGCCGGCCGGGCATCGGCAAGACGACCATGCTGCGCGAAGCGGCGCGCATCCTGGCCGAGGGCAAACGCGTCGTCATTGTCGACACCTCCAACGAGATCGCCGGCGACGGGGATGTGCCCCACCCGGCCATCGGCCGCTCGCGCCGCATGCAGGTGCGCCAACCGGCACTGCAGCACGAGGTGATGATCGAGGCGGTCGAGAACCACAATCCGGAAGTGATCGTCATCGACGAGATCGGGCGCGAGCTGGAGGCGGCCGCCGCCCGGACGATCGCCGAGCGCGGCGTCCAGCTGATCGGCACCGCGCACGGAAACACGCTCGAGAACCTGCTGCTCAACCCGACCCTCTCGGATCTGATCGGCGGGATCGAGTCGGTGACGCTCTCTGATGAAGAGGCCCGCCGGCGCGGGACGCAGAAGACCGTGCTCGAGCGCCGCGCCCCGCCGACCTTCGATACGTTGATCGAGATCCAGGACCGCAGCCACCTGGCCGTGCATCATGATGTCGGCGCGGCGGTGGACGCCATGCTGCGCGGGCGCCCACTTCTGCCCGAGCTGCGCTCGGTGGATGAGAGGGGCGAGCTGCACATCGAAACGCTGGCCGCCCCGGCCCCGCCGCCGCGCGGCCTCGAGGTGGGCCAGCGTCGGCACGCCGCACTGCCAACCATCGGCGGTGCGGAGACCAATGGGCTGCCGTTCTCGCCCACGCCTCCGCACCTGCCCGGCCAGCCGCTCAAACCGGTGCGCGTCTATGCCTATGGTGTCGCCCGCAACCGGCTGCGTCAGGCCGCCCGCCGCCTGCATGTCCCGGCCGTGCTGGCCGACCAGGTCGGCGAGGCCGACGTGCTGGTCACACTGCGGGCCTACTACCGCCGCCACCAGAAGCTGATCGCCGACGCCGAAGCGCGGCACATGCCCGTCTACGTCCTGCGGGCCAACACCGTGGCCCAGATGGAGAACTTCCTCATCGATCTCTTCAACCTGCAGGCGGTGCCGCCGACCGACCCATCGATGGATGGCGCTCTTCAAGAAACCCAGCAGGCCATCCAGGCTGTGCTGGACGGGGCGCGCTCATTTGACCTGACGCCGGCCTCTTCCTACATCCGCCGCTTGCAGCATCAACTGGCTCGCCAGGCCAACCTGATCTCGCATTCTTACGGCAAGGAGCCGCACCGCCGCGTGCGCATCTTCCGCCAGTGACCGCCTTCATCACGCTCGAGGGCCCCGAGGGGGGCGGAAAGACCACCCAGGCCCGCTGGCTGGCCGAGCATCTGCAGGCGCGCGGCCTCCCGGTCTTGTTCACGCGCGAGCCGGGCGGCACCGCCATCGGCGACCAGATCCGCCGCACGTTGATGGACCTGCACAACACCGGCATGAACCCGCGCACCGAGTTCCTGCTCTTCTCGGCCTCGCGCGCCCAGCTGGTCGACGAGGTCTTGCGCCCGCACCTATCGACCGGCGGTCTGGTCGTGTGCGACCGCTATTACGACGCCAGCCTGGCCTACCAGGGCTATGGACACCGTTTGGCCCTCGAGACCTTGCGCCAGGTGACGCGCTTCGCCACCGGCGGATTAGCCCCCGACCTCACGCTGCTGCTCGACCTGCCCGTGGAAGACGGCCTGCGCCGAAAGCAGCGCGAGGGCGAGTGGAACCGCCTGGACGCGTATGCCATCGAGTTCCACGGCCGTGTGCGCCAGGGCTACCTGGCACTCGCCGCGTCAGAGCCGGAGCGTTGGGTGGTCATTGAGGCCACCCCGCCGGTCGAGGCGGTTCAGGAAGAAATCCGCCGCGTGGTGGAACGGCGCCTGGCGCAAGGCTGAGCCCGTGACCGGCCCGCGCAGTCTGCCACATCCGGCAGACTTCAGGGGGCGGTGCTCCTCTGCTTCGTCACTCCCCTAAGAACAGCAGGCTGAACGGGATGCCAGCCGGAGATCCGAGATCTGGGTTTTCGGCGTATTCCTGGGCACAGCCAGACGCCCGGGGGCCTCTGTGCTGGTCTTCACCGGGCACTCGCCGCTCAGGCGGCGATTCGCAACGAAAGGAAAGGAGGGCATCCCGCGCTAACAAATGGTCACGGCACGCGAACTGGATTGGTAGCGGTCAATGACTTAGTGAGGAGGTATGCGGTGAAAAGGCATTTGTTGTCCGTCCTGCCAGTAGCGCTTGCCTTACTGGTTACCACGACGGCTTCGGCCGTCCCTCCCGACTTCGCCAAGTTCGTCGCGCCCCTGAATGGCCGGTCGGAGGTCCCCGCCCGCGAGACCAGCGCCAGAGGCGCGGCGCATCTCACCTGGGATGCTTCGGCCGCCCAGCTCGGCTACACGTTGATCGTCGCCAACATCGAGAATGTGGTCGCCTCGCACATCCACTGCGCCGCGTCCGGCGTGAACGGCCCGGTCGGCGTCACGTTGTTCTTGGGAACGGCCGGCTCAGGGCCCTTCTCCGGCATCCTGGCCCAGGGGAGGTTGACGGCCCCCGATAGCGGCAACGCCTGCGGCTGGGCCGATCTCGGCGACGTGGTCGAGGCGATTCAGGCTGGAGGGGCGTACATCAACGTCCACACCAACGACGGTGTGGCGCCCACCAATACCGGGCCGGGGGACTTCCCTGGCGGGGAAATCCGCGGTCAGCTGCGGCTCGCCGGCCCGCACTAGCCGACCATTGTGCGGGTTCTTGACTCCGAAGGCCGCCGGGCAAGCCGGCGGCCTTCGCAGACCGCCTACAGATCCTCGTCGAACCCCCCGTCGCCGGCTCCCAGATCGGGCAGGTCCTGCTCGATGTCTTCCGGATCCTGGCCCGCCTCCAGGCGGTCGACGACCTCATCGAACTCGGGCGGCATGTCCTCGCCCATCTCATGACCCATCTTGCGCATCATCCGCCCGAGCGAGCGGGGGTCGCTTTCGTCCACGCCGTCCCATTCGCCCGGGTCGCTGAGTGATTCGAGGCGCGAGTCTTCCGAGCGGGCGAAGCGCACGCGGCTGATCAAGCGGCGCAGGTTAGCGCCGCCGCAGTGCGGGCAGTTCACCGGAACACTGCCGTATTCGGCGTAGGTCTGATACAGCGAGGCGCGTCTGCGGCAATCCTGGCAGCGGTATTCGTAGACCGGCATCTTTCGCCTCTCCTACTTGGATTATACTGAGCGCTGCGAGAGGTCTCAACCCTTGGATTACCCGCCGGGCGCCCTCGAATCGCCGCCGTTCCTGATCGTCATCTCCGGCCCGTCCGGCGTAGGCAAAGACAGCGTGGTGCGGTGCATGAAGGAGCGCGGGCTGCCGTTCCACTTCGTCGTCACCGCCACCAGCCGGGCGCAGCGAGCCGGTGAGGTGCACGGCCGCGACTACTACTTCGTCACGCGTCAGGAGTTCGAGCGCATGATCGCCGCCGACGAGCTCCTCGAACACGCGCTGGTGTACAACGAGCACAAAGGTATCCCCAAGGCGCACGTCCGTCAGGCGCTGGCCAGCGGGAAAGACGTCGTCCTGCGCATCGACGTCCAGGGAGCGGAGACGGTCCGGCGCCTGTGTCCCGAGGCGCTGCTCATCTTCCTGTCGACGGTGAGCGACGAGGAGCTGATCGATCGGCTTCGGGCACGCAAGACCGAGACGCCCGACGGCCTGGCCTTGCGCATCGCCACCGCCAGAGAAGAGCTGGCGCACCTGGGCAACTTCGATTATCTGGTCTTCAACCCGACCGGCAGACTGGATGAGGCGGTCGATGCGATCGTGTCGATTATCGAGGCCGAGCATCACCGCGTCCACCCGCGCCGGGTGAGCCTGTGACCTCGCTTCCGGCGGCGCCCCCGGCCTCGCCGGTCGCGGGCGCGGAGTCCCCGCTACGGCGCCGTCTGCGGCGCTTCCCGGCCACCTATGCCATCCTGGGCTCCACAATCCTGGTCTTCCTCGCGCAGGAAGTCAGTTTGCAGATCGCCGGCTTCGACTGGGTGCTGGAGTGGGGGGCCAAGTTCGGACCGGCCATCCGCAGCGGCCAAGTCTGGCGCCTGGTCACGCCCCTCTTGCTCCACGCCGGCCTGCTGCATCTCTTCGCCAACATGTACTCCCTGAATGCCATCGGCCCGGCGGTCGAGCGGCTGTTCGGCACGCCGCGCTTGCTGACCTTCTACCTGCTGGCCGGTGTGGCCGGCGTGACGCTCAGCCTGGCCTTCAGCCCGTATCGATCCGTCGGCGCCTCGGGAGCGATCTTCGGCCTGCTGGGCGCGCTGGGCGTCTTCCTTTACCGGCACCGCAAGACCTTCGGCCCGGCCAGCCAGGTCCAGTTGCGTCAGATCGTCCTCGTGGCGCTGCTGAACCTGGGCCTGGGGTTGATGCCGGGCATCGACAACTGGGGTCACCTGGGCGGCCTGCTGGCCGGCGCGTTGTTAGCCGCCGGGTTCGGGCCGCGCCTGGAGCCGGTGGGGGTGGAAGAGGGCCGCCTGCTGCTGGTCGATCGGCGCCCCTGGCGTCGCGTGCGGGGTGGGGTGCTGGCCGCAGGCGGGTTGGTCGCCGTCCTGGCGGCCGCGGCACTCTTCAGCCCGTTCGGCGTCTAGGCGCGCTTGCGCCGCCGGGCACTGATTGACACCCGTCGAGCCGCCCCTTTATAATCCGCTGTCCCATCCCCAGGAGATTCGCGTGAGTGCCTCCGCAACCGAGAAGGTCTTCGATATCACGTTCGTCGGCGCCGGACCGTCAGGATTGTTCGGCGCTTTCTATGCCGGGATGCGCGAGCTGTCCGTCAAGATCCTGGACGCGCTGCCTCAGGCCGGCGGTCAGTTGATCGCCCTGTACCCGGAAAAGATCATCTACGACACGCCCGGCCTGCCCGGCATCCTCTCGAAGGAACTGGTCGCCAATCTGGTCAAGCAGGCTGAACGCTGGCATCCAGCCTGGGCGCTGGGTGAGTTGGCGTCGACACTCAAGCAAGTGCCTCTGCCGGGGGGCCAGGCCGGCCAGCAGTGCTGGCAGATCAAGACCGACAAGGGTGAGCACCTTTCCCGCGTCGTGGTGTTGACGGCCGGCATCGGCGCCTTCGAGCCGGTCAAGCTTCCCGGCGACCAGGCACAGCAGTTCGAGGGGCGCGGCCTCGAATATCTGGTCAGGGATCTGGACGTGTACGCTGGCCAGCGGGTCCTGGTCGTCGGCGGGGGAGACAGCGCGGTCGATTGGGCGCTGGCGCTGCAGCCGATCGCCGCCCATGTCACCCTGATCCATCGCCGGGAGGGTTTTCGTGCCCATGACACTTCGGTCAACGCCCTGATGTCCTCCGGCGTCGATGTGCGCATCTTCCATGAGCTTCGCCGACTGGAAGGTGAGACGCGCCTCGAGCGGGCGGTCATTTTCGACAACCGCACCCAGGCGGAAACGACGCTCGAACTCGACGCCGTCCTGCTGGCGCTGGGCTTCAAGGCCGATCTGGGGCCGATCCGCGAATGGGGGGTGGAGACCATCGGGCGCCGCTACGTCAAGGTCAATCACAAGATGGAGACCAACCTGCCGGGCGTGTACGCCGCCGGCGACCTGGCGCTGCAGGAGGATCTCGATCCGCTCAACCTGATCGTCATCGGGTATGGGCAGGTGACGGTGGCGGTCAACTACGCCTACACGGCGCTCCGCCCGGGCGGGAAGGTCTTCCCCGGTCACTCGAGCGAGAAGATGGCGGGTCAGAGCGGCTGAGGGAGATCCACTCCGACAAGAAGCAACTGACGGGCCGCGTGCGGCCCGTCAGCATTCTCCGGAGGAACGATTCAGGCCGAGGGCTGGGATTCGATCCGGCGCGGCCAGTACAGCACCAGTCCAAGCAGACTGGCCAGCACCCCGGTGACCAATCCGATCACCTGAACCTGTCCGAACCACGGGGATGGCATGCGGTGGGCGCCGATGCTGATGAAGTCGGCCAGCGAGGCGACCGCGGCGATGACGTAGCCGGTGGCGATCAGGCGGGTGCCGATGTCGGCCCGCAGGGAGGTCGGCCTGCCATTGCGAACGACCTTGACGGTCGCCGCGGCGCTGATCAGGAGCAGCGCCAGCCCGGTAAGCCAGACCCCCACCTGGACGAATCCAACGATCGGGCTGCGGTTCATGCCGATGAGGTCGGGCTGCACGCCGATGGCGAAGATGATCAATCCGATGAGGACCAGGGTCATTCGGCGCCTGGCCCGCCGGACCTGGACCGGAGTGAGCTTACGGGTTGGCATGCTTCATGTCTCCGGGAGCCCCCGCTGCAGCAGACCCAGCCAGTTCCCACTGAGGACGGCCTCGACCTGCGCCGCCGGATAGCCGTGTCGGCTGAGCGTATCGCCAATTAACCCCAGGTCGGCGACGCTGTCAAGGCCGACTGGAATCGACTCCAATCCGAAGCCGCCGTCGAAATCGCTCCCCAGGCCGACATGGCTGGCATTGCCGACCAGCTGGCAGACATAGTCGATGTGGGCGAAGACGTCGTCCAGGCTGACGCTCTGGCGGGGGTCGGGATATTCCCAACCTCGCCGCAGAAAGCGGTTGTACGGGACGATTCCCATCACGCCGCCCCTTTCCGCCAGGCGGCGGATGGCCGCATCGGTCAGATGCCGGTTGGCATACAGGCTGTGGCCCAGGGCGCGCGGATTGCTGTGTGAGGCGAGCAGTGTCCCCGGAAAACTGTCGAGGGCTTCGAGAACGCCGGCATCGTCAAGATGTGTGAGGTCGAGCATCAAGCCCAACTCGGCGGTGACTTCGAGCAGCCGTCGGCCGGCGGCGGTGAATCCGCCCGGCTCACCGCTGCCGCCGGCGTAGCGGGTCGCCGCCCAGGCCGGCGCCAGCAGGCGCAAGCCGCGTGCCTGCCACTCGGGCAGCTCGTCCGGATGGCGCAGCGCCTCGGCGCCCTCCATCATCAGAAGCAGCCCGACGCGCCGCTCCCGGAGGTCGTTACTCTGCCAGGCCTGCATCAGGCCGTCGAGGTCGCGGCGGGTGCGCAGCAGCATCAGCTTCTCGGGATTCTCGCCTACCAGGCGTTCGTAGTAGTCCAACTGCGCCAGGAGCAGACTGCGGGCCGCGTCGGGCGTGGCGTAGTGCAGCACCTCCCAGCCAGCCTCGGCGCGATGGACCGGGGCGGCGAAGAGTGAGGCGAAGACGACTGCCACGCGGCCCAGGAGCCACTCCGGCCAGCCGACGAGGGCCTGGCCGCGGTTGCGCGACGGGGTGAGCGTGTCGCGCTCCAACTCGCGCGTGATCATCACCGGGCGAAGGACGTCGCGTCCGAACGTCAGCGCGTTCCAGGCAATGTCGCTGTGCGCGTCAACAATCAAGGTCATGCGCTGCGCAGTTCCGAGGCCACCTGTTGCCAGAAATCATCCTGCACCCCGGGGCTGAAGGGCAGGTACAGGGTCAGCCGATCGACCAATCCGGCGTAGCGCCGACGCAGTCCGGCGGGCACTCCGGCCGGTTCGGCCACGACGGCGAATTCATCCAGCATCGCGTCGCTGATCAGCGGCGTCATCTGCTCCCAGGCCTTGCGCCGGGAGAGACGCCCCAGCTCGTCGGCCACATCGCCCCAGCCGTGCAGGGCCAAGACCGGCCGGTAGGAGGGTGTCGAGGCATAGAAGGCGATCTGGAAGCGGACCAGGTCGGCCTCGCTCGGAGAGCTGACCACAAAGGCCGTCGTGGATAGCGCGATCTCGCCGGCACTGCGTCCGGCGCGCGCCGCGCCTTCGGCCAACGCCGGGCGGACGACCTCCCGCAGGTGGCGGGCCGAATGGAGCGGGTGGGCATGATAGCCGTCGGCGATTTCGCCCGCCAGGCGCGCCAGGCCCGGGTTGACACCGGAGAGATAGATCGGGATTTGCGGGTGGCTGATCGGTCCGGGGTTGAAGAACGGCGTCATCAGGCTGAGCTTGAAGTACTCCCCGCGGAATTGCAGGCGCTCGCCGTGCTGCC
>DAIRVC010000025.1:0-22969 GCA_036803025.1 Anaerolineales bacterium
GATGCGCAGCCCGCTGCGGTGAAGGAACTCCGTGCCAAAGCGCTCTTCCATCTGGCGCATGGCGGCGCGGGTGAAGGCCGGCGCGCGGATGGCCGGAGCCGGCGACGGGGAAACCAGCTCGAGCGAGTCCGAGAGCGCCGCCTGCGCCGTCTCAGCTGGGAGGAGGCCGGCGCTCAGGAGGGCCTCGAGCACGGCGGCCTGGAGCGCTTTGGCCCGCTGCGGTGACCTGAACGGGTCAGCGCGCACATCGAGCGGCAGACCGGCCAACAGCGCGCTCTCGCCCAGGTCCAGCTGCGCGGCGTGCTTCCCGAAGTAGACCAGCGCCGCGGCGTCGGCCCCATAGGCCTCCTCACCGTAATAGGCGCTGTTGAGGTACCAGGTCAGGATGGTCTCACGGTCGTAGGTACGCGTCAGCTCGGCGGCCAGCAGCGCCTCGCGGATCGCTCGCGCCAGCGGATGGAGAGCCGCATCGCCGGCCGGCGCCAACGCGCTGCGCACCAACCGCTGCGTGATGGTTCCCCCCTCGGGCACAGACTGCCCGGTCAGACCTGCCCACACGCAGCTCCACAACCATTCAGCCTCATAGCCGCGGTGATCCCAGAAGCCGGGATCAACGAAGGCGACTGTCGCCTGGACGAGCGCCGGCGGCGCCACGTCCGGCGAGGCCGGATTCAGGCTGACCCCGCGCCGCGCCGCCGAGGCTGGGTTGGCCGCCTCATACAACAGGTAGCTGCCGCTGCTATCGAGCCACAGCGTGCTGCGTGGCGCGCCGCCGGTGGCCGGATCGAAGATCGTCTCGATCTGGTCCACCGGCGGCAGCCCCTGGCGCAGGTCGCCCAGCAGCGCCGCCCCGAGCATAGCCGCCAAGCCGGCCGCAACGAAGGCGGCCCCGAATAAGGCCAGCCCGGCCGTCACCCAGGCGCGTCGGCGCCCGGCGTGCGTTCGGCGCGCCTGTCGCCTGTGCAGGAGATCTCTGACCCTGGGCATGACCTGATTCTACCCGTGCAGCCCGGCTTCGGCCCGCCTGCCGCCCCGCTTATAATGTGCACACTCCATGCCGCTGCGCCGGCTCCAGGACAATGGCCGATACTCGCCCGCACGACTACCACATCCACACGGCGTTCTCCTCTGACTGTGACACTCCGATGGCGGAGATGTGCCGCGCCGCCGTCGCCCACGGCCTGTCTGAGATCGGTTTTGCCGAACACTTCGACCTGCGGCCGGAGGACGCGGCCTACGGTTACCTGCGTTTCGATGACTGGTGGGAGGAGCTCGAGCGCTGCCGGCACGATTTCGACGGATCGCTGACCATTCGGGCCGGCATCGAGATCGGCGAGCCTCACTGCTACGCGGACAGCATCGTGCCGGTGCTGGCGCGCTTCCCCTGGGATTACAGCCTGGGCGCACTGCACTGGGTGGATGGGACTTTGATATGGGATCGGGCTTTCTATCATCGCAGCCAGGATCAGGCTTACCGAGATTACTTCTGCGAGCTGGAGCGGATGGCGGCTGCCGGCGGCTTCGACATCCTGGCACACATGGACGTCGTCAAACACTACGGTTCGCAGGTCTACGGTCCGTTTGACCCTCAGCGCTACGAGCAAGAGATCCGCGCCGTGCTGGCAGCCTGCGTCCGGAATGGAATCGCTCTCGAGATCAACACCGGTCTGCTGCGCCGCCCGGTCGCCGAAGTGGCGCCCGAGCGGGTGATCCTCTCCTGGTACCGACAGGCCGGCGGACAGCGCCTGACCACCGGCTCCGACGCGCACCTTCCCCAACATGTGGGCTTCGGCGCCCAGCAGGCAGTTGACGCCGCCCAGGCGGCAGGCTTCAGCCATCTGACCCGCTATGCCGCCCGCCGTCCCGAACCCGACCCGTCCTTCGGAAAGACGGACCCCGCATGAGCCCGACTACCAGGCCCGTCTGCCAGGTCCACTGGTTGGGCGAGGTCCCCTACCGTCAGGCCTGGGACATGCAGACGGATCTGGCTTCGGCGATCGCGGCGGGTGAGGCGCCGCCGACTCTCCTGCTCATGGAACACCCGCACACCTTCACCTTCGGCCGCCGAGGCCAGGAGGCCAATCTGCTGTGGGGGCCGCAGGAGTTGGCGCGGCGCGGAATCGAGATTCACTGGGTCGATCGCGGCGGGGATGTCACTTACCACGGGCCCGGGCAGCTGGTCGGCTATCCTCTGCTGCCCTTGGGGACCGTCGACCCATCCGGACATTTGCCTGGCGCCGACTATGTGGGCTACGTCCGCCGTCTGGAAGAGGCGCTGATCCGATCGCTGGCCCGGCTGGGGCTGGTCTCCGGTCAGCTGCGCGGCCTGACGGGCGTTTGGGTGCAGCCGCATGTCGCCTCGCGCTGCGTGCATTGCCCGCCGGCGGCCCGCCGCGCGCCATCGAAGATCGCCGCCATCGGCGTCAAGGTCGACGTCAACGGGATCAGCCGGCATGGATTCGCATTGAACGTCGACCCCGACATGAGCTACTGGGAGGGGATCATCGCCTGTGGATTGGTCGATCATCCGGTGGTCAGCCTGGCGGACCTTTTCGAGAATCCCCCCACGATGGCAAGCGTGCGCACTGCCGTGATCGAATCTTTCGCTGAGACCTTCGGCTTCGAAACGGCCGAGGATGATCTTACGGGGGAGGGGCCGGCATGAGGTCGATTCTGTCGATCGACGGTGGTGGAATCCGCGGCCTCATCCCCCTATCCTGCCTGGTGCGCCTGGAGGCGGCCCAGGGCAAGCCGGCGCGGGAGATCTTCGATCTAATCGCCGGGACTTCGACGGGCGCGATTATCGCCGCCGGCCTGGCGCTGGGCGTGAGCGCCCGCGGGCTCCTGGCGCTCTATCGCGATCTGGCCCGCCGGGCCTTTCAGCGCCTTCCCTGGTGGCAGGTGCTGTTGAATCTGGGGAACCACCGCTACAGCAACGCCTTCATCGCCCAGACGCTGGATGCCCTGGGCGCCGACCAGCCCCTCAACGCCCTCCCCGTCGATGTCCTCATCACCGGCAAGAACACGCGCACCTCGCGCACCGACTTCTTCGTGCGCGACGGCCCAGGCAACGCTCATCTGTGGGGGCATCTCCCGCTGCGCGACGCGGTCCTGGCCAGCGTCGCTGCGCCGACATACTTCCCGGCCCACTCGGCCGCGCTGGATGGCATCACTCACACTTGGGTCGACGGCGGCGTCGGGATTGCCGGGAACCCCTGCTATCACGCGGCCGTTGAAGCGGTCCATTACAGCGGCGATCGCTTCACTCCGGGCGAGATCCGCCTGCTCTCCTTCGGCACCGGCCGGCTGCCGCATCGAATCGAGGCCGGGCGCGCCCACGCGCTGGCCTGGGCCCGCTGGGTCCTGGCGGAGTTGATGGAGGATACCGGCGACTGGCAGACCTACGTCACCCGGCGCGAATACGGCCTGAGCGGGCGAATCGACTTTCGACGATACCAGCTCGACCTATCGCCCGAGGTGCTCGACATGTTAGGTCTGGCACTGCCGTTGGGAATCGAGCCCGAGTCGTTCGGCCTCGACGCCGTCTGGGCCGTCGAATGGCTGGAGCACATCGGGCGTGCATTCGCCGCCCGGATCGATTACGACGACACGGCCGGGCTCGATCTGCGCCTCGGCGCGGGAGGCTGACCCGGCTGCGGGGTCCGCCCTAGTCGCGGGCCTGCGGCTTGTTCTTTAGGATCGTCTCGATTCGCTCGAGGATCTCCGGAGTCAGCTGCGAGACCACCTCAATCGCACCGAGGTTCTCCTCCAGCTGGGCGACGCGGGTCGCGCCGGTGATGACGCTGCTCACTTGGGGCAGACGCAGCAGCCAGGCGATCGCCAGCTGCGGCAGGGTCACACCCATCGTCTCGGCCACGCCGGCCAAGCGGCGCGTCTTGGCTATGTCGGTCGGATTGAGGATGTCCCGCAGCCAGCCGTATCCCTTCAAGCTCAGGCGCGTGCCTGCCGGGACCCCATCGTTGTACTTCCCGGTCAGCAGGCCGGACCTCAACGGGCTCCAGGTCACCAGCCCGAAACCCAGGTCCTCGGCAACCGGAGCGATCTCGTCCTCGACCGTCTGGCGCACGAACATGTTGTAATGCGGCTGTTCGACCCACGGCGGGTACAGGCCCCGCTCCCGGGCCAGCCCGTGCGCCTGGGCGATCTGTCCGGCCCGCCACTCCGACGTACCCCAGTACAAGACCTTCCCCTGATGGATCAGGTCGTCCATCGCCTGCAAGGTTTCTTCGATGGGGGCCTCGGTGTCAAAGCGGTGGCAGAAGTACAGGTCGAGGTAGTCCGTCCCCAGGCGCTTGAGCGAGGCGTGGCAGGATTCCAGGATGTGTTTGCGCGACAGGCCCCGGCCGTTCGGTCCGGGCATCGACTCCCAGAACACCTTGCTGGAGACCACCAGGCTGGTGCGCGGCAGCCCGCGGATCGCCCGCCCCATGACCGTCTCAGCCTTCCCCGCCGCATAGACGTCGGCATTGTCGAAGTAGTTCACTCCATTGTCGTACGCGGCATGCAAGATGTCGGCGGCCGCCTTCTCGTCGATCTGATTCCCGAACGTGACCCAGGCGCCAAGAGACAGCGCGCTCAACTTCAAGCCTGTGCAGCCCATCCTGCGGTAGAACATCGCGAGCCTCCCTGGGACAAAGGTCCCAGTCGATTATAGCGCCCGCAAGAGCGCGCGGCCCTTCATGCTATACTCCCAACGATTAAGCCCCTCATTGGAGGACCTGCCTGCATGCCCGAGATGATGAAAGCCGTCGTCAAGCCCTCCGCCGCGCCGGGCCTGCTGCTGACCGAGGTGCCCATCCCGGCCATCGGCGCGGATGAAGTGCTGGTCAAAGTGCGGGCCACCTCGATCTGCGGCACCGACCTGCACATCTACAAGTGGGACCCGTGGTCCGCCAGCCGGGTGCGGCCGCCGATCATCGCCGGGCATGAGATCTGCGGCGAAGTGGTCGAACGGGGAGCGATGGTCAAGAGCCCGGCCGTGGGCGACTTCGTCTCACTCGAGTCGCACGTCATCTGCAACACCTGCTCGTTCTGCCGCACGGGCATGGGTCACATTTGCGCCAACACGCGTCTGATCGGCGTCGACCGCGACGGCTGCTTTGCCGAGTACATCGCCATCGCTGCACAGAACGCCTGGCCCAACCCGCCCGACCTGCCAGTCGAGGTGGCCGTCATCCAGGAGAACTTCGGCAACGCGGTTCACACCGCCTTCGCCGCCGACTTGCGCGCCAAGAAAGTGCTGGTCACCGGCTGCGGCCCGGTCGGCCTGATGACCATCGCTGTCGCCCGGGCCATCGGCGCGCGGGCCGTCTACGCCACCGATGTCAGCCGCTATCGCCTCGATTTCGCCCGGCGCATGGGCGCCGATCTGGCGCTGCATGCCAGTGAGGATCCGGTGCTCGAGCAACTGCGTGACGCCACCGACGGCGAGGGGGTGGACGTCTTGCTCGAGATGTCCGGCGCACCGTCGGCCATCGACCAGGGCTTCAGTCTTCTCAAGCCGGGCGGCGAGGTGGCCCTGCTCGGAGTCGCCCCCGGAGCGTTCGAGTTCGATTGGAACCATCACATCGTTTTCAAGGCCGCTCGCGTGCTCGGCATCTACGGCCGCCGGCTGTGGCAGACGTGGTACCAGGCCCGCGGGCTGATCCGCTCCGGCGCGGTCGACCTGTCCCCGATGGTCACCCATCGCTTCAAGCTGGCCGAGTTCGACAAGGCCTTTGCCGCCATGGCTTCCGGTGAGTCCGGTAAGGTCATGCTTACACCCTAGGGGAGGTGGGACGATGCAGCCTCACGTTCGGCCGTTTCTTGCACTGACGATCCTCCTGGCATTCACGCTGGCCTGTAGCACGGCCAGCGAACTTCTGGGCGGCGGGGGGCAGGCACCCTCGCAGGAGACCGCCGGCGCCGATGCCACCACCGACATCGGCGCTCCTGAGCCGACGCAAGCCGTGCAGCGGTTGGAGCGCGCCGCGACGCCGACCCCCTTCGAGGTTGATTCCTCCGAAGACCCGCGCTCGATTCTCGATCTCTCCCAGCCGGACCACTACGACTTCTTCGATGACCCGTCGACCTGGTTTCGTTACACAGATCCCCAGTACGCCGCCTACAGCGTTTCCGACGGCCAGATGACCGGCGTCGACCACGTGGCCGGCGATCGACCGATCTACTGGTCGTACACTTCTTTTCCTTCAGGCAATACCTACGCGGAGGTCAGCGCCAGCCTGGGTGAATGCTTCGGCCGCGACGCACTGGGCTTCGTCATCCGCGTCCAAGCCGACGAGACGCCCAGCGGCTATGCCCTGGAGGTCTCCTGCGACGGCGCCTGGCGGTTCCGGCGACTGCGCCCGGCTGAGACGCCCTTCGAGATGGTCGACTGGACTCCCAACGAGCGCATACAGGTCGGCCCCAACGGAACCAACCGGCTGGGCATCTGGGGCTACCGCGGCCAGTTCGTCCTGTTCATCAACGGCGAGCAGGTCGGCGCGGCGCTGGACGACAGCTACACGTACAGCCTCGGCTTCTTTGCCGTCTACGTCCAGTCGCAGGAGGCCTACCCGCTGACCGCCACCTTCGACGACTTCGCCTACTGGAACATCCCCTACCAGCCATGAGGCGAAGCGGGCGTCTCCTGATCCTCGTCTCGATCGGCCTGATGGCTTCGGCCTGCAACCGGTCGGCGGCCGGCGAGCCTCCGCCCGACCTTTCCCGTACGGCGGTGGCCGGAACGCTGGCGGCTGCTTCAGCCCAGCCGGCGACAGCTCGCTTCCCATCGCTCACGCCGCCGCCCTCGGCCACGCCCATCCTGACGCCGACGGCCACCCCCACCGAAACGCCCACGCCCGGCGCCAGCCCGACCGTGACCCTGGCGCCCTTGCCGGCTGGCGATCCGCGTACGGGATTGGATTTGGCTCAGCCGGACTACAGCGACGCGTTCGACAACGACTTGACCTGGATCGGGCCAAGCTTCGAGGGCGCAACCAACGAGGTCGACGCCGGCCGCCTGCACAGCGTGGATCGCCGGGCGGACGCGTTCATCTGGTGGAGCACCACCTCACCGGAGCTCGACTCGGCCAATCTCTACGCCGAGGTTACGGCCGTGATCGAGGCCTGCACCGGGCGTGACGCGTATGGCCTCGCCGTGCGCGTCAGCGGCTACGGCTTCAACAGCGGCTACACGCTCGAGTTCTCCTGCGATGGGCACTACCGCTTCCGCAGGTTCCTGGGCGGCACAGTCAGCGTGCTCTCGGAATGGGCTCCCTCGACGACCATCCGCCCTGGACCCAACAGCACCAATCGCCTGGGCTTCCTGGCTAACGGGCCGAACCTGTACGCGATCGCCAACGGCCAGGTGATCGGCCAGGCGCAGGACTTCGACCTGACGGCCGGCAACTTCGGCCTGTTCGCCAGCGCAGAAACGACTGCGGATCTGAGTGTCTACTTCGACGATTTCTCCTTGTGGACGATCACTCCGTGAGGTCAGCTCGCCGTCGAATCCGCCAGCCGGCCTGCAGCAGGCCGGCTGGCGACGTCTTCCTCACAGCCTGGAAGGCATCCAGCGGTCAGCCCACCATCCGTCGGCGCCGTCGGCCGTTCAGCCCCGCGCGGAGACCGCCGTCTACGCGGTCCTTGAGTAGAATCCCGGCCATGCTCGGGCGACTCCTCCGCCTCTCCACTGGCGTCCGGCGACACCGCGCCAGGCCTGGGCCGCGAGCCCGGCACAGGCTCCTGCTGTGCCTCGCCCTTCCGCTCATGGCAGGCTGCGTCATGATCCAGCCGGGCCCCTTCCCGACACTCACGCCTACCCTCGCGCCCAGCCTGACGCCCACATTCGCCTTCCCGACACTTCCTCCCAGCCTCACACCCACGCCGCCTCCGGTCATGACCTCCACGCCCGACGTCCTGGCCGATCTGGGTGAGTTGTTGTACCGAGAGGATTTCGCCCGTGACCGCGGCTGGGCCCTGCGCCAGGCCGAGCAGGAAAGCACAAGCCTGAACAACGGCCGATTGACGTTCGTCGTTCGACAACCGGGCGCGATCCGCTACGTGCTCAGCCCGTACCTTCCGCCGATCGACTACTACCTTGAGGTCCAGCTTCGCACGGAACTGTGTTCACCCGGTGACGAGTACGGCGTCATGTTCCGCGTGGCCGAGAACGGCGACCACTATCGCATCACGCTTGCCTGCGATGGCAGCGCCCGAGTCACTCGCGTCCTGCGCGGCACATCGGCTGCGCTCGTTCCGCCGACGGAGACCTTTCTGGTTTTGGCCGGCGCACCGGCCGACAACCGCATCGGCGTCTTGCTGTCCGGCGATCAGCTGCGCTTCTTCCTCAACGGCCTGGAGGCCTTCTCCCTGCGCGACGACACGCTCGAATCAGGCGGGCTCGGGCTAATCTTGCATACCGGCAACGCCGGCCAACTGACCGTCTCTTTCGACGAGGTCGTCGTGCGCGCCCTGTCCCCCGCGCGCATGGCCTCGCCAACTGCGCCGTCTACCCCCTAGGACCCCATGCCCGAGCCCCGCCGCCGCCTCAACCGCCTGAACGACCTGACGCCCAAGGAATGGCTTCGCTTCCAGAAGTCGTGGTTCATCCACAATCCGCCTCCGCGCCGCCCGAATGTGCTCCGTCACCCGGCCAAGTTCCCCGAGACGCTGGCGGAAGCGTTCATCTCTTTCTTCACCAAGCGCGGTCAGATCGTCCTGGACCCGATGGTCGGGACCGGATCGACCCTGATCGCCTGTCTGCGCGCCGGCCGGCATGGGATCGGCATCGAACTCAACCCCGCCTACGCGCAGATCGCCGTTGAGGCGTTGGCCGAGGAGCGGGCCGCCCTGGGGGCGGAGGCCGACGGCCTGGCCGCCGACGTCGTCGTCGGCGACGCCGCCCGCCTGGAGCGCTGGACTCTGCCGCAGATCGACTACGTCCTGACCTCGCCGCCGTATTGGGATATGCTGCGCGCGCGCGGCGCCGGCACGCAGCGGCGCCGCCGGGCTGCTCCGGCACTGGACGTGTTCTACTCCGACGATCCCGCCGACCTGGGCAATGTCTCCAAATACGAAGAGTTCCTCACCCGGTTGGTCGACATCTACCGCGGGCTACAGCCCGTCCTGCGCCCCGGCGCCTACCTGACCATCATCGTCAAGAACGTCAAGAAGCGCGGGCGCATCTACCCCCTGGCTTGGGACCTTGCCCGCCAGCTGGGCGAGGTCTACACCTTGAAGGACGAGCGCATTTGGTGCCAGGACGACATCCGCCTGGCGCCCTACGGCCTGGGCAGCGCCTGGGTCAGCAACACGTTCCACCACTACTGTCTTCAGTTCCGCAACGAACCGCAGTCGCTCGCCTGACCCCCACCTGTGGCGCTGACCAGCCGGTGAGACCCTACCGTTGCGCCATCCTCCAATCCCGGGTATTCTTTAGGAAGCGTTCAGCGATTCCCCGCAGTCCTCAGGAGAGGGCATGTACCTGGCGATCGAAGGCGTGATCGGCGTCGGCAAGACCTCGCTGGCGCGCCTGCTCCAGCCCATCTTCAACACGGAGCTCTTGTTGGAGGTGTTCGAGGAAAATCCCTTCCTCTCCGATTTCTACGGCGACCGCAAGCGCTACGCATTTCAGACGCAGATCTTCTTCCTGCTCAGCCGCTATCGGCAGCAGCGCGTGGCCGTCCCGCAGGCATTGGCCCGCGGCAACCTGATAGCCGACTACACATTCGAGAAGGACTCCTTGTTCGCCCGCCTCAATCTCGAGGGCGACGAACTCGACACATACAGCCTGTTGCACGAAGCCCTGGGCGAGCGCATTCCGATCCCCGATCTGATCGTCTACCTGCGCGTCGACACGGATCTGGCCCTGCAGCGCATCGCCATGCGCGACCGTTCCTACGAGCGCAACATGGAGCGCGGCTACATCGACGATCTCAATCGCGCCTACGACGATTTCTTCTCCCGGCACCAAGGCGGCCGGGTCCTGATCATCGACGGCAACCCCCTTGATTTCGTCGCCCGACCGGAACACCTGGCCTTCATCGCCAACCGCATACGCGACGCGCTGGGCATTCCGCCCTTCCAGCCTGAGCTGCCCCTCAAGGGAGGTCGGCTGGCGTGAGGATCACGCGCGAGAAGCTGATCCAACTCGCCGAGCAGGAGATCCATCGCCGCGTCACTGCCGGCGATCCCATCCTATCGGGCTACCTGATCGGCAGCACCGCGCTCGCCGAGCCGCTGCTCGGCGGTGCGGCCGACATCGATCTGGTCCTCATTCACGCGCAGGCTCCGCCGCGACCGGCCGAGATCGTGCCGCTTTCCCCCGACGTCCATCTGGACATCACCCATCACACGGCCGAGTTCTACAACGAGCCCACACAGCTGCGCGTCGATCCGTGGTGGGGCCCGGCGCTGTCTGAACCCGTGTTCTTGTTCGACCCGCAGCACTTCTTCGAACGCGCCCAGGCCGGCGCGCGCGGGCAGTTCCACCGCCCGGACCATGCCCTGGCGCGCGCCCAAGCCTTCCTCACCCAGGCGCGCCGCGACCAGGCCCGCCTCGAGGACGCCTCGAATTGGCCGCAGGGCTACCTGCGGGCCGCACTGGAAGGCGCCAACGCCGCCGCCTGCCTGGCCGGGCCCCCGGCCGCGGGCCGCCGTCTCACCCTGGCACTCGAACGCAACACCACCGCTCTGGGAAGCCCGGAGGTCTACTCCGCCTTCCTCCGCCTGCTTAACGCCGAGGCGATGACCACCTGGCAGCTCCCCGAGGTTCTCTCCAGCTGGGGGCACGCCATGGACGCCGCCGCGGCTCGGTCAGGCCAGGACGGCTGGTTCCAGCCGGTCCGCCGCCGATACCACCTGGCCGGGTTCCAGGCACTGGTCGAAGCCGGACACCCGCAGGCTATCCTGTGGCCGCTCTTGGAGACCTGGGACCAGGCCATTCGCAGCCTGCCGCAGGACGCCAGCCACGCCGTCTACCGATCGGCCTGGGAGGGGTTGCTCGCCCAGATGAGCCTGCTGCCCACCGCCTCCGGCCTGCGGCTCGACGAACTGGAAGCGTTTCTGGATCATGTCGAACTCATCCTGGAGAAGTGGGCGCACGATAACGGCGCGTGACATCGGAAGGAGGGTCGGAGCATGAAGCGGTTTGTTGCAGTCGCCGGGAACATAGGCGTCGGCAAGTCCAGCCTGGTGGAACTCCTGGCCCAACAGATGGGTTGGGAGCCGTTCTTTGAGCCCGTCGGCGAGAACCCCTACCTGGCCGATTTCTACCGCGACATGCACGCCTGGTCCTTTCATTCGCAGATCTTCTTCCTGACCCGCCGTTTGCGCGCCCACCGGCAGCTCTGCAACCATCCCTCCTCCGCCATCCAGGACCGCAGCGTCTACGAGGACGCCGAGGTGTTCGCACACAACCTGTACCTGCAGGGCTACATCGCTGAGCGCGACTACAGCACGTACCGGGACCTGTATCGCGTGCTGACCGAGTTCCTTCCGCCTCCTGACCTGGTCGTGTACCTGCGTGCGTCGGTTGAGACCCTGCAGCATCGCATCGCCCTGCGCGGGCGCGATTACGAGCAGAAGATACCGCTCGATTACCTGGCTCGCTTGAACACATTGTACGAGTCTTGGATCTCCAACTTCACGCTCTGCCCGGTCCTGACCGTGCCAGCGGACGAACTGGACTACGTGGCCCAAAGCAGCCACCTGGAACTGGTCGTCTCCAAGATCCACGAGAAGCTGACCGGGAAGGAGGAGGTCGTCTTCGACCGGGAAGAGGTCGAGCGCGTCAACGGCCACCCGAGCTGACCTTCATGTGAGGCCGCCGTCCCCCGCTAGGAAATGTCTCCTTGCCAGTGCGGGGTGTCTGCCCCGTCGAATCCTCAACGAGACGGCTGAGGATTCACTGCTTGTATCGCCCCATTGAATCCGATACAATGCTTTCACCCACAGCAACGCCGCGCGGCATCCTGCCGAGCGCCCGGAGGGGAGAGGGCCCGATGGATGTCATCAAAGTCTCTGCCGAGTCGCGCACCTCGGCGGTCGCGGGCGCTATCGCCGGTGTCATCCGAGAACACAATCGTGCCGAGGTCCAGGCCATCGGCGCCGGCGCGGTCAACCAGGCGGTTAAAGCCGTGGCCATCGCGCGCACCTACCTGCACGAGGATGGGATCGATGTTGTCTGCCTGCCTGAGTTCACGACCGTGGACATCGGCGGTAGCGAGCGCACCGCCGTCCGCCTGGTGGTAGAACCTCGCCTGCCGCCGGCCTAGCCGGCCCCATCCGCCCCCTTCGCCGCGGCGCGCGGCGGCCGGTCAATTCAAGCGAGGCAGGTCGAGCGACAGGACTTCCAGAGCCAGTCGCAGGTTGGCGTTGCTCTGGATGGCGGTCAGGGTCCTTTCGACGGCCTCGACCGCCTCCGCCCACGTCTCTGTCGCCCTGGCCTCGGCCAGCCGTTCCACTTCCTCACGCTGATCCATGTTGATGCGCTCGACCTGCGACCCGCTGGAGGTCAGCAGCACATCTCGCAGCAGGCTCTGCCAGGTCTCAAGCGCCAGGACCGCCGCCGCCCGGTCCTTGGCCAGTGCCTCCGCCAGGGCGAAACGCTCTGCCCGGCCGGCCCGCAATACCCGGCTCAGGTCCTTGACCAGCTCCGCCCGTCGCTCGAGCAAGCCTCGATCGGCCATCATCCGCAGGGCTTTGCCCGGGCTCCCGCCTGCCAGTCCGGCGATCAGCCGGCTGTCCTCGGGCGAAAGCCCGCGCGCCGCCAGCATGTCCGACAGCTCAGCCTGCGCCAACGGCCGCAGCGGGACGACCTCACAGCGCGAGACTACCGTCGGCAGTAGCGCTTCCGCCGAGCGCGCCGTCACCAGCAGCACCACCGATGCCGGCGGTTCTTCCAGCGTCTTCAACAGCGCATTGGCCGCGCCCGGCGTCGCCTCGTGGAACCGCAGAAGCAGCGCAATTCGCCGACGCCCCTCCAGCGGCGAGAGCGACAGGTGCCTGTGCAGCCCACGTACTTGCTCGACCTTCACAGTCCCGCCGGCCTCACCTGACTCGACGACGTGCAGATCGGCGAAGGCCTGGCCGCGCACCTGCCGACAGGCCCGGCAGCGGCCGCAGACCTCGCCTGCAGACGGCGGCGACTGGCACTCCAGCGCCTGCGCGAACCGCAGCGCCAGCGTCCGCTTCCCCACGCCATCCGGGCCGGTGAACAGGTAGGCATGCCGGACACGCGCCCCGGCAATGTGACTCTGCAACAGGCTGACCGCCCAATCGTGACCGTAGATGTCCCAGGGCATTGCCCGATTCTAGTCCATCTCACCCTCAAGCGGCGTGTTAGCCCGGGAACGACCGCACGGTATAATGACCCGGCGCTCCGTGGAGGTCACCGGTGCCCGGCCTGATCGAAGACACCCTCGCCCATCCAGCCATCGTCCGCATTCGCCGCAACCATGCCCTGGAACACGCCACCATCCACCTGCTGGCGGCGCGCTTCCCCCAGCGGCCGCTGATCGGGCGGTCCGACGCTCGCGGCTTCACGCTGTACGGCGACGTGCCGACGGAGGCGGTCGAGCAGGCGGCCTTCGAGGCACTCGACCGCCTGCGTCAGGGCCAGCGCCGACTGGCGCTGCATCCCAACTGCGGCACCAATCTGCTCACCGCCGGCGCTCTGGCCGGCTCGGCGGTCTTCCTTGGCATGGGCGGACGCCGCGCCTCCGAACGGACGTCTGACCGCCTGCTTCGCCTGCCTACGGCGATCTTGGTGGCCGTCCTGGCGCTGCTCATCGCCCAGCCGCTCGGCATGTCCATTCAGCAACGGGTGACCACATTGGCCGATCCCGGACCGATCGAGATCCGCGCCGTCCATCGCCAGCGATCCCGCCCGCTGCCGATCCATCGAGTCACCACCGCCGGCTGACCGATGGCGGAGTCCCCACCGCCCACGCTGTATCTTCTGCACGGAGACGATGAATTCGCCGCTGCCGAGTTCGTCACCCGGCTGCGCGACATGCTCGGCGATCCGTCCAGCGCCGCGCTCAACCTGCACGAGTTCAGTGCCGAAGGCCTCGATTTTGGCGCCCTGGCCCACGCGTGCTCTGCGGCTCCCTTCCTTGCCCGACGGCGTCTGGTCGTCGTCCGGCCCGCTTCCGCTCTGGTCGCCGACGAAGCCCGCCGAGCGCGACTGGAGGCTCTGCTGGCGGATCTCCCGACCACGACCGCCCTCGTCCTGATCGAACCTCGCTCGCTGACCGAGAAACCTCATCGCCACGGCGCCAAGCCCAAGCGCTCTCCATTGCTGGACTGGGCCGATGACCATCCCGACTCGACCTTGGTGCGCGAATTCAGCGCCCCACAGGGCGAGGCCTTCGTCCGCTGGGTCCGCCAGCGCTGCCGGCAGCTGGGCGGCGAGATCGACCCGCAAGCCGCCTTCCTCCTCGCCGAACTTGTCGGGGACGAGCCGCGCCTGGCTGATCTGGAGCTGGGCAAGCTGCTCGACTTCGTCGATCGCCAGCGCCCCGTCGCCGTCGAGGACGTCGAGCGCCTCACACCCTTCGGCGGTCAGAGCGACGTCTTCGCCATGGTCGACGCGCTGGGGATGCGCGACGCGGCCACCGCCCTGGCCCGGCTCCACAGGCTGCTGGAAGACGAATCGCCGGTCTACGCGCAGGTGATGATCGTGCGTCAGTTCCGGCTGCTACTCTTGGCTCGCGAGGCGCTCGACTCCGGCCTGGACCCGCGTCAGTCGCTGCGCGTCCATCCCTTTGTGGCGGGGAAGATCGCCGCCCAGGCCCGGCACTTCACGTTGATTCAGCTTGAGGACATCATGCGCCGACTGCTGGCGATGGACTTGAGCATCAAGTCCAGCCAGACCGATGACAAGGTCGCCCTGGATGCGTTCATTGCCGGGCTGATGGTCTGATCCTTCGCTACCCCGGCCCCCGACTCGCTCCACCGAAGCCCCAGGGGCTGCTCGACATCAACCGCCCCGGACACGCGCCTGTCCCTCCCCATCGCCCTGCGACGGGCCCATCCCCAGCCAGAAGTGCTCGCGCAGCACGGCCGGGCTGGTGCGCACCTCAACACCGCCCACGCAGGCAGCCCCCAGCGGCCCAGCCGTGGCCGGATGCAGGAAGCACACGGTCGGGTTGCGGCCGTACTTCGACTTGTAGTACGCAGCCGCCCGCTCGATCTTCGCCGGAACGGCCCGACCCGGTTCGGCGTCGTACCAGAGCATGCCGACTTCCACGTCAGCCTCCTCGGGCGGGAAGCACCCGCTCCATGCGCCATACCCCATCGCGACCATCGACCGACATCAGACAGCGCATACCGCTGTCGGTCCGCAGTTCGATCCACGTACGTCCAATCGGTGCGCGGCCAGGGCGGGCCGCAGGACGGAGTGAGCCGACCGCCCGCACCCGGTGATTGCGGCCGCGCCACGTGAAGCGGCCAGGAATGCCGCCCGCCGACAGACTCTCCATTTGCACCACCTCGCCACGTCCCACCGCGCTCAACCGCCCACCTCCTCGGACTGCCCCAGCACCAGGAACGGCGCCGCACTTCGCTCCCGCCTGCCCCGGCCCGTGACCCTGGATCGGTCGCCTCGACTGACGACGGCGGAAGGCCGCATGCCTGCCGACCCGACCTGCGCCTCAAGGCGCGTGCCCTCCAGCATCCGGGTCCCGGCCAGGCAGAGCGCCGACCACCCTGCCTGAGCCAGGAACCCGATCGCAGCGCCGAAGGCGACCAGGCCTGGTTCATCGTGCCCGTCCGCCGTCAGCGCGGCGCCCATTCCGGCTACGAGCATGGCGCCGATCAACCATCCGCCCGGCTTCATGCCGCCCACCCGGTCTGGTCGGCGGAGGCGCCTGTGAGAGGTAGTTCCTCACCCGGCGCCCATCCGGCCAGCACCAGCCGGGCGACCTCGTTGAGGTCGCCGGCCGTCAGGAAGGCCGCGCGGACCCGGGCGACGTCCCGATGCGACCGCAACAGAAACCGTCCCGGCGCAGCGCTGCTCGCCCCACCTGAGTAGTGCAAGGCTTGCGCCACAACCACTCCCGGCCGTCGTGTCAGCCAGGCTGGGCGCGGCTGGCGTGATGCCGCCATAACATGGATCCCGGCTGCCGGCCCAACTTCGACCAGTCGGCGGAGCACCGGCAATTGACCAGCCTCGGCTCCCATCAACCAGCGGTCGTCATCGACGATCAGGACTCTGGCGCGGTCGGGGACGAGTCCTTCCCGGCCGCCTTCCGCCTCAGCCGCCAGGCTGGCGAGCAGTGCCTGCGCCTGCCGCGGAGTCGTGGCCAGTTCGCCAGCCAGGTGCGGAAGCGACTCCAGCACAGTCAGCTCCCGCCCGCCGATATCGATCCCGACCAGCTGCAGGCACGCGGCCGGTGTGGTCAGCGCCAGTGAAAGCGTCAGCGCCCGCAGAAGCTCCGACTTTCCGCTCCCGGCCGGTCCGAGCGCAACAACCGTGTCCGTGGCCGGTCCGCGCAGCGGCATCAGCAGCGGCGCGCCGCCTTCGGCCATCCCAACCAGCGTCGTCCATCTCGGCAGCGTGCCCAGGGCCGCCAGGAGTGGGAGCAGCCGCGGCTCGCCTCCGTGCGGCAGAGGCACATCCAGCGCCAGCGCCCGCCCGGCAGGCACAATGCGGACCTCGGCAACGCCCATGCGTTCGGCGACTGCCGATGCCGCGCGGCAGACCCGCTCGGGGGCCGTACCCCGCACCGGCACAACGTGAAAGCGCACCCACTCACCGTCAATCTCCCCGCCGTTGACCCGCACGGGCAGCGACAGGCCCAGCAGGGCCCGCTCGATCGCGTCCGCTTGCCGGTCCAACTCTGGCCGAGCAACCAATGCCGTCGCCATGACTACCTCCCCGATGTAGCACGGATGTTCTATGCCATCATAACGAACAAATGTTCGGTTGTCAAGCCCCGCCCAGCCCGCCGGATCCTATTGGGCCTCTTGGCCACGAGGGGGCTGAGTGGCTCCCCGAGCGTCGATCTGCTGGTTCGATGGTAGTGGCAGGATTTCTCCTGGCGACAGGCTCCGTGCGGGGCCAGGCGAGCTGGGGCCGGACGACGGCACAAGATTCACCCGGACTGCGGGCCGTAGGTCGTGCTACTATCAACACACAGTTCCCCGTGCTCTTACGCCTATCGTCTGTTGGCAAGCCGCGGGCCCGCAACCGGGCAGATGAGCTGCCTTCGCAGACTGGACCATCTTCGGATTTCGGACATCACACGTAGTATCGCAACCGGCGCAGTCTAGATCGAAACGCTCTGGGGAGGACGCCATGCGTCAGTGGTTTAGGGGTGCCAGGAGGGGGTCCGTGGTGTCGGGCGATGTACCCTTGGCGGGCGGTAACCGTCCCGGCGGCGAGTACCCTCCGCCCTCTCCGTCCCGCTTCAGGATCGTCACGCTCCCCGTCGCCCTTGTGCTCCTCCTGATCGGGCTATGGGGCAGCGGAGCCGTGAGCGTACGGGCTCAAGAGACCAGCATTCCGCCTGACGTAGTCTCGACCCCTACCGAAACGCCCACCTCCACAGAAACCGCCACATCCTCTCCACCCGAAAGTCCGACCCAAGCACCGCCTGACTCGACATCACCAGCCGTCGAGCCATCGGTGACTGCTACGCCCGAGACAGGCACGCCGACGGCCACACCCACCCCCGAACTTCCCCCGATGATCACGATGCCGCCTCCGCCCTTTCCACCCGCCGGATCCTCCCTTTCCAGGGCCTTTCAACTGCAGGCGCTTGGGTCTGAGATCCCGCTTGCCCGTGGCTGGAGCTGGCACTACCAGATCTCGGACACCGGCACGCTATCCGATTGGCCTGCGGTGGCCACCGACCCGTCAGGCGGTGTCCACATCGTGTGGGTCGAAGGGGAGATCGGGGAGCGCGAGATCTACTACGCCACCAACGCGCTGGGCGTGTGGAGCACGCCGTGGAATGTCTCCAACAGCCCGGGACTCGACTCGAACTATCCGGACATCGCCGTGGATGACGAGGGGTATGCCCACGTCGTCTGGCAGGAGGGGTACTACGATGATCCGGACATTGAGGTCAACTACCAACGATGCAGCTTCGGCGGCTGCTTCCCGCCTGCGGAGGAGCTTTCGACGATCACCTGCGGTCCGTACCCAGGAGATCATCACGCTTTCTTCCCCAGCATCGTCTATGGTGACGACGGCTTGCTCATGGTCACGTGGGCGGGTCGCGAGTACAACACGCTTTATCTTCCGTACCTGACCTGGTCGCCGACCGATATAACCGGAAACCGCCAGACGCGGTGCATGCCGTTTTCGGGACCGTTCGAATTCCCTGATCTCGCCTCAGGGACGGGTGGGTCCCGGCGATTGGTGCTCGAGAACTTCCAGACAGGGCAGGTCTATCACGCCCGCTACGAGCAGGGCGCATGGGGGGGACTCCAGGTGGTCGCGTCCGGGCAGACGCCCAAGCTCACCATCGGGCCGGACGGCGACTCGCATGTGGTCTGGTGCCTCAATGGAACCGTCCGCTATGCCGCTTGGGACGGCACCTGGTCCGCAGCGGAAGACATTGCGCAGGAATCCGATCCTTCCTGTGGAGGGCCTCCGGGCGTGGCGGTGCGCAGCGATGGTCTGGTGCATGTGGTCTGGGAGGGACGTGATGCAGGCCCGCAGATCCTCCAGTCGATTCGGCAGAGCTCGGGATGGACGGAGCCCGAGAATGTCTCCCAGAGCCCCGCAAGCGGCGAGGATCCGATGCTCGTCTCGGACGAGCAAGGCAACCTGCATCTCGCCTGGGCAGACAACCGATCGGGGAACTTCGAAATCCGTTACTCCAATCTGATGCTCAACCCTCCGCCCATTCCCATGGGGCTCTCCCCTTCGAATTGGGCGATGGTGATGTCGCTCCGGCCCACGCTACGCTGGGAGGCCATCGACGGTGCGGTCAGGTACCAGCTTCGGCTCCACCGGTCTACGAACAATGAGACTCTGGGGCAGGAACTTCTGAACGAGATCCTGACCCCTACCCCAGCGGCCAGCGGACAGCACGCCTGGAGGGTTCCGGAGGAACTCACAACAGGACTCACGCTGTCAGAGGCGGGCTACATTTGGGGAGTGGAGGCATTCGCTGCGGATGGCTCCCTGCTGGCCCTCAGCGACCTGGCGTCCTTCCAGATTCCTCCACTAGGAGGCTCATGGGAATTCGCATTGACGGCGGGGCTCTGCACAGGGGAAGACAGCGCCTCATGCACGGCCGGTGATTCCAACATCTACTGGAGCGCGTATGACGAAACGATCTACCGCTGGGCCGAGCGGTGGGATGTCCCACCGTCCCTGTTGAAGGCGATCTTCATTGGAGAGACCGGTACCGCGATCGGTCCACGGTCGAGATGGAACGGTGTGTTTCCGCCCACTCAAGCGTACAACTACGAGCCCTTCTGGGACTGGGCTTGGCTGGGGAGCATCGAAGGAGGCTGCGCGGGCAACACAAGATACGGTCCGTATTTCTGCGCACCAAGTGCGCCTGATCCCTATCCCTGGCCGTACAACTATGAGGTAGCTCCGAATACCAGCATCTTTGAGTTTGCGGAGCAAATCGGCGTTCTGGCAGAGGCGCAACGGATCCCCGGTTGCGGACCAGACGATGACCCGGGTGACTGCCGCGCCAGGGAAGAACTCTCGGCGGAGTATCGCATCGCTGGGAGCTACGGGCTCGGCCAGGCCTTTGGCTTCACGATCCGTGATCTTCTTCCGGCATGGCAAGCCGCCCATCCAGATCTTGGCCTCTCGTCGCCATTGCCGCCGGAAGCTCTCTATGATGAGGAGCTCAATACGAGCTTCGCGGTTTTCGAATTAGACCGCAGGCGGTATGACGGCCAGGACTGGCTGCCCTACCGATGTTCAGAGCAAGGCGCAGATATCAGCCCTGACAACCTTGATATCTGGGAGGGCCCTACCCTGGCATACAACGGCGGAGCTAGGAGGGACTACGGCAGCGTCGCGGTCAATCGGGCGGAGCTCTACGCCGCTCCGCACTCGCTCGCGGGGGATGAGCCCGAAATCATCTTCGAAGACAGTACGCACGAATGCAGAGACTCCCAGGCGCAATCCACCGGTCAGACGGTGGCGGCCCTCGCGCAAGAGCCTGGCTGGACAGAGATCGCATCCGCCTGGATCGACCTGCGGGGAGATGGCAACCCTGTCCGCGTGGTTATGGGCACCATTGACACGGGCCTGGCCGGTATCTGGGAGGGGGAGATCCGGATCTACGCTGGTGCCGATGAGCAGGACCTGCTCTGGCAATCAAGACGCATCCACAATGTGAATCCCCGAGGCTCGATCCGGCAGGTCTCGCTTGAGAGTTCCCTGCCTGCACCGACTGTGGCGCTTGTCGACTGGGCGGCCGGCATGCACGCTGCGCGCAGCTACCCAATCATCTGGAATCGTACGGACTTCTCTCTCGTCCCCACGTACGACGAAACCGGGCAGGAGACTGATGGCTTCGGTAGCGATGGGGGCGGCGTCTACTACTCACCAGACGGCTGGGTTGTGACCTTCCAGCGGACCTATCGTCATTCGGCCGGGGAACGGGAAGTGACGGTCTACCAGCCATTGCCCTGGGGAGGCTACTCACCGGAGCGTACCTTCACCTTCGACATAGAAGCCGAGGATACTCTGCCGCCATCCCAGTCGTTGCAGCTGCAGCCGGCACCGAATCCTGCGGGATGGGTCCGAGCGCCGGCAATCGCCACGCTCCAGGCCATGGATGATCAGGCAGTGTGGTCCATCACCTACGTCCTGCCTTGGTCCACGCCCGTGCAAGAGGTGATGCGGCTTTCCGACACAGTGGCATTCTTCGTCCCCGAAGGGCGTTGGCCCATCCACTGGTGGGCGTACGACACAGCCGGCAACAGGAGCACGCGAATCGACGAGGTCCTCGTCGACAAGACCCCGCCCACAATCGACACCCAGCTGCAAGGCGAGGAGGGCCAACCGGGTGTATTCGTGTCCGAAGTCACGCTGGCCCTGCAGGCATCTGATCCGTTGCTGGAGGATGGCTCGGAAGGCTCTGGCGTCGTCGCCCTGGAATACAGCCTTGACCAGGGAGCCACGTGGATCCCATACACGCAGCCCCTTGTCATATCGATTGAAGGGCGGACAGAGGTGCTCGCGCGTGCGGTCGATGCTGCCGGCAATGAGGTCCAGACGACCGTCACGGTGGTGATTGAGCCCGAGCCGACTGCCACCGACACACCAACCCCAACGGATACGCCTTCGCCGACCCCGACGGACACGCCTTCGCCGACCCCGACGGACACGCCTTCGCCGACCCCAACGGATACGCCTTCACCGACCCCGACGGACACCTTGACTCCGACGCCGACCAACACACCGACGTCCACCGCCACGGATACCCTGACCCCCACGCCGACGGGCACGCCCCCGCCCGCTATCCAGGCAGAGATGCGGGCATTTCCCAGCGTCCTCTGGCCACCGACCGGGAGGCTTCTGCCCGTGCTGCTTCTCGGCTGGGCCTCCGGAGGAAGCGAGGGGTTGTCGAGAGTCGAGTTCGAGGTCGTCGACGAGTACGGCGAGTGGGAGCCTGCGATCGCGCCTGTCAACCTGGGGTTCAGGGCCCGGGGCGAGTGGCTGCGGATCGTTCTGCTGCGCGTCTCCAGGCAAGGGACCGATCGGGACGGACGGCTCTACACGATCTTCGCCCACGTTTACGACAGGGCGGGCAATCGCGTCACGGCCAGCACAACCGTCCTCGTCCCACATGACCTGAGACATCTGCTGTGTGGGACGCGTACAGACGGCGTTTGTGCAGGCAGGGAGTAGGTCACTCACTACAGATAGGCCAGCACCCTGCCGGGTGAGACGGATGGCCACTGAGCCCGCTGGACTTGCCAGCGGGCTCCGCCCGTTACGCGTGAATCCCGCAACCGCCCCCCCTTCCCAGTCGCGAGCTGGATCGGAGCTCTTCTTGAACGACCGAAACGGCTGCCCACGGCCGGACCCACAATACCCCAACAGCATCATCGCGGGGTAGGGTGATCGTCCTCGAACTGCTGGATGGCCGGCCTGCGCCGCCGCAGGCGGCTCCATGGGCCAGGTGTGCTACAATCCTCGCGAGACCCTCCGGCAGCGCATGGCCATCGACGTACGCCCATCCCCCATCGCCGGCACCTGGTACCCAGGCTCACCTGGGGCGTTGGCCGATTCGGTCGACCGCCAGTTGGCGGCCGCCAAGGTCGTGGCCTTGGAGGGCGAGATCGTTGGTGTGGTCGCCCCGCACGCCGGTCACGTCTACTCCGGCCATGTGGCCGCACAGGCATTCCGCTGTCTTCAGGGTTTGGCCCCCGAGATCGTGTGTGTGGTCGCCCCCCTGCACCAGCTTCACGCCGCGCAGGTCCTGACCACCGCCCACGAGGCCTATGGCACTCCTCTGGGCGAGGTAGCCGTCGACCACGCATTGGTCGACCGCCTGGCCCAGACCCTGGAGCAGCAGGCCGACATCCACCTGGCGCGCGTCCGGCAGGACAGAGAGCACGCGCTCGAGATCGAGCTGCCCTTCCTTCAGCGCACGCTCACCCAGCCCTTCCGCCTGCTCCCGGTCATGCTGCGCGACCAGAACCGCCAGACCATCGAGGCCACCGGCCGCGCGTTGGCGGCGGTGCTCTCCGGTCTCCCGGCCATCCTGGTGGCCAGCTCCGATCTGTCACACTTCTTTCCCGTGGCGGTCGCGCAGCGCCTGGATGCCGAGCTGCTCGCCCGGCTGGAAGCCTTCGATCCGGCGGCCGTCCTCAGCGCCGAGGAAGAGGGGGTCGGGTTCGCCTGCGGACGCGGGGCAATCGCCGCCGTACTCTGGGCAGCCGCCGGACTGGGGGCCGACCGAGTCCGGCTGCTGGGCTATGCCACCTCCGGCCAGGTCACCGGCGACGAGTCGTCCGTAGTCGGCTACGG
>DAIRVC010000026.1:0-22727 GCA_036803025.1 Anaerolineales bacterium
AGGCACCGCTGCGCCTGATCCGCGCCGCGCGTGCGGCGCTCGCCGCGGCGCTGGCCGAGGATCTGCCCCGGCCGGTGGTGCTGCTCGTCTCCCGCCACGATCGACTGCTCACACTGGCCGAGGAGATGCCCGCCTGGGCGCCCGGCTTGCACCTGCTACCGTTCCCCGACCCGCGCCCGCTGTTTTACGAGAGGGCCGCCTGGGGCCCGCGCACCATCGGCCAGCGCATCTCGGCACTGGCCGCGCTCACCGCCGCTCAGCAGCCGCTCACGCCGGCGGGGGCTGAAACGCCCGGCCCGACGCTGATCATGGCCTCGGCGCGCTCCGTCATCGCCCGTACACTGTCTCCGCGGGATTTCCTGGCCAACTCACGCTGGCTGAGCGTCGGCGCGACCGCCCGACTCGAGCGGCTGCTGACCACGCTCGTCGGCGCCGGCTATCAGCCGGTCAACCTGGTCACGCAGCCTGGCCAGTTCAGCCGGCGGGGCGGCATTCTGGACCTTTGGCCGCCGGCCGAGACCTGGCCGGTGCGCCTGGAGTTCTTCGGCGACGACATCGATTCGATGCGGCACTTCGACCCTGCCAGCCAACGCTCGGGGGGCGAGACCGGCTCAATCCGCGTCACGCCGGCCCGCGAGGGCCTGCCGCGGCTCTATCACGATTCATGGGATGCGCTCCTGCCGGAGACCGGCGGCGCGTCCGCGCCGCCCCGCGAGCCCTATCTGGAGTTCTTTCTGCCGTGGATGAACCGCGCCTCGGCCGGCCTGTTCGACTTCCTGCCGCCGCAGGCACTGCTGCTCTTCGAAGACCGGCCCGCTTTCCTCGAGGCCGTGAGCGAACAAGAGGAAATGGGGTTGGCGCTGCGCGAGGAGCAGACCAAGGCCGGCGCCCTGCCCGCCGACATGCCGATCCCGTATCTGACCTTGCCCGAAGTCGAAGAGGCCATCGCCGGCCGCGGGCTGCTTGATCTCGGCCGAGGCCAAGAGGCTTACGAGGGCGAAGGCGGATTGGCACCTGCCTTCCTCCCCGGCCCGCGCTTCGGCGGCCAACTGCGGCCGCTGATGGAGCACATCCGTCAGCGGCGGGCGCGGCACGAGACCGTTGTTGTGGTCAGCCGGCAATCGCCGCGCCTGGCTGAACTCTGGTCCGAGGCCGATTCGCTCGAGCCTGTCCGTCAAGCCTTGCCGGAGGTCCTCCAACCCGGGGAGGTGCATTTCGTCCAGGGAGCCCTCAGCGAAGGCTGGGAACTGCGCCGCGAGCCGGACCTGGCCATCCACCTGCTCTCCGACGCGGAGGTCTTCGGCTGGGGCCGACCGCGGCCACGCCCGGCGCCACGCCCGGCGGCCGCGGCGCCCGAGTCGGCCTATGCCGATCTGCGGCCCGGCGACTGGGTGGTGCATGCCGAGTATGGCATCGGCCGCTTCGCCGGCCTGGTGGAGCGGACCCTTGACGAACTGCCGCGCGAATTCCTGCTGATCGAGTACGCCGAAGGCGACCAGCTGTACGTGCCCGTCCACCAGGCCGACCAGATCACCCGCTATGTCGGGGTCGACGACGCTGCGCCGGCGCCGTCGCGGCTCGGCACGCAGGAGTGGGAACGAAGCAAGGGTCGCGCCCGGGAAGCCGCCGAGGCGGTGGCGCGCGACCTCCTCGACCTGTACGCCCGGCGTATGGCCGCCGAAGGCCATGCCTTCTCCGCCGACACTGGCTGGCAGAGTGAGCTGGAGGCCTCCTTTCCCTACATCGAGACCGAAGACCAGCTGCACGCCATCGACGCCGTCAAAGCCGACATGGAGCGACGCCGTCCGATGGACCGCCTCATCTGCGGCGACGTCGGCTACGGCAAGACCGAGGTGGCGCTGCGAGCCGCGTTCAAAGCGGTCATGGACGGGAAGCAGGTCGGCATTCTGGTGCCGACAACGGTCCTGGCTCAGCAGCACTTCGACACGTTCCGCCAGCGGCTGGCCGCCTTCCCCGTCGAGGTCGAGATGCTCTCCCGCTTCCGCACCCGGGCAGAGGCGGAGGCGATTGTCGAGCGCGTGTCGCGCGGCGAGGTCGATATCCTCATCGGAACGCACCGCCTGTTGCAGCAGGACGTGACCTTCAAGGACCTGGGGCTGGTCATCATCGACGAGGAGCAGCGCTTCGGCGTCACACACAAGGAGTATCTGAAGCGGCTGCGCACCGAAGTGGACGTCCTGACGCTGACCGCCACGCCGATCCCGCGCACGCTCTACCTGGCGATCAGCGGCGTGCGCGACATCTCGACCATCAACACGCCGCCGGAGGAGCGGCTGCCCATCATCACTCACGTGGGGCCATACGACCCGCGCCTGGTACGGCAGGCGGTCTTGCGTGAGATCGAGCGCAACGGGCAGGTGTTCTTCGTCCACAACCGCATTCAGACGATTGACGGGATGCGCGCCCGGCTCGAGAAGCTGGTGCCTGAGGCCCGCCTGGCCGTGGCACACGGGCAGGTGCCCGAACGTCAGCTCTCCGAGGTGATGGAGCGCTTCAACGCCGGCGAGATCGATGTGCTGCTGAGCACCTCCATCATCGAATCGGGCCTGGATATCCCCAACGCCAACACGCTGATTGTCGACCGGGCGGACACGTTCGGGTTGGCGCAGCTCTACCAGCTGCGCGGCCGCGTGGGCCGCGGCGCGGCGCGCGCCTTCGCCTACTTCTTCCGCCACCCGCGTTTCCGTGCCACGGAGGAGGCCGCTCAGCGGCTCGAGATCATCGCCGAGCAGACGCAACTCGGCGCCGGCTACACCATCGCCATGCGCGACCTGGAAATGCGCGGCGCGGGCGAGATCCTCGGTACGCGCCAGCACGGCCACATCGCCGCCGTCGGATTCCACCTGTACATCCGATTGCTTTCGCAGGCCGTCCGTCGTCTGAGGGGTGATCGGGCCGCACCGCCGACGCTGCCGCAGATGGTCGACGTCCTGCCGGTCAGCGTCGACCTCCCCTTGCCCAGCACCATCCCGGCAAGCTACATCCCCGATCGCGACCTGCGCCTGCAGCTCTACCGCCGCATGGCCGAGATTCGCTCCACGGCCGAGCTCGAGCGGCTGGCGGCGGAATTCATCGATCGCTTCGGCGCGCTACCCGAGGAAGTCACCAACCTGCTCTTCCAGTTGGAGGTCAAGCTTCTCGCCGCGCAGGCCGGTGTGGAAGCGATCTCGGCCGAGAACGGACAGCTGCTCCTGAGCCTGTCCCCGGTGGATGACGCGGACGAATTGCCCGATCTGGGGCCGGGGGTGCGGCGCAGCAAGCGCGGCTACTGGTTGGCGCGAGGCGCCCAGCCGGACTGGCGTGAACGTCTGACGGCCGCACTGCGCGCGCTGGGAGGCGCACACACCGGTCCGGCGAGCCTCGCGCCGGATCAACTCCTGGAACGCAACGAGCAGCGCTAGAGGCGATTGGCAGGCTGGGCGGGTGAGATAGCAGCAACCGGCCACCTCGCCCTCGGGCGGACTCTTCCGCCCGCCGGGATCGGTTACTCGCCCGCTGCCCCATCGGTCGAAAGGTCCGCGCGCAGCTCGGCGGCGCGTGGACGGCGCCCCAGGATCTCGGCCGCGGCGCGGTCGATCAAGCCGGGCAAGACCGCGTTGGCCCAGAGCAGCGGAAGCATGAGCGGCGGAAGCACCAGGCTGCGCCGGGGACGGAGTGCCAACTTCGCCACCGCCTCCCCCACCCCATGCGGGGTCAGCCGCAGCCAGGCTGGGGTGCGCGGACGCCGCGCCTCCTTCGCGCCGGCCGCTCTGCCGAACTCCGTCTTCACCCCGCCCGGGTAGACCACCGAAACACGAATACCCCACGGGCGGACCTCGCGCCGCAGCGCATCACTGAATCCGCGCAAGCCGAACTTGCTGGCGGCGTATGCGCTGTACATCGGCGAGCCCAGGTAGCTGGCCAGCGAGCCAATGTTGATGATGTGGCCACGGCGCTGGCGCATCATCGCCGGGAGGACGGCGCGCGCGGCATAGATGGCGCCCAGGAGATTGACCGCCACCTGATCGTGGATGTCGCCCTGGGGATCGAGTCTCTCGAGCCAATCCATCCGTCCGATGCCGGCATTGTTGATGAGCAGGTCGACGCCTCCGAAACGCTCCAGCATGCGTTGCACCGCCGCGTCGACCTCGGCCGGACGCGTGACATCGACCGAAAGTGCCAGCGCCGCCCCGGCGCCTCCCAGTCCGACGATCTGACCTTCCAGTGCCTGAAGCCGGTCGAGACGGCGGGCTGCCAGCACGACCCGGCAGCCGCGGCGTGCCAATGCCAGCGCGATCTCCGCTCCGATCCCGGATGACGCGCCGGTGACCAGCGCCGACTTCCCCTGCAGCGTCTTCGGCATGCTCGCTTGTCCTATCCCTCGGAGATTCGCCGGGCGTCCCCGTCGACGTTCAGCACGGCTCGCCGTCCTTGGAGCGGACGGCGGCGTCGACCGCTAGACTTCACCCCGGAACTGCACGATGACGGCGATGTACGGCAGTCCCTCGACATACTCGAAGCCGATCGCCCACGTTCTCCAGTTGAAGCCGGCCGCGGTGGCGGGGTCGGGGACGAAGAAGGCGTAGTAGTTGAGATTGGCGTACTCGCCCGGCCATCGCCCGGGGCGGGCGGTGCGGCCCGTTACCAGGCTGTTGCAGGTGACGGTCGGCTCGCCGCGCACCATCCCGGTCAGCTCCGGCAAGATGACTTCGGCGAAGCTACCCATCACGGGCGTCCCGAGCGCGTCGCCCGAGCCCCAATCGTATGCGGTGTCATCGCTGAACAGGGCCGCTACCCTGCCGGGCAGGACGACGACCTCCGGATTCCACCAATCATGACGTAGGATCAGGCCGCGCTTGGGGCTGGCCAACGACTGGAGCGCCTGGCCGTCCTGCACTTCGACCGCCTGCATGAAAGCCTGCAGGATCGGCACCACCCGCTCGTCGCCGCAGAAAGCCTCGGAAGAGACGGATTCGGTCAGATTCCAGCTGTTGACCCACCCGTTGCCGGGCGGGCCAGCCACCTCGACCCAAAGTGAGTTTCCCAGGAAGAGCGCGTTGCCCGTCAGCCTTACGCCCCGGTCGTCATATTCGTACTCGGCGATGACGGTACCGGAGATCCCGGCCGGGACGCGCATTGCAAGCGTCTCGTCCTCCGGGACCCACACAACGGCGAACTCGAGCTCCGTGGGCCGCCCGAACCCGAAAGGCACTCCCGTCCGCTCTGGAGCAACCGCCCCAGTCAGCGTCGGCAGAACCCCTGCCGTTGCCCCGACCGGCACCGAGGTGCGGGTGCAGCTTACGCTCGCCAGTGCCAGGACAATAGCCTGGAGTGCGAATCGGCGCGCCGGAGCGAGGCCGAGGCAGGGCGTCATCCCGTACCTTCCGAGGCGCCGGGTGCTTCCTTCATCCGCAGATCCCCTGATTCCGCCAGCAGCTCGGCCGGGAATCCGGCCGGGGCGGCTGTGATCGCCCGGCGCGCGTGCGCCGCTCGAACCCCGGCAGCTGGCGAAGCCGTCGGAACGACTCGCCCCGGCTTGCGCACACCGCCACGGTCGAAGCTCTCGCCGCGCGCATACAGGGTGACACGCAATCCGCTCGCCGCCTCCTCGATGACGGGCGGCCGATGTCCTGATCGGTCGGCCCAATCCGCCAACGCCTGCAAGCCGGGCATTTGCGCCCCCGGACCGCCTATGTCGTCCAGCACCTGGGCAATGGCCGGGTTGCGCCGGAAAGACCGTGTGCTCAGCGTGTCCAATGTAACCGGACCCGGAAGCCCCCCGGGCGAGTGCACTTCCAGACGGTCCGAGAACACGTCGACGTGCACCGCCGCCTCGCGGAGTGCGTAGTCGCGATGGACGATCGCGTTGGCGATCACCTGGCGGACGGCCTCCACCGGCCATCCCCACCCGGGCGGCGTGGTGACCGTCGCCGGCAGGATGGCCGCGAGCGACTTGACCGCGGCGCGGATCTGCTCCATGAGGCGGCCTCGGATCAACTGCCGCCGCAGCTGGCCGGTAGGCGTGCGCCCGGCATGATAGGTCAGACGGATCTCAGCGTTTGGGGCCCAACGCTGGGGATCGCGCCCGAAGAGCAGCAAACCAGCGAGCGTGACCGCCGGGCGGCCGTCGACGATCGTCGCGCAGCCGCGGCGCTGCAACCCGCGCACGAAGTCGCCGCCGGCAGCGACCCCAAGGGTGTTCATGAATGCCGAGACAACCGTCAGGTCGAGGTCGTCAAGCGAAGCGCCGCTGGGGCAGTCGGCCTCCGCGCCCGGATCGCCGCGTTCCAGCAGCAAGCGCCGCAGCCGCGCTGCGGCCAAGGGCGAGTTGAGCGGGCCATCCCGCACGAAGTATCGTCCTTCCAGCGCATACAAGTGCGGCATGTCCGCGGGGATGCGGGCGGCCACCACCTGGCGGCCGTCGATGGGGATGGGTTGCGGCATGGGAAGGATCAGCGGCGGCTCCAGGCTTTGTGCCGCCACAAACAGGGCCTCGATCGTGTCGCCTGGGTTCCGCAGCCCGGCGATGCGATTGGCCTCCGGCTCGACGCCGAGGATCAGGCAACCGCCCTGGGCATTCGCCATAGCCGCCAACGTGACCCCCAGACGGCTGACCTGGCAGCCATCCGCAAGCCAATCCATCCGGCTGCCGCGCCCTTCCGCCAGCCGGTAGCGTACGTCGGCCGCCCTCCACGTACCCGGTTCGTCCTGCCCCTTCATGGCCTCAATCTGCCGTCAGCCCTGAGCCGGAGGCGGCGGTGCCGCCCCGGCTGTCTTGCGCGGCGCGCGGCGGGTTCCGGCCGGCTTGGGCCGGGCGGGAAGCAGGGCGATCTCCAGGACCTCGTCCATATGCCGCACCCAGCGCATGTCCAGCGCATTCCGCACCCGAGAGGGGATCTCCGATAGATCCTTCTTGTTCTTCTCGGGCAGAATGATCGTGGTCAGCTTGGCCCGGTAGCAGGCCAGGACCTTCTCGCGCACGCCGCCGATCGGGAGGACCCTGCCCCGCAACGTGATCTCGCCGCTCATGGCGACCTGATGGCGCACCGGGCGGCCGGTCAGCGCGGAGGCCAACGCCACCGCCATGGTGATGCCGGCGCTCGGCCCGTCCTTCGGGATGGCGCCCTCCGGGATGTGAATGTGAATGTCGTTCTTCTCGAAGACCTCGGCGCTTACGGAGAGATCGCGCGCCCGCGATTTGACGTAGGACAGCGCCGCCTGGCCGGACTCCTGCATCACCTCGCCGACCTGCCCGGTGATCTGGAGGTTGCCCTTGCCGTCGACCAGCAGCACCTCGATCGGCATGGTCTCGCCGCCGTTCTCCGTCCACGCCAGGCTGGTCACCGTCCCGACGGCGTCCTCGGTCTCCGGCTGCGGAGGGGTGATCTGGGGCGGGCCGAGCAGCCGGCCGAGCATGGCCGCGGTGACGCGGCGCGGCACCCGGCGGCCCTCCGCCTTGCGCCGGGCGACCTTACGCAGGACCTTGCCGATCTCGCGCTCCAGGTTGCGAACGCCTGCTTCCCAGGTGTACTCACGGATCATCGAGCGCAGCGTCTCGTCCGGCAGAGCCAAGCCGCCCTCGCCCAGCCCGTTCTCTTTCAACTGGCGCGGCACCAGGAACTTGCGGGCGATCGCCAGCTTCTCTTCCTCGACGTACGAAGGAAACTCGATGACCTCCATGCGATCGACCAGCGCCGGCGGCACCGGGCTGAGCGTGTTGGCGGTCGTGATGAATAGCACGCGCGAGAGGTCGTAAGGGACCTCCAGATAGTGATCGGAGAAAGCGTGGTTCTGCTCGGGGTCGAGGACTTCCAGCAGCGCCGCAGCCGGATCTCCACGGAAATCGTGGCCGAGCTTGTCGATCTCGTCGAGCATGAACAGCGGGTTGACCGTCTCGGCCCGCCGCATCGTCTGCAGCACCCGGCCCGGAAGCGCGCCGATGTAGGTGCGGCGATGGCCGCGTATCTCCGCCTCGTCCCGAACACCGCCGAGAGAGACGCGCACGAAGCGGCGCCCGAGCGCCTCGGCGATCGACTGCCCGAGCGAGGTCTTGCCCGTCCCCGGCGGGCCGACGAAGCACAAGATCGGCTGGCGCTGCGCCTCCTTGGCCAGGCTGCGGACGGCGATGTACTCCAGGATGCGTTCCTTGGCTTTACGCAGCCCGTGGTGGCGCTCGTTGAGCACCCGGGCGGCGTTGTGCACATCCAGGTTGTCGGGAGTCGCCTCCGCCCAGGGCAGCTCGATCAGCCAGTCGACGTAGGTACGGATGATGCCGACTTCGGGGGACATGGGGGCCATTTGCCCCAGGCGCTGGATCTCCTTGACCGCGCGGGCCTGCACCTCGTCGGGCAAGGCCAGGTGATTGACACGCTCGCGCAGCTCGGCGATCTCCTGCGCCCACAGATCGGCCTCCCCCAGCTCGGTCTGGATGGCCTTCATCTGCTCGCGCAGGTACATCTCACGCTGTGAGCGGTCGACCTCGCTCTGCACCTGCGAGTGGATCTGGTTCTCCAGCTCGAGGACGTCCAGCTCCCGGCCGAGCAACACGCTGACACGCTGCAGCCGCATGAGCGGCTGGAAGGTCTCCAGCAGCGACTGGCGCTCCGGGACGGTCAGGTTCAGGGTCGAGGTGACCAGGTCCGCCAGCCAACCCGGATCCTCGATGTTCATGGCGTAGATGTAGGCCTCTTCGGGCAGGCTGCGATTGAGCTGGACGCATTTCTCGAACAGCGTCAGCACGGCCCTCATCAGCGCCACGGTCTCCTTGCCCTCCTCGGAGGCCTCGAAGACCGGGCGGGCCCGGGCCCGCAGGTAGGGTGTGGTCTGGACGAATTCGACGATCTCCAGCCGGCGCCTGCCCTGGGTCAGGACGGAGGTCGTGCCGTCCGGCATGCGCATCAGGCGGCCAACGGCGATCTCCGTGCCGACGCCGTACAGGTCGGCCGGGCTGGGTTCTTCCAGCTCGGCGTCGAGCTGCGTGATGGCGATCATGGTCTGGCGAGCGTGGACGGCCTCCTCCACCGCGGCCAGGGGCGACTCCAGGCCGATGAACAACGGTGTGACCATGTTGGGGAATAGGACGACGTCGCGCAGTGGAAGTACGGCGCACTCGATCAAGCCGCGCTCATCCAGCGGCGCGTCGTCGATCTCATACAGCTCGTCCGCCCGGCGCGGGCTGCCCTCACCCATTTCGGCGGGGACGTTCGCCCAGCGGGAGTTATAGAAGGTCATTGCGCCTCTGCCTGGGCCGCTGCCGGGACGGCGTCGCTGAGGCTGTCCCAGGCGGCCAGGACCTCGCCGGCGACGGTCAGGCTCCCGGCCACAACGATCACCTCGCCCGGCCGGCTGTGTGTGATCGCCCAGCGCAGTGCGTCGGCGACCGGCACGATGGTCTCAACCCGCCAGCCGCGCCCGTGCGCCATCTCGGCCAGTTCCTTGGGTGTCGCCGCGCGAGGATGGTCCGCCTGGGTCAGGATCAGGCGCGAGACACGCGGCAGGAGCTCGGTCAGCATCCCGGGGATGTCTTTGTCCCCCAGCGCCCCGAAGACGAGGGTGACCAGCTTGCCCGGGAAGTAGTCATCCAGCGCGATGCGCAGGCGCAGGGCAGAATCGCGGTTGTGCGCCGAGTCGACGACCACCACCGGGTTGCGCGAGAGGATCTGCAGGCGCCCAGGCCAGACCACTTCGCGGAAGCCGCGTCGGACGGCATCCTCATCGACGGCCAGGCCGCGCTGGCGCACGACCTGCAGCGCGGCGTAGGCGACCGCGGCGTTGACCACCTGGTGGAATCCCAGCAGCGGGATCTCATAGCGCGGCGGCGCCCACTCCTCGCCGCCGGCGGTGTCCACATAGGCATCCATCAGGCCTTGTTCGGCGGCCGACCAGATGTACAGGCTTTGAAAGTCCAGGTCGCGGGAGCCGGCGGCATACAGCCAGTCGCGCCCGACCATGACCAGCGGCGCCCCGCGCTCACGCGCCGTCTCCACGACCACCCGCTCCGCCTCGTGCTGCTGTGGCGCCAGCACGACCGGCACCCCGGGTTTGATGATCCCGGCCTTCTCGCGGGCGATATCCGACAGGCTGTTGCCAAGCAGATGCATGTGATCATACGAGAGCGAAGTAATGACCGATACCTCGGGCTCGAGCACGTTGGTGGCATCCAGCCGCCCCCCCAGCCCGACCTCGATCGCGGCGCATTCGACGCCGCGATGGGCGAAGTGCATGAACCCGAGCACGGTCAGAATCTCGAACATCGTCAGGTCCGGCACGCGGGCGATATGCGGTTTGAGCTCCTCGATCAGGTCGGCCAGATCGCGCTCGGGGATCTCCTGCCCGTCGACGCGGATGCGCTCGGTCAGCCGCACCAGATGCGGCGACGTATACAACCCGGTGCGGTAGCCGGCCGCCTGGAAGACAGAGGCGCTCAGCGCCGAGACCGAGCCCTTGCCCTTGGTGCCGGCGACGTGGATCGACCGGAACGAACGCTGCGGGTCACCGACCGCGCGCAGCAGCTGGCGCACCCGGTCGAGGTCGAATCGGTCGGCCGTGTAGCGATAGCTGCGCTCGAGGCTGTAGTCGACGAAGCTGTAGAGGTAGTCGAGGGCGGCCTGGTAGGCAGTCTGGGTCATCCGCGGGATTCTAACCGCCGCACCAGGAAGACACAAGGCCGAGGCGCGGCCGCCGCCAGGGGAGGCCGTTTCGCCGGATTGCCGCCATCCCCGCCCATATCTGGTGCAGAGGTAGGGGACCTCATCCGAATCCCCTGTTCGCCGGACCGGCGGCGCCGGCCGGGGCGATTCCTTTGGCCCGGCGCTTGCAGGCACTCCAGTTTCGCGCTATCATGCGGGCAGATAACCTCAGGCTCTGGGAGGTGGCCGGCAGCGAGAGTGAGTTTCCCCCGCACGACCGCACGTAGGCAGCGCAAGATCCAAGTTCCGTCGCACGAACGTAACAGCCTGAACCATCAACGAGGAGGAGTGGGTTCCATGCGTAAAGAACGCCTTGCCCTGGGCTTGCTGGTCGTCCTGGCTCTCGTCCTGGGCGCCTGCGGCCAGGCCACACCCGACTACGGCACCGAAGAGAACCCGATTCAGTGGGTCTTCGTCCCCTCGGGCGAGCTCGAGCGCGTCACCGCCGGCGCCGAGGCAGTTGCCGACCTGATCTTCGAAGAGACGGGCCTGGTGATTGAGACCTTCGTCGCCACCGACTACACCGCCGCCATCGAAGCGATGTGCGCTGATCCATCCCAGGCGCAGATCGGGTCGCTGGCCACCTTCGCCTACATTGTGGCCGCCGACCGCGGCTGCGCCGAGGCCGAGCTGATCTCGGTCCGCCGCGGCAGCACCAGCTACAACGGTCAGCTGATCTACAACATGGACAGCGGCATTGTCCCGGGCGACTACACCACACTGGTGGGCAAGACCTTCTGCGGCGTGGATGAGACCAGCGCCAGCGGCTGGGTCATCCCCAGCGTGATGCTGCGCGCGGGCGGGGTTGATCCCGACACCGACCTCGAGGTCATCTTCGCCGGGTCGCACGACGGTGTGGACACGCAGGTGTACACCGGCGAATGCGATGCCGGCGCCACCTTCGTCGACGCCCGCACGACCATCGAAGAGGCCTACCCGGACGTGATGGACAAGGTCGGCGTCTTCGAGGTCTCGATCGCCATCCCGAACGACGGCGTGCAGTATGCGACGGGCTTCCCGCGCGAGCTGCGTGATCAGATCAACAACGCGCTGCTGGCCATCGCCGCCACTGAGGCGGGCGCCGAAGCGCTCAACACGGCCTACCAGTGGGGCGGGCTCGAGCTCCACGACGACACGTTCTACGACGGCTTCCGCCAGCTGCTCGACGCGGCCGGCGTCTCGGCTGCTGACCTCTAGCCGGAGCCGTAGCTGAAACCTGAAGTCCAGAAGGGCGGAGGGACTTCGCCAGTCCCTCCGCCCTTTTGAGGAGCCCTGCCATGCTCGACGTGCGCCATCTCACCAAGGTCTACCCGGACGGTACGGTCGCCCTCAAAGACGTCAACTTCCAGGTACCCGACGGCGAGTTCCTGGTCATCATCGGCCTGAGCGGCTCAGGCAAGTCCACGCTGCTGCGCTGTATCAACCGGTTGATCGACCCGACCGAAGGCGAGATCATCTGGGACGGGGTGGACCTGGCGCAGCTGAAGGGGGAAGAGCTGCGCATGGCCCGGCGCCACATCGGCATGGTCTTCCAGCAATTCAACCTGGTCAAGCGCTCCAAGGTGATCACCAACGTGCTGGCCGGGCGTCTGGGCTACACCTCCAGCTGGCGCAGCGCGCTGGGGAGGTTCAGCGCGGAGGATACCGAGCTGGCCCGGCAGGCCATGGAACGACTGGGCATCACCGCACAGGCCCAGAAGCGGGCGGATGAGCTGAGCGGGGGACAGCAACAGCGGGTCGGCATCGCTCGGGCGCTGATGCAGGAGCCGAAGATCATCCTGGCCGACGAGCCGGTCGCCAGCCTGGATCCGGTCTTGGCCCACTCGATCCTCTCCCACCTTGAGCGCCTCAATCAAGAAGACCACATCAGCATCCTGTGCAGCCTTCACTATCTCGATCTGGTGCAGCGCTATGCCTCGAGCGTGATTGGTCTGCGGGCAGGACGGCTGGTGTATAGCGGTTCGCGCGACGACATCCGCCGCATGACCGATGCGCAGTTCAAGGAGATCTACGGCGAGGAGGCCGAGCGCGCCGGCGGCCTGGTCGGGGAGCTCGCCCCGGCCGGCGGAGGCGCCAAATGAGACGCAACGACCAGCCTCGCGTACCTGCCGCGCAGCCGCACCCGGCCATGCGATTCCTGGCGCCGCTGGCCTCGATCATTCTGCCCGGACTCGGCCAGGCGCTGGTTGGGGCCTGGCGTCGCGGCTTGCTCCTGCTGCTCAGCCTGGGGACCATCGTCGGCCTGCTGGCCTGGCGCATCCGCATCGTTGGGCGCCGGGAAGACGAGTTCGGCGAGATCGTCCGCAAGGCCTTCAGCCTGCAGCCGATCCTGCTGGCTGTGGCTATCGGCGCCGCGCTGATCTACTTGTGGGTCATCGTGGACGCCTACCTGGCCGCCCGCCGGAAGCGCGGCGCCAACAGCGCCGGCCTGTGGCTGCTGATCCTGGTTGCCTACTTCGCCCTGGGCTGGCAGATCGGCGACATCAACTTGGTCACGCTGGCGACCCAGAGCCGCGATGCCGCTCCCTTCATGCAGCGCATCCTGTGGCCTTGGGAAGCCGCCATCCATCGCGAAGAGGTGCACCTGGTCGGCCGGGCGGAGATCCGCATCCCCTGCAGCGGCACGCCACCCGCCCCACTCGTCCCCGGCGAGGGAGAACCGAGCCTCATCGCCGACCCGGCCTGCGGCGACCTGTCGACGCAGGACGGCGTGCAGGGCTCGACGCTGCACGTGGTCGGCGAGGGATTCGCGCCCGACACCGAGACCGAGATCTGGTGGATGGATGAGCTGCGCAACGAGTTCCGGCAACGTCAGTCGGGCGAGTACGTCAAGGTGACCACCGACGCGCAGGGATCGTTCCAGCTCGATATCATCATCCCCTACCGGCTGATCCCTCCGGCGGAGGCCGGCGCCTACTCGACCTGGCAGCTGATGGCGCGCCAGCTCGCCGCGGTCGGCGACGCCGAACCGAGCGTAACGCTGCTGCTGGCCATCGAGAAGATGATCGAGACCATCTTCTTGGGCATGATGGCCACGTTCTTCGGGATCATCCTGTCGATCCCGGTCAGCTTCCTGGCGGCGCGCAACTTGATGTCCGGATCGAAGCTGACTCTGGTCCTCTACTACCTGACCCGCACCGTGTTGAACATCATCCGCTCGATCGAGCCCTTGATCTGGGCGGTCATCGCCATCATCGTGGTCGGGCTGGGCCCGTTCGCCGGCATCGTGGCGCTGACCGTTCACAGCATCGCCGCGCTGGGCAAGCTCTACTCGGAGGCGATCGAATCGATCGACCCCGGCCCGATCGAGGCGATCCAGGCGACCGGCGCCAACTGGCTGCAGACGATCGTCTTCGGGGTGGTGCCGCAGGTCGTCCCGCCGTTCGTATCCTTCACCATCTACCGTTGGGATATCAACGTGCGCATGTCGACCGTCATCGGCCTGGTCGGCGGCGGCGGCATCGGCTTCCTGCTCATCCAGTGGATCCACCTGCTCGACTACCGAGCTGCCGGTATCGCCGTGTGGTTCATCTCGATCACGGTCGCCATCCTGGACTACGTCAGTTCGGAGATCCGCCGCAAATTCGTCTAGGGGCACGAGCAGTCTGGCTGGCTGCACCCACCACCCGCCCTGCGGGACGAAGCCATCCAGACTGGCGAGCGGCGCGGAGAGGGGCGAGCGAATGCAGGCGGAGGGGGGAGGCTGCGCTCCCCCCTCCGCTCATTCCTCTGCCTCCCAACCCCTGCAGGATTCTCCGGAACCCGCAGCCGAATCGATGCGGGGAAGATACGCGGTGGAGATTCAGACAGCCTCCGCCGATGCGCCGGCCACCTGGGATCCCCGGGCCCGGCCAAAGCGAAGACCCAGCCTCATGCCGGCAGCCTCACCTTCGCAAGTGAGGCGCAATCCTCGCTTGCCTCGAGTTTCGATGGTGATATAATGCGCCGAATTCGGGCCGCAGCGATGAACGCGCCGGTTCTGCTCCTCAACGCCAACTTCGAACCGCTCAACGTGTGCTCCACACGTCGGGCGTTGGCCCTGCTGATGACGGGCAAGGCCGAGATGCTGCTCAATGGGCGAGGCTACGTCCGAACCGTGCGGCTCACGGTGCCGCGCCCGTCGGTCATCCGCATGGGCTACATGATCCGCCGGCCCCGTCCGCGCGTGCGCCTGACCAAGCGCGAGATCTTCCGCCGCGACGATCACACCTGCCAGTACTGCGGCAGCCGCACCTCACGGCTGACCGTCGATCACGTCCTGCCGCGTCACCGCGGCGGCGAGCACAGCTGGGGGAACCTGGTCACCGCCTGCTCTGCCTGCAATCTGCGCAAAGGCGGGCGCTCGCTGGAAGAAGCGCGCATGCGCCTGCTGCACCACCCAGCCGAACCGCGCGCCACGGCGGCCTACCTGTTTTCCCGGCATCTGCCCGACAACGACGTTTGGGTGGAGTTCCTGACCGGCTGGTAGCCGGCTCAGGGCGAGCCGAGGGTTTCCACCAGAGCGTAGACGCTTCCGGACACGACCCCGTGCCCGCCGGTCAGGATCGGGACGGGGGCGCTGCGGATCGCCGCCGTCAGCTCACGCAGAGCGGGATCGCCGACCTGCTCCGCCCAGCCCAGATCGGCGGCGAAGCGATCGCCGACCGGCGGCCAGCCGCCGCGGTGCGCCATCCACACCCGCGTATCCCACAAGACCGCGTCGGTCATCGTCGCCAGGCGGCGAATGAATTCGTGCGCACCCCAGCTATCCAGCATCTCCCCGACCATCGACCGCACCTGGCCGCGCGCCATCCGCCCGCTGGCGACCATGCCGCGTTCTTCCACCCACAGCCGCACCCAGATCTGTCCGCGGCGCTCGAGGGACTGCCAAAGGTGCGACGAGCTGCGTCCGATGATCGTGACCGTACTGGCGGGGGTGCGTAAGACCTGGCGGATGGATTCGACCATCCCCAGAAGGTCGGCAGGCGCCTCGCGCAGGAAGGCGGACATCTCGACGCCAACGTCCGGGTGGCCGCTCAGGAGCAGGAAATCCGCCGGAGTGTCCAGGTCCGCCCGCGTCGCGGCGTTGGCAGGCAGGGCTTCCACGGCATAACCGGCGTCCTGGCCCAAGACCCAACCGATCGGGTTGTCGTTGGGCAGCGCCTCGGCCAGGGCGGTCATCCGCTGCGCTTCGCCGATCAGGGCCCAATCGGTCGAATGGTAGTTGTTGACGACCGCGGCCGGGGTGTGCAGATCATCCAAACGCGCGGCCGCCTCGCGCAACAGGGGTTCCGTGAGCAGGGGCGCGGCCGCGCCGCCGAAATAGGCGAGCCGATCGACGCCGCTCCACTCGAGGAAGCCGGCCAGCACACGGCCGAAGTGGAATCCATTGGAAGGGGGTTCGTAGGCGACCGCCCCCAGCGAGACCAGCGCCTGCCGGTCGTCCGGGTCGGCAGCCAGGATGTACACCGGGCCGATGCGATCGCAGCTGAGCAGCAGGCGAGTCAGGTCGCATGCCGCCGCCGCTCGGCCGCGGGCGGCCCAGGCCTCGCCCGGCGAGGGTCCCGCCGGCGGCGTCATGATCAGCGCCGGTATCGTTTCAGACATCGATCAGTCCGCGCCTCATTCGGATCGGCGCGGCCTGCGGCCGTTCAAGCGACCTCCGGCTCGATCAGCCCATACGTGCCGTCGCGCCGGCGGTAGAGGACGTTGATCTGGTTAGTGCTCGCGTTCAGGAAGACGAAGAAGTCCTCGTGGCTGATCAGTCCCATCTGCTCGATGGCCTCCAGCTCGTCCATCGGCGTCAGCCGGAACTTCTTGCGTCGGACGACCATCGGAGCGGCCTCGCTCTCGTCGGTGCTGGGAGCGACCGCGGCGGCCGAGGCCGGCCGCCCGTCCCCCCGTCCGCGCCGACTGCGGCCCTTGTACCGTTCCGCCTGTCGGCTGATCTTCTCCATGGCGTTGTCGATGGCCGAGTAGATGTCGTCGGTCCGCTCCTCGGCTCGCAGCATGGCGCCTCTGCCCCGCACGGTGATCTGTGCCACCTGGCGGTCTTCGGCGCTCCGGGCGGACTTGACGTAGGAGAGATCGACCTTGGCATCCTCCAATTGGTCGAGGTAGCGGTCAAGCTTGGAGACCTTCTTGGTGACATAGTCCTGCAGTCGATCGGTCAGCTCGAGGTTGTGAGTGCTGATATCAACTTTGACTGCCATGATCACTCCTTGTCTACGCGAAGCCGTTGACTAACGGGCACGGGCCACGGTCAAGGCGAAGACGGCCCGCGCGCCGGCCCGGCGGGCGGCCTGGGCGCAGGCGGCCAGAGTTGCTCCAGTTGTGTACAGGTCGTCGACCAGGAGAAGCGACTGATTGTGGACGACTGCGGGATCCGCCTCAAAGGCGCCCTTGACGTTCTGAAGACGGCCAACGGGATCGAGCCCCACCTGCGAGGGTGTCTCACGCACGCGTCGCAAGCCGCCTTCCTCCATCGGCAGTCCGAGCAACTCCGCCAGGGCCGAGGCGATCAGGCTGGCCTGATTATACCCCCGCTGGTGTTGACGCCGGCGGCCGAGCGGCACGGGCACCACCAGCGTCGCCTGCCAGGCCTGGCGCCGATGGAGCTCCGCCAGCCAGCCGGCCATGACGGCGGCCAGTTGGCGATTAGGACGGTACTTGAGCTGCAAGATGGCCCGACAAAGCGGACCCTGGTAGCGCGCGAACGAGCGGGCGATCAGCGGGAATTCGCGCCCCCGGCAGTCAGGGCAGCCGCCCTGGGCGGGCCGGCTCGCCCCGCAACGCGGGCACAGGGGTCCGTCGGGCATGGCCAGCGTGGCGTGGCACGCGGGGCACCATTCCTGGCCGCGGCGGCCGCAGCCGGCGCAGCGGGTCGGGAGGAGCAAGTCGAAGCCCGCCGCAAGCCAGCGCTTCCACCAGCGCTGCCCTGGGCGGGCGGTCTCCCCGTTCAAGTGCCATCCATTCCGCGCCGCGAAGCCGGGCGCGCCGGATCAGCGCAGGATGCCTCCCATGGGGGAGCGCAGGAGCAGCATGGCCGCCGGCCCGAGCAGGATGATCAGCAGGGAGGGAAAGATGAGCAGGCCGATGGGGAAGACCATCTTGATCGGCGCCCGGTGGGCCTCTTCCTCGGCCATCTGGCGCCGGCGTACACGCATCTGGTCGGACTGGATGCGAAGGACCTTGGCCATGCTCACGCCAAGCTGCTCGGACTGGATCACGGCCGCCACAAAGCTGGTCATTTCGGCCACGCCCAGGCGTTCGGCCATGTCGCGCAGCGCGTCGCGGCGCAGCTTGCCCAGGCGGATCTCCTGGATCACCCTTCCGAACTCGAGGGCCAGGTCGTTATCCCACTTCTCATGCACCTTGGCCATGGCGGCGTCGAAGCCGAGGCCGGCCTCGACGCAGATGGTCAACAGGTCGAGCGAATCGGGCATTGCCCGGAAAATCGACTTCTGACGGCGAGTGATCTTGCTGGTCAACCACAGATCGGGAAAGAAGAAGCCCAGCAAGGTGAACAGGAACGCGACCGTCAGGCCCTGAAGCCAGTTGCGCTTGGTGATAATGAAGACCAGGATCAGCGATCCGCCCAGCACGACCGCCATGACGATGCACATGACCAGGAAGACGGACGGGTCCATGCGCATCGGGTTGCCGGCCATCTCCATCTTGCGCTTGGTCGTCTCCAGGGTCGCCTGCGGGGTGAAGCGCGAGGCGACCTTGCCGATGGAGTTCAGCATCGGCAAGACGACGCGCTGGGTGAACGCCTGGGAGAGCTCGATCTCTTCCAGCGTGATCGGTTCCTCGCGCACGCTGAATTCGGCCAGGCGCTCCTGGATCGGGTCCTTGGCCTCCGGCGCGCGGATGCCGACGATGACCAGAATCACGGCCACGACCAGTGCGATGCCGACGATGATCAGTATCGTTCCCAATCCGCCCATTTCCCCACTCCCTGCCGCTCCAGCACTGCCTGCCCGAGCGGCCAGGACGGCTCAGATGTCCATCGCCACCATCTTCTGCACGGTGTAGAAACCGGCCAGCACCATCAACGCGGCCAGGATGATCATCGGCAGGCCGCAGGCGCGCGTTTCGGGGTTGAAGAACTGCATGATGTAGGAGCGGTTGGTCAGGAACAGGATGCCCACCAGGGCGACCGGCAGCAGCGAGATGACCCAGGCGGTGATGCGCCCCTGGGCCGTCAGCGCGGCAATCTCGCCCTTGATGCGCACCCGTTCGCGGATGGTGAAGGAGATCACGTCCAGAATCTCGGCCAGGTTGCCGCCGACTTCGCGCTGCACGTTGATGGCCGTGATGACCAGATCCAGGTCATCGCTGTTGATACGCCGCAGCAGATGGTCGAGGGTGTCCTCCATGGAGATGCCCAGCTGCATCTCCTGGACGACACGGCGGAACTCGTCGCACATCGGGGAGGGCAATTCGCGGCTGACGGCCTCCATGGCCTGCAGCGTCGAGAACCCCGCCCGCAATCCGTTGACGGTCAGGTTGAGCATATCGCCCAGCTGGTTGTCGAACTTGCGCAGCCGGGCGCGCTGGGCACGGCCGACATACATCTGCGGAAGGAACAGCCCGGCGATGCCGGCCAGGATGCCGAAGATGATCGACTTGCCCAGGATCGTGCCGACGACAGCGATGAGCACGCCCGAACCGACAATCAAGATGATGTACTCGGCCGGACGGAACTTCAGGTCGGCGCGCGCCAGTTGGCGGGACATCGAGTCGAACAGGTCGGTGCCTTCCCCCATGCGATTGAGGAAGTCGCCCACGGCGACGGCCAGCCGCGGCCGGGCCTCGGCTTCGGCGCCGGCCGTCTGCCCGCCCGACTCGCTGTAGCGGCCCAGCCGCTCCTCGACAACCGACCGCTCGCCGAACATCGACACCAGCAGGCCGGCCGCCAGGAGCAGGAGACCCAGACCGCCACCGATGATCAGAACGGTGGTTGGGTTCATGGCTCTAGAAGCGCATCCTTTCGCCGACGCCGAAGATCGACGCAGGCAGGTGAATCCCGCCGGCCTCCAGCTTGTCCATGAACTTCGGACGCAGACCGGTCGGGCGCAGGCGGCCGATGACCTTGCCGTCCTCGAGACCGGTCTGCTCGAAGACGAAGATGTCGGTCATGGTGATCACGTCGCCTTCCATGCCCTGGATCTCGGCGATGTGCGTTATCTTGCGCGTGCCGTCGCGCAAGCGCTCCAAGTGCACCACCAGCTCGATGGCCGAGGCGATCTGCTCGCGGATGGCCCGCACCGGCAGGTCCATCCCGGCCATCAGGGTCATGGTCTCGATACGCGAGAGGGTGTCGCGCGGGCTGTTGGAGTGGGCGGTGGTCATCGAGCCGTCGTGGCCGGTATTCATGGCCTGGAGCATGTCCAGCGCGGCCTCGTCGCGGATCTCGCCGACGATGATGCGGTCGGGACGCATGCGCAACGAGTTGACGACCAGATTCTGGATGGTCACCTCGCCCCGGCCCTCGATGTTGGGCGGGCGCGATTCGAGCGTGACCACGTGCTCCTGGCGCAGCTGAAGCTCGGCGGCGTTCTCGATAGTGATGATGCGCTCATCGCTGGGGATGTACTGTGAGAGCACGTTCAGCAGCGTGGTCTTGCCTGAACCGGTGCCGCCCGAGATGATCATGTTGACTTTGGAGATCACGCACGCTTTGAGGAACTCGACCGACTCGGGCGTGATCGTTCCATACTCGGTGAGCTGCTCGACCGTGATCGGGTTGCGGGCGAACTTCCGGATCGTCAGCGTCGGGCCGACCAGCGAAATGGGCGGGATGACGGCGTTGACGCGCGAGCCATCGGTCAGGCGGGCGTCCACGTAGGGGCTGGATTCGTCGATGCGGCGGCCCAGCGGCGCCACGATGCGGTCGATGATGCGCATCAGGTGGTCGTCGCTTTCGAAGGCGGTCGGCTCACGATAGATGCGCCCGGCGCGCTCGATGTAGATGTTCTTGCCGCCGTTGACCATAATCTCGGTGATGGTATCGTCGGCCAGCAGCGGCTCAATCGGCCCCAGGCCGAGGATCTCGGCCACGATCTGCTCGAACAGCCGCCGCCGCTCGGGACGCGACAGGACAATGCGCTCCTCAGCCAGGATGTTCTCGAACAGCTCCTCGATCGTCCGGCGGACCTCCACCGTCGCGCTCACATCCATGGACGGATCCAGCTCGGCCAGGAGTTTGTTCTGCACGCGCGCCTTCAGGTCATAGTAGGTATCGCGCTGGCTGACTCCGGGCGGAGCCACGCGCCGGGCGCTCAAGCCTCCCAACCGGGAGGCGGCCTGCTGAGAAGGCAGCGCTCCGGCGCTGGCGCCGCCCGCGCTCGGGGCCGGCATTGGCTCGTTCTGGGGCTGTCCCTGTTCAATCCTCTTCAGCAGCGACACCACCCACCTCCTTGATCCGAACCGCTCCTAGGGCACCGGCCGGCTAGCGGTTGAAGAGCTTGGACCGTTCCGGCTTGTCTTCTTCCGGTTCCTCGCGCGCCTGGAGCACCAGGCGCTGCTTGATCGCTCCCAGCAGCTCGAGGATGTTCTTGCCTGGCGGACGGGTCTTATCGGTCATCAACAGCGGCACGCCGCGGTTGATCGAAGCCGTGATGGTCCGCTCGTCGTAGGGGATCTCGCCGTCGACGGCGTGTTTGAGGTTCTCAGCCACGGCCTCGGCCGTGATCCCCGAGCGCTTGTCCATCTTGTTGAGCACGAAGAAGACGTTGTTGCGCGGGAACTCGAGCTGGCTGAGCGTCTCGAACAGCGAGCGGGCGTCCTTGATGGCCGGGATCTCCGGCGTGGCCACGGCCACCAGCATGTCGGTCACGTCGAGCACGGCCAGCGTGACGTCATCCAGCGTCGAGCTGGTGTCGATGACCACGTAAGCGAAGTGGCGCTTGAGGTACAGCAGCACCTTGCGGACCTGATCGGCCTTGACCTCGTCGGCGATCTCGGGCCGCTGCGGGGCGGCCAGGATCTTCAGGCCGCTGTCGTGGCTCATCAGCACTTCTTCCATGACGTCGCCGTCGAGTTCGTCGGCGCGCGAGGCCATGTCGGCCATGCTGTTCTTGATCTGCAGGTTGAGGAACACGGCCACGTCGCCGAACTGGAGCGAGGTGTCGACCAGGACGGCCGGCGTCTCGCTGGTGTTCAGGCCGATCGCCAGGTTGGTGGCCAGCATGGTCACGCCGACGCCGCCCTTGGCGCTGTAGACGGTGATCGCCCGGCCCTCCGGGCGCGACGGGCCGCCCAGGCGCTCGGCGGCAGTGTTGGCCGCCGCCACCTGGGCCGCCGTCGGGCGGCGTTCGCGTTCGGTCTTGGCCCGCACGGCCACGCGGCGGATCGTGGCCACCAGCTCGTCGCCCGAGGGGGGCTTGGCGATGAAATCGCGCGCGCCGGCCAGCATCGCCCGGCGCATGTAGTCGGCGTCGCTCTGCACCGACAGGATGACGATCTGGGCGAACTGGACGCTCTCCAGGATCGCCTCGGTGGCGGTGATGCCGTCCATGTCGGGCATGTTGATGTCCATCAGGACGACATCCGGCTGGGTTTCGATCGCGACCTGGAGGGCCTCGTCGCCTGTGCGCGCCGCGCCGACCACCTCGAAATCCGCCTCGAATTGCAGGAGCTTGCGGATGTTCTCGCGGGTCTCGGCGATGTCGTCGACGATCAGGATCCTGATCTTGCCTTCGACGATGTCGGGCATGGCGCGCCCAGGTCCTCTCCCCTATACCCTTACGGCGACGGCGTCGGCTGCGGTCCGTCGTTCGGCAGCACCGGCTCGACCACCTCGTCGAGCCGCGGCGTCAGGCCGTAGGGCAACCGCGAGGGGACGGTGATGCTGTAGCTCTGCACCAGGTACTGCAGCGTCACGCTGGCGGTATCGGTCTCGGTCGTGTCCCCCGGCGATCGCAACGTGAAGCTGAGCGTCGCCCCGGAGCGGATCGCCCAGTTGACCGCCAGGGCATCCTGCGGGGTGACGATGATCGTGATGATGTCGGGCGGCAGCACGACCGGTTGCGCCGCCGCCTGGCCGCTGGTATC
>DAIRVC010000027.1:0-22591 GCA_036803025.1 Anaerolineales bacterium
GCCCAGCGGTCAAAGCCAGGCGCAGCCCCACCGTCTCGATCGGCCCCGCCGGCTCCTGCACCGAGCCGCGTCGATACCGCACGCGACGCGGCGGATCGCCCGGGAGCGCAAGGTCCGCCGCCTCCGTTCCTAACGCCTGCTCGCACAACGCCCGAAGCAGTGCCTCGGCCTGTCGACCGAAATCGGCCGTCGGCTTTGCACGCAGCAGCCGCTCGGCCAGGTCCAGGCTGGTGACAAATGGCAGCAGACGGCTGAGGAAGACCTCATGCGCCCGGTATGCCTGCCAGGTGAAGAGCGCATAGGCGCCCATGCCGAGCAGGGTGATTGCCACCAGGCTGTAGAGCGGGCGGACGTCGAAGGCCAGCAAGAGCGTGACCGATCCGGCGCAGCCCGCGGCCGTCAAGACAACGCTGCGCCATCGCCGGAAGAAACCCTGCCGCGGCAAAGGCCGCTCGGTGAAGACCTCGTAGGCGACGACTGCCCGCCCCAGCAGGACGGTGGCGCCGGCCACCAGGACCAGGGTCAGGATGTCTGCGCCCAAGAGCGGCGCGACAACGTCGGCCTGCTGCCGCAGCAGCGGCAGCGCGCGCCCGACCGCCCAGATCGCCGTGACCGCCACCAGGACTGACGCGCCCAGCAGCGCGCTGCCGGTCCCGATCAGCCAGGGGCGGGCCTGGGAACGGATCAGGGACACGCCCTCCCTGCGTCCGGAAAGCAGGGCCAATACGGGGAAGGCGAAGCCGGCGACGTTCAAGCCCAGATACAGCCAGACCAGCGGCGCGGTGCGGCCGGCCGCGGCCGATGGGCTGCTGAACAGCAGTGCCCGATACTGGGCGAAGGGGTTGTCGGTCACCAGCAGCACGACGATCGCCAGGCCGACGGCCAGGAAGATCCACCACAGCCGCCGGTGGAGCGACTGCTGCGGCGCCGGCATGCCGGCGTAGCGGATGACCGTCGCGTACCATGATAACGGCGCGCTGACGGCCGGCAGCCAGCCCAGCCGCCACCAGAATTCCATCCCGCTCCCGGACGTTGTCGGGCCCTTGCCGACGATCATCGCGTGGCTCAAGAAGAAGGCCGAGGCGAGCATCAGCGCCGTGCCGGCCACCCGGGCAAACGACCGGCGCCCGCGCGCCGCCAGCAGAGTGGTCACACCCAGCCACAAGAGAAGGAAGGTCAGGAAGAGCGACAGGCCCAGGGAGATCCGGCTGAGGGCCTCGACGCTGTAGATCGTCGCCATCATCCGTCTCGGTTCATCGAGGCGGCGGCGCTTCGTCGCCGGCCTGCCGCAGAAGCCGCATCTGCCCGCTCTCGTCACGCACGCGCGGGACCCCGTCGACATCCCAGACGACCATGCGACCGGTGGTGTAGATCAGGGCGGCGCGGGTCCGAGCCACCTTCTCGTCGACCGGGTTGGCGTTCAGCCCCCAGGCGGAGTAGATCTGCCCGTTCGCCCGGCTGACCGCCCGGGCGTCCCGAAGACCCAACTGCACGGCAATCTGCTCATTCGTCAGACCTCGTGCCACCAGGGCGATCACCTGCTTCTCGGCCGGCTCGAGCAGGCTCATCGGGGACTCCTCGTCCTTGAGCCGCACCTCCTGTACACGGGCATCGATCTCTGGGTCGACGAAGCCGCGCCCGCCAACCGCCTCGCGCAGCAGCGGGACGATCATCGCCGGAAGCAGGTAATTGCTCTTGCGAACGTAGGCGTAGTGGCTGAGGATGCCGGATTGTCGAAAGGCACGGAAGTAGCGATCGTCGTCCTGGATCGAGTAGAAGACGACCGGAAGGCGAGGCACTTCGCGGCGCAGGGCGACGGCGGCCTGGATCCCATTCAGCCGGCCGCCGGGAAGCTCCACATCCATGAGCACGGCCTGCGGGCTCTCAGCCAGGCCCGCCTCCACAGCCTGGTCGCCGGTAGCGGCGCAGCCGACCACCTCGACCTCGCCGGTGGCTTGCAGGCCAGCCTTGAGCGCCTCCCGCAGTGCGGGATTATCCTCGACGATCAGAGTCCGAATCACTGCCGACTCCCGCTTGTCCTCCGAACATGGTAGTCCGGCACTGAGGACGGGTCAAGCACGCAGGTGCGCCGGGGCCGGCCAGCGGGGAATTCCCTATTCAGTTTCAGGCGGCGGCGGTATAGAATGGATTCAGCCGGCCCGAAGGCTGGAAGCGCCGTCGGCCCGGCGCTGGAGGAACGGGATGGCACTGCGGGCCAAGGTCCGCCAACTCCGCTCCCATATCACCGACGAGATCATCAAGATCTTGGGGTTGCCGCCCAGCGGCTGGTCCCGGTCACTGCTGGGTCCGTTGGTGTTCCCTCCGGCGCAGCGGTTCTCGGAGCTGGCTGCCGAGTTCGACCAGCGCGTCGCCGACCACGGCCTGCCGGAGGCCGCCCGCTGGGCGCTGGGGCAGTTCCGCACACGCGTGGAAGTCGCGCTGCAGGGAGACCTGCCGAGTACCGGGCCGTTGCTGGTAGCCAGCAATCATCCGGGGGCGGCCGATGGACTGGCCATCGTCGCCAGCCTGAAACGGTCCGACCTGAAGATCGTCGCCAGCGGGCTGCCTTTCATCCGCGACTTGCCCACGACCGCCCGGCACTTGATCTACACGCCCCAGGTAACGCAGACCCACGGCCGCATGGCGGTCGTGCGATCGGCCATCCACCATCTGCAACAGGGCGGTGCCCTGTTGATCTTCCCCAGCGGGCAGGTTGACCCCGATCCGGCCGTGTTGCCCGGCGCAGACCTGGCGCTGGAGCGCTGGTCCCCCTCTGTCGGGCTGATCTTGAGGGCGATTCCTGAGACGCAGGTCCTGATCGGGATCGTCAGCGGCGTGCTCTCACCCTCCAACCTGCGCAACCCCCTGGCCCGGCTGCGGGGCGAGCTGCGCCAGCGGCAGTTGGTGGCCGAGTTTCTGCAGATCGTGCGTCAGATGTTGCGGCTGCGTGCCGAGACGCTGAATGCGCGCCTGACGCTCTGCCGGGCGGGAGCCGTCGAGCAGTTGGCCTGTCTGCGCCAGGACGCCCGTCTGCTCACCCAGGATCTGGTCGGCGCGGCCCAGAACGCCTTGGCCGATCATATCGCCCGCAACGCCATCCTGCCCCAGGGCCCGCTGCCCCGCTGAGTCCCCAGGACGATGTCATGGCCTGCCCCGCGCTGGCGGGCGGGGCAACGAAGCCGCCTTCTCGGCGGCGGAAGCCACGTGCGAGGAGATTGCTTCGCCCTGGCAGTCGTCCGCGGCTCGCAATGGCCTGTCCGGGCTACGGCGTCAGCGCGTCCTCGAAGCCGCTGGTGTACAGCCGGTGATACAGGCCGCGCCGGGCCAGCAGCTCGGCGTGCGCGCCCTGCTCGATGATCCGGCCGCCTTCCAGGACGACGATCCGGTCGGCATGCACCACCGTCGACAAACGGTGTGCGATGACGAAGGCGGTCCGACCGCGCAGCAGCCGCGCCAGCGCCCGCTGGATCAGCTGCTCCGTCTGGGTATCGACGCTCGAAGTCGCCTCGTCCAGGATCAGGATGCGCGGGTCGGCCAGCAGCGCCCGGGCGAAAGAGATCAGCTGCCGCTGGCCGACAGACAGGATCACGCCGCCCTCCTCCACCGGACTGTCGTATCCGGCCCGCAGGCGCAGGATGAACTCGTGCGCGCCGACGGCCTGGGCGGCGGCCTCGATCTCGCCATCCGTCGCCCCCAGGCGTCCGAAGCGGATGTTCTCGCGCACAGAGCCGGCGAACAGGAAGGGGTCCTGAAGGACGATGCCCATCTGGCTGCGCAGGCTTTGCTGCCGCACGGAGCGGATGTCCACGCCGTCGATGAGGATCCGCCCGGCGGTCGGGTCATGCATGCGCGCCACCAATCGCACCAGTGTCGACTTGCCCGCACCCGTCCGCCCGACGAGCGCCACTGTCTCACCGGCCGACACACGCAGACTGACGTCCTCCAGGACGGGGCGCTCATCATCCGGGTAGTGGTACCAGACCCCGTCGAAATCGACCTGGCCGCGCAGCGGGGGCATCTCGACGGCCTGCGGCGGATCGATCACCTCCGGCTCGGCCTGCAGCAGGGCCAGGATGCGTTCACCGCCCGCCATGGTGGCCTGGAAGGCGTCGTAGCGCCGGCTCAGGTCGCGGATCGGCTCGAAGAAGCGCTCGATGTACAACACGAAGGCCACCAGCACGCCCGGCGTAATGCGCTCCCCCAGAACGGCCGCGCCGCCCAGCCACACGACCAACGCCATGGCCAGACTCGCCAGCAGATCGATGCTGGGGAAGAACATCGACGACAGCCGGGCGGCGCGCAGATTGGTGACCAGGTTGTTGCGGTTGACCTCGTCCCGGAAGCGCTCGTAGTTGTGCTTCTGGCGCGAGAAGGCCTGCACCACGCGCACCGCATTGATGTTCTCGGCCAGCACGGAGTTCACCCAGCTGATCGCCTCGCGCACCGCCCGGTAGTTGCGCTGCGACTGCAGGCGGAAGATGACCGTAACCAGGCCCATCAGCGGCAGGACCAGGAAGGCGAGCAACGTCAAGCGGACGTTCATGGCCAGCATGGCCGCGACGATGCCGACCAGGGTGAACAGATCGCGCACCACCGCCAGCAGCGCCCAGGTGATGAACTCGCGCAATACACCCACGTCGTTGATCACCCGGGTGATCACCCGTCCGACGCTGTAGCGGCTGTAGAAGTTGAGCGACAGCTCCTGCAGGTGGCCGAACAGGCGGGCCCGCAGATCGTAGATGATCGAAGTGCCGACCCTGGCCATCAGCCGCACGCGCAAATAGATCGCCGCCCACTGCACCAAGGCCGCGACCAGGTACAGGACAGCGGTGCGGGCCAGAACCTGCTTCGACCCCGCCGCCAGGCCCGAATCGAGGGCCACCTTGACCAGGTATGGGCCGGCCACCGAAGCCGCTGAACCGGCCAGCATCAGCACCAGCGAGATCAGGATCGGCCGGCGGTAGGGCCGCATGAACGCGAGCATCCCGCGCGCCACGTGCGGGTCATAGCCTTTGGCGGGCAGGTCATCGGAATGCGGTATGGTAGCAGCCTGCGTCATCGCCCGAAACCGTCTCTACCCCGGCTGATCGAATTCATCCGCCCGCTCACGGCCGCCAGGGACCTCCTGGCTGGCCAACCCGGCCAGCTCATCGGTCAGGCGCTCTTGATCCCGCAGCTGGAGGTCGTAGATCTGTCGGTAGAGGCCGCCCTGGTGCAGCAAGGCGGCGTGCGTACCCCGTTCCACGATGCGCCCGTCGTCCATCACCAGGATCAGATCCGCCCGCCGGACGGTGGACAGGCGCTGCGCGATGACAAAGGTCGTTCGGCCTTCCATCAGGCTTGCCAGCGCCCGCTGGATGAGGCGCTCGGTCTCCATGTCGACGCTGGCCGTCGAATCGTCCAGGATCAAAATGCGCGGATTCATGAGCAGCGCCCGGGCGATGGCCACGCGCTGGCGCTGCCCCCCGGAGAGCGTCACGCCGCGCTCGCCCACCTGCGTGTCGTAGCCCTGCGGCATGGCGCGGATGAAGTCGTCGGCCTGTGCGACCCGGGCGGCGTCCTGCACCTCCTCCAACGTCGCCCCGGGCGAGCCGAAGGCGATGTTGTCGTGCATGCTGGCTGAGAAGAGGAGTGAGGTCTGCAGGACGATGCCGATCTGCCGTCGCAACGAGGTCAGTTCGAGGCGGCGGACGTCGAGTCCGTCGACCAACACAGCCCCCTGCGTGACGTCATAGAAACGCGGGATCAGATGCACCAGTGAGCTCTTGCCCGAGCCGGTTGGACCGATCAAGGCGACAACTTGATTGGGCTCGACCACCAGGTCGATATCACGCAAGGCGTGCGCCTTCTCGCCCTGATAGTGGAAGGAGGCGTTGCGGAACTCGACCAGGCCGCGCAGCCGCGGCAATTCGATGGCGTCCTCCGGCGAGCGGATTTCCGGCAGGCGATCGAGAATCTCGGCTGTGCGCTGCAGCCCCGCCGCCGCCTCGCCGGCGACATCGACCAGCCACGGGAGCTGCGTGGCCGGGTTGGCCAGCAGCAGCAAGTAGCTATTGAAGGCCACCAGCTCCCCGACCGTCATCTCGCCCTGCAATACCCGCTGACCCCCGAACCACAACACCAGAATCGTCCCCAGGATGACCAGCAGGTTGCTGGTCGGCATGATCCTGGCCCAGGCGCCCAACACGGTCAGGCGCGCCGTGTAGAGCGACCGGTTCGTCCGATCGAAGCGCTCGATTTCATGCGCCTCGCGGGCGAAGGCCCGCACCACCTGAACGCCGCTGACGTTCTCCTGCAGACGCGCCGAGAGTTCCCCCAAGGCGTTGTCTACCGCCAGGAACAGCCCGCTCACGCGCCGGCCGAAGCGAGTGGTTATCCAGACCAGCGGGACCATCGGCGCCAACGCGATCGGCGCCAAGCCGGGATCCTCGACGAAGAGAATAGTGACGACGCCGACCAGCAGCAGGATCACCTGCACCAACTCGATCACGCCCTGCCCGGTGAAGCTCTGGATCGAGCGCACGTCTTCGATGCAGCGGCTGATCAGCTGCCCGCTCTGGGTGTGATCATGGAAGGTGAAGGACAGATGCTGGATGTGGTCGAACAGCCGGTTGCGCAGGTCGAACGACACCCGGTGTGACACCCACTCGCTGGCGTAGCGCTGCCCGAACGCCAGCAGCGCGTGGGCCACGCCCAGTCCCAGAATCGCCCCGGCGGAAAGCAGCAAGAAGCGGGTCGAGCTGCCCGCCAGCCCGCGGTCGATGACCTGGCGCAGGATCAGCGGCAGCACCAGATCGACGGCCGTCAGCGCCAGCAGCGCGAGCAAGGAAGCCAGCACCACACGGCGATAGGGAATCAGGAAGGGCAGCAGCCGTCGCAGGGAACGCATTCCGCTCCTACGCGGGGGAAAATGGGCGCCGCTCACAGCGGCGGCTCAACAAGGCTACCACAGGCCCGGGGGCCGCTTCAATCCGGCGGAGGCTGCTGTGCTTGCAGCCCGCCCGCCCCGCTCCCAGGCGGAACACCCTCGCGCGTCTGCACGCGGCGCATGGGACCGGGGAAGCCGGCCCGGAAATCCCTCGGCAGACTCTCCACCAGGAACCCCGGGAGCAGACGCATCTCGGCCAGGCCGTCGAGCGGGATATACGCCAGCCGCAAGTCCGGGTGATCCGGATGGGGCCGCACCTCGTCCAGCCTGACCGTCAACTTGGGCGCCTCCACCCAGAAATACCAGCCCAGCTCATGGATGGCGTGCCCGCCGTGGTCGACGAAGAAAGACTCGTGGAAGTACACCAACTTGCGGATGACCGCGATGACCCCGGTCTCCTCGAGGAACTCACGCGTCAGGCCCGCCTCGAGGCTCTCGCCGTGCTGGAGGCGGCCGCCGATGGGAAAGCAATAGCCGCCCACCCATTGGCTCACCAGGAGATGCTCGGAACGGAAGGCCAGCCCACGCACAACCAGGTTGAACAGCTGCGTCTCTCCGGCGGCGAACGTCATCCGGCACCCTCCGGCTGTGGGCCGCCCGGGCTGGCATCGATCCAGCGTGCGCCGACCACCCGGGCGAGATCCTCGACGCGCAGTTGCAGGTTGAGGCCGCGCTGACCGGCGCTGACGACGATCTCATCCAAGCGACGGGCCGACTCGTCCAGATAGATGGCGAAACCGCGCCGCAGGAGCGCCAGCGGCGAGATGCCGCCTACCTTCAGGCCCGTCAGCCGCTCGGCCTCCGCCTGCCGGGCCATCTGAACCTTCTTGACACCGATTGCCCGGGCGGCCAGCTTGAGATCGAGCGCGCGATCGGCCGGCACGAGGACAAGACAGGGCTTGGCCGTGCGCGACGGCTGCCCGGTGGCCGTATCGACCACCTGCACAACCAGCGTCTTGTAGACCGTGCGCGGGGGAAGCCCGGCGTATTCAGCGACACCGAGCGCGTCGTGGATCGTATCGGGGAAGACGATCGTCCGATACGACACGCCCTGGCCATCCAGGAGCCGCATCGCCAGGGTCTTGATTTCCTTCATAAGGTCAACCCAGGCAGGAGGCTGCCGCGCGCTTCGTGAAGACACACGCCGATCTGCCCGCCGCTGCGTCTCAGAGTGCCGCCCCTTCGACCAACATCCGCCGCGCCGCCGCCCGTCCGATCTGCACGGCGAAGTTGGTGCCGCGGTCCCAGGGGTAGACCTGACTCATGCTGGCCAGCCACAGCCCAGGGATCGGCGTCTTCAGATCCGGGATCGCCTGCGAGTGGTTCAGCGGCGGCACCGGCTGGGCGTACGGCGTGCGAAACAGCCACGAAGTGCGCACCCACTCCGGTGTGAAACGCGGATTGAACCGCTGCAGCGCCGGCAGGAAACGCCCCAGGAGCTGCTCATGGCTCAAGGTGAAGTACTCGTGCGCCGGGTCCAGATAATCCCCGCAGTAGACGATGTGGTCGCCGCCGAAGTGTTCCGGTGAAAGGAAGTTGGTGTGCTCGACCAGAGCCAGGAAGGGGAAGCCGGCCGGCTTGGGCAGGTTGTGCCAGTAGTATCCGGACTCGGAGAGTCGCTGGCGAAGCGCCAAGACCAGGACGACCGCGCCCATCGACTTCAACTCGCGCAGCCGGCCCAGGTACTCACCGGGCAGGCCGGGCGTCAAGCGTGCCAGCAGCCCCGGGGAAGTGGTCACCAGGACCTGGTCGAACGACTCAGCCCTGTCGGCCAGTCTCACATTCAGCCCGCCGGCCTGCCGCTCAATCCGCTGCACCGCGGTCCGCAGCTCGATTCGCACCCCCTGCGCGCGGATGTGCTCGGCCAGCGCTTCGAGGAACGCCTGGAATCCGCCCTCGAAGGTGCCCAGTCGCGGCGTGCGCGCCTTCACGCGCGCCCAGAACCAGGCCATGTTGACCTCGCGGTAGTGCTCGCCAAACTTGCTGATCAGCAGGGGTTCCCACAGCACCTCGTAGCAGCGCTTACCCATCTTGCGGCTGAGCCACTCATCGGCGGTCACCCGTTCCAGCGGACGCCAATCACGCGTCATCAGCAGCGACAGGCCGACCAGCCCGGCCCGCAACGCCTCATGTTTGGCCAGGGCCGGGAAACGCAGGACATTCAGCGTACGCGAGGCGAAGCCCGCGCCGGGCAGCCGGTCCAGCCAGCGCGCCCCCGGCCAGGTGTGCGAGAGCGGCCCATCCAATGGGTAGAAACGTTCCTTGTAGTATCCGGCCGTGATCGGCCAGGGGAAGATGACCTTGTCGCGCCAGCCCAGCTCGTCGATCAGCCCCAGGATGTCCCGATCGCTGGCGAACCAGTGGTGGTAATACTGCTCGACCGTCCAGTCCCATGTCGGGTCACGAAAGCCGGCCGCCAATCCGCCGACCTGCGACTCTGCCTCGAACACGGTCACGGAATGTCCGGCCCGGACCAGGTCATAGGCCGCGGCCAGTCCGCCGGCCCCGGCTCCGACGATGGCGATCTTCATCCGGACCCCTGGCCGGCCATTTCCGTCCGCACCTGCCGCCAGCTCACGCTCTCGCGCGCCATGTAGTACGCGCCCAGCAGCGTGATCGGCAGCCACAGCGCGCCGTGCAGGACCAGCGTGTAAGCCGCCGCCGTCCCAGCTGGGACGCCGTAGGCCTCCAGGACGGCAATGCCCGGCGCATCAAAGGTCCCAACGTAACCGGGAGCCGAAGGGATCGTCGTGGCCAGGTTGACGATACCGTTCATCAACATCAGGGCAAAGAAGCTCACCTGGAACGGGAAGGCGTGCATCAGAAACCAGTACTTGCCCGTCTCGAACAGCCACACCACCACCGAGGTCAGCAGGACCATCAGCACGTCGGCGGGGGATCGTAGCGAAGCCAGCCCGCCCAGGAACCGCCCGGTCAGGTCGGTCACCCGGGTGCGGAAGCGCGCCGGGACGAGGCGCTCGCTGAACCAGGCCACTGCGGCGGCGGCGCGCTGGGGGAAAGCCGCCATCAGCAAGAAGGCCAGCACGGCCCCCAGGAACAGGGCCGCCCCCCACAGCGTCAGTGTGCGGATGCTGCCGACCAATCCGGAATCGGCCGTCAGTCGCGCCAGCTCAGGCAGATTCAGAACCACGAAGGCCAGCATGACCACGCCGTCGAAAGCCCGCTCGACGATGATGGTCGCCAGCGAGGCGGAGATCGGAACGCCTTCCCGCCGTTTCAGGATGTAGGCCCGCAGCACCTCCCCTGCGCGTGCCGGGTAGATGTTGTTGCCCATGTAGCCGATGGCCACGATCGGGAACATCGTCCGCGTGGGGATACGCTTGAGCGGTCGCAGCAGGTAGTGCCAGCGCCAGGCGCGCGCCCACACGCCCAGAAAGTAGGAAGCCACGCCCGGCACCAGCCAGATGTAGTTGGCGCCGCGCACCGCCTCCCAGATATCGCCCAGGCGCAGGCCGCGCAGCGCCAACCACAGGAACAGCGCACTGATGGCCAGACCCAACCAGAACTGCCAGCGCTTCAAGAACCCTCCCGCCGCGAAGGGGCGGCCGTGCGGGGGCATTCTACCCCAGGTCCCGGAAAGCACGCCGGGTGCGGAGGCAGGCTCCGCACCCGGCGAGGCGCGTTCGGTTCGCCGATCAGCCCGTTGCGACCGTCTGCGGGAGCATCCGATCCAGGATCCTCTCCAGAGCCATCGTGTGGCTGCACACCCCTCGCGTCAGGAAGAAATCGCAATCGCACTTCCAACTGCCCTGTGAGAACTCGACCGTGTGCGGGTTGTTTTCCCCATCAAAGGTCGCCCGGAAGGCCTCGAAATGAATCCGCTCGCGTTCCTCCGCATACCGCTTGGCCTTCTCGATCTTGCCGATCATCCCGTAATCCATGGCCACTCCTTGTCGATGGGTAGTTGAAATCAAACGGGCACGCGGCGTTTCAGCCTCGTGCCCGTGGATGGCAGCTTCTGCCTTGTCGAGCGGCACCGCTCATGGCGGCATACCCTCCTTCGTTCGCCCTTGAGTATACGGGCCGGCGCCGGCCGCGTCAATGGACGAAAGACCTACGGCCGGCCGCCGCTCCTCGGTAGGACGGGCCGGTTGCGGGCCTTCGGGATTGACCCGCCCACACCCCCCGGCTACAATGGGCGGATGTCTGTGAGCCCTGTGCCGCACCGCCCGGCCGGCTTCGAGCGGCCGGATCACGATCCCCCGGCCCGGTCGACTGTACGCTGACCGCGCCCGCCCCCCCCGGGCGCCGGGCAGGCAGCCCATTACCGGTACGCGACCCGAGTGACTGGACGGAGAAGCCCATGGCCAAACGAGAATTCTTATCCCGCCGGGCGCCGGCCTTCGCCGACGTCCCCGACGACAAGTGGAATAGCTGGCGCTGGCAGCTGAGCAACCGACTGAACACGGTCGAGGAGATCGGGCGCGTTCTCCCGCTTACCGACAGCGAGCGCCGGGCGCTGGCGGCCACACACCTCTTCCGGGTGGAAATCACCCCCTATTTCATTTCGCTCATCCATCCGGACGATCCCGACGATCCGATCCGCAAGCAGGTCATTCCTACCGACGCCGAGATGGTGCCCTTCACCGCCATGATGGAGGACTCGCTGGCCGAGGACGCCCACTCGCCGGTCCCGGGGCTGGTCCACCGCTATCCGGACCGGGTCTTGATGCTGGTCACCACCCAGTGCGCCTCCTACTGCCGCTACTGCACCCGCTCGCGCATCGTCGGCGACCCGGGCGAGCAGTTCTCGCGCGCCGAGTTCGAAATGCAGCTCGACTACCTGCGCAAGACGCCGCAGGTGCGCGATGTGCTCCTCTCCGGCGGTGACCCGCTCACGCTGGCGCCCAAACTCCTGGAGGAGTTGATCGCCCGCCTGCGCGAGATCGAACACATCGAGATCATCCGCATCGGTTCGCGCGTGCCGGTCTTCCTGCCGATGCGCGTCGACGAAGACCTGTGTGACATGCTGCAGAAGTACCACCCCGTCTGGCTGAACATCCATGTCAATCACTCCAACGAGATCTCGAGTGAGCTGGCGCAGGCCTGCGACCGCCTGACGCGGGCCGGTGTGCCCCTCGGCAATCAGTCGGTCCTGCTGGCCGGGGTGAACGACTGCGTGCACATCCAGCGGCAGCTGGTTCAGGACCTTGTGCGCATCCGTGTTCGCCCTTACTACCTGTACCAATGCGACCTGGTAGAGGGCTCGGGGCACTTCCGCACGCCGGTCGCCAAGGGCGTCGAGATCATCGAGGGCCTGCGCGGGCACACTTCCGGATACGCCGTGCCCCATTACGTCGTCGACGCGCCGGGCGGCGGCGGCAAGATCCCGGTCATGCCCAATTACCTGATGAGTATGTCCGACCACAAGATCGTCCTGCGCAACTTCGAGGGCTTCGTCACCACGTACGAGGAACCGGTCGAGTACACGCCGCACGATCCGGCGACGTGTGCCTACTGCAAGAACAAGCGGCCGGAGCCGGGTCAGGCCGGGATCACCGGCCTGCTCGACGGCGAGCACATGTTCGTCAAGCCGGTCGGGTTCGACGAGATCCACAGCCGCGGTGGCGGCGTCCACCGGCTGCGGGCGGATCCGACCAAGTGGCAGCCACTTGGCATCGGCGGCCCGCCCAAGCCGCTGCCGGAGCCGAAGGACGAGCCAAAGACAGGCTGAAGCGGATTCTCGGGGGCCCAGGGGCGGGAATTACATACCCGCCCCCAAGGCCCCCGAGACCCCCGTTCCCCTCGCGCAGGACCCCGAGCAAAGCGAGGGGCACCCCCGAAAGCGGCGGTTGAGGGCGCCCTCGAATCCGAGGAGCCCCTCCGCCGCGCGAGTGTTGTGGAGCACCACCCACCCCCGGGCATCCTGCACCACAAAGGGCAATAGCGGAGTATCCGTCAACGAGAGGCGGCGGATAGTTCCGACCTGTATTCGTACCATCAACCGCCGCTTACGAAGGGAGGGGGTTAGGGGACCTGGGGGCAAGGGGGAGGGGGATGTAAGCCCCCTCCCCCCGCCCCCAGAATCCCCTCAGCCACCGATCTCGTTCATCACGCGATTCAGCGGGATAACATCCTGAGCCAGGCCGTGTCCCCACGGTTTGACCCAGATGGCGTCCGTGATCAGCTTGGCCAGCGCTTCGTCTGAAGCGCCTGCTCGCAGCGGGGCGAGCAGGTCTACCTCGTTCTCGCGCAGCAAGCACAGCCGCAGTCGGCCGTCGGCCGTCAGGCGGACCCGATTGCATGTGGCGCAGAAGGGTTGGGTCACCGAGGCGATCAGACCGATGATGCCGGGCGCGCCCGGGAGCCGGTACAGGCGCGCTTCGCCATCCAGACGGCCATCGTTGACCGGTTCCACGGGACCCAGTCCCGCCTCGATGAGCCGCAGGATCTCCGCATGCGTCACAACCTGGCTGGTCTGCAGCTCGGTCACCCCGGCGAACGGCATCATCTCGATGAAGCGCACCTGCCAGGCCTTGTCGCGCGTCAGTCCCGCCAGGTCCGGAACATCGGATTCGTTGTAGCCGCGCACCACCACCGCATTGAGTTTCATCGGTACCAGCCCGGCCGCCTCGGCAGCTTCGATGCCGCTCCAGACGTCGTCGAGCGAGCCCCAGCGGGTGATGCGCTGGAAGCGGTCGGGGTCAAGCGTATCCAGGCTCACGTTGACACGCTGCAGCCCGGCTTGAGCCAGAGGGCCGGCCAGCTTCGCCAGCAGCACGCCGTTGGTCGTCATCGAGATCGAGCCGATCCCGGGCGTGGCCGCGATCTTCCGCACCAGCTCGACCACCCCGGCGCGCACCGTGGGCTCACCGCCGGTCAGGCGGATCTTGTCGAAGCCCAGACCGGCGAAGATCGCCACCAGGCGGACAATCTCATCATCCTGCATCAGCTCCTGACGCGGCAGGAAGGTCTGATCCTCCGGCATGCAGTAGACGCAGCGCAGGTTGCAGTGGTCGGTCAGGCTGATGCGCAGATAGTGGATGTCGCGGCCGAATCGGTCGTTGAGCATGGGCGCTCCAAGCCCATTCTACCGGCAGGCTGGGAATACGACAAGGGTAGTCATATTTTGACCAATCGGACCACCCCCGGCGCGTCTGCCGGATCACGAGCCGTTTACAGGCCGGCATCGTCGGGGCAACACCACCGGGCGATCCTCAAGCCGATGGCAGCTCCCGACACGGGCCTGAACCCGCCCTCGCGGCCGGACTGCTGGATCGCCGTCGCCCTGGCGCTCGCTTCTCTGAGCGTCTACCTGCTGACCCTCACCCCGAGCCTGTCCTACATGAGCCCGGACGGGAACGAGCTGGCGACCATCCCATCCATCCTCGGCCTGGCGCACCCGCCGGGCTACCCGCTCTACACGTGGCTTGGGAAGGTCTTCACACTCCTGCCGCTGGGCGATGTGGCCTTCCGCATGAACTGGATGAGCGCCACCCTGGCGGCCTGTGCCGTCGCGGGTCTCTACCTGGTGGCCATCTGGCTCCTCCCGCCCGACGGCCGCGGGCGCCGTGCCGCCGCTGCCCTGTCGGCACTGCTCTTGGCATTTGGACCGACGTTCTGGTCCCAAGCGGTCATCACCGAGGTCTACGCGCCCAACCTGGCCGCCGTCGCGCTCAGCCTGCTGCTCCTCCTGCGCTGGGCCCACTCCCGGAGAGACCGGGACTTCTTCCTCTTCGCCTTGGCCTTCGGCCTGTCACTCGGAATGCACTTGTCCGACCTTGGTTTCGCGCCGGCCTTCGCCCTGTTCGTCGTGCTCACCGACTGGCGCGCGCTCAAGCGCCCGACCTGGTGGCTGGCCGGACTGGCCGGATTCGGGATCGGCGCGGCACAGTATGTGTGGGTCCTGGTCCGCCTGCATACCTTCGACCCGGCCTTGCTGCTCGGCCAAATCCCTTCTGGCCTGGCCGGGCTGTACGCCTACACCCTGGGCTCCTTCTCCGGACTGAAGTTCGCCTTCCCGTTGAGCGCCATCTCCGAGCGGGTCGTCATCTACCTGTACCTTCTCGGGCAGGAGCTCGGCTGGCCGGCGCTTGCCGTCGGCGTGGTCGGCCTGGCCAGCCTCCTGGTTCGACGGCCGCGTGCATTCCACCTTCTGGTCGGCATGTACCTGGTCCACCTGTGGTTCTTCCTCCAGTACCGCGCCTTCGACCTGGAGGTCTTCTACCTGCCGGCGCATTTCCTGTGGGCGGTCTTCGTCGCATTCGGCGTGTGCCTGGTCCTGACCGCCGTCTGGGCCGTCCTGGTCCGCTCTGGGAATGAGTCTGGTGCAGGCAGGCTGGCGCATGCCTGCCTGTCCGGCCTGCTGGTAATCAGCGCGGCCGTCCCGCTTCTCAGGAACTGGGCGGAGGCGGATCGCTCGCAGGACGTCGCCATCAACGACTTCTACGTCAACGTGTGGGAAATGCTCCCGCCGCAAGCGGCGTTGCTCACACCCGGCGGCGTATTCGGGTACGACGCCTTCTACTGGCGGCTGGTGTATGACGCCCGGCCTGACGTGTTGCTCGCCACCCCGCCCTCGCCTGCGACCATGCCCGGCGATCTGCAAGGGCGATCCCTGTTCAGCACAACGCCAGAGGCAACGCCCGGCCAGCCCCGCACCCACTGGGCGCCGCCGCAGGCGTTGCTGCCTGAGGACGCCTGGCGAGTTCCCGTCCTGATCGGCGCCTCCGATCTCGGTGCATCCGGGGCGCCATTGGGAGGCCGCGCCCGGCTGACACTGTACGCGCTCACCTCAGCGCCGCCGGCGCTTGTGGTGGATACGGCCGAACCGGCCGTGCGCCTTGATCGTCCCATCGGCCGCGTGACCCTCATCGGCGCCGATGTCTCGGCCGGCCCGATCGAAAGTGGGGGCCGCGTGCACGTCGTTCTGTACTGGAAGTTGGCGACGGATCAGCCGGTGACTGTCTCGATGGGGCTCGACCGCGAGACGCTCGAGACCCACCTCCTGGGCTTCGGGAACCTGGCACGCTATCAGGCCGAGATCGGCCCAGTCGGTGGGCGGACCGTGGTCGAGGACTTCTGGCTGGTCGTCCCGTCGACCTCGGCTGCCCGCACCCATACGCTGACGGTCCGCGTCGGGACGGGCGGCCAGGCAGTCGAAATCACAGGGCTGACCGTCATCGACGATCAAGGAAGGTTGGAGCGATGGCTCAGCGTGGCTGGTTGATCGGTCTGGGCGCGGTTACCCTGACGGGCATGCTGGTCTGCGCTGCGTTCTCCCTGGGGGTCTACCTCGGCCGCTACGGCACGAGTGCGCAGGGCATTCGCTACAACGCACCAGCAGCAGCGGTTGGCGCGGCGGCTCAGCCGGGCGTGCCGGACCAGCCCAATCTGATCGGCATCCTGCGGCGCGGCTCGGACAGCGCCCTGGAGCTGACGACGCGCCAGGGCCCGCGGCTGGTCGAGGTCACCCCCGCGACCTTGATCGTTGACGGGTACGGCGAGAACCTGATTCTCGAGGATCTGCGCCCGGGGGACGTCCTGGCTGTATTCGGCGGCCTCGACCACGGCAACGGGCGCCGCTTTCTTGCAGACCGAATCCTGCGCGTGACTGCGCCGGCTCAGCCATGAGCGGCGAGGTATAATGCGCTTATCTTTCGATATGGGGAGTGGCGATGGGCGAGCAGCCGCGCCGGGATATCGTCCGCAGCGAAGGGGACGGCTTCTTTCAGAATCTCACGCAGCGGATCAAGCTGATCCTTCGACTGATGGCGGACCGGCGCGTGAACGTGCTGTTGAAGCTCCTGCCGGTCGGGACGGCCGTCTACCTGTTCGTCCCCGATCTGGTCATCGGCCCGCTGGACGACGCGGCCATCATCTGGCTGGGCAGCTATCTGTTCGTCGAGCTCTGCCCGCCGGAGGTGGTCAGAGAACACATGCGGGCGCTGACCTCGGTCGTCGATGCCGAGTGGCGGGAGATCGATGACGGAAGCGGGCCGAAACCCGATTGACCTCCACCCCACCCGGGAATCCAGTCGCCGGGGCCCGACGGGCCCCGGCGCTTCGCGAGTGCATTCTCCTCGGAGTGTCGTCACTCAGGCGGAGCCGCGGACGCAGGCCGAACTGGAATCGTGCCAGCGCCCTCTGCCGCGCAGCATCGTCTGGAACATAGGCAGACAGACGCCAGAGAAGGCCAGCAGCGACACAATGGACCAAAGGTGAGCAGGGGTGAACCCTCCCGAATAGCCGGTCAGTTCCCGCCCTCGGCTTCGACCTACGCGAGGTCAAGCCCTTTGTGCGCGGCCGGCAATGCGGACAGGTCATATGTCAGCGCGCCGGTGATGCGCGCCGGGGCGACCTCGCCGATCGCCAGCCGGCCGTCCACCAGAACGAGCCCGTCGACCTCGGGCGCATCACGGTATGAGCGGCCGACGGACAGGCCATCGCCCTGTCCCTCGATCAGCACGTCGAGCGTCTTGCCGACGAAGGCCTGATTCTTCTCCAGGGAGATGCGCTGCTGCAGAGCCATCAGGCGTTCGCGCCGCTCTTCCTTGACCTCGGACGGGATCGGGTCGCCCAGCGGCTCGCTGGCCGTGCCCTGTTCGAACGAGAACGTGAAGGCACCGACACGATCGAAGCGCATCTCGGCCACGAAATCGAGGAGCGCCTGGAATTCCTGCTCCGTCTCGCCCGGGTATCCGACGATGAATGTGGTGCGCAAGGCGAGTTCAGGGACCGCACGGCGCATCTTCTCCACCGTCCGACGGACCCACTCGACATTCGCCGGCCGTCGCATCCTGCGCAATGCCTGCGGATGTGCGTGCTGGAGTGGCATGTCCAGGTACGGAAGGACTTGCGGGCGGGTAGCCATGGTCTCGATCAGTCGATCGGTGACATACCCCGGATACGCATACATGATCCGGATCCAATCGACCTGCGGCACCTGGCGCGTGAGCGAATCAAGCAGGTCGGCCAGGCCATCCTTCAGTCCCAGGTCGTGACCGTAGTCGGTCGTGTCCTGGGCGATGAGGATCAACTCCCGCACGCCGAGAGCCTGCAGCCGGCGGGCCTCGTCCACGATCGCCGCCGGCGGGCGGCTGACGGCCGTGCCCTTGATCAGGGGGATGGCGCAGAAGGCGCACGGGCGGCGGCAGCCGTCGGCGATCTTGATGTAGGCGCTTGCCCCTTGGACCGCGGCGCGCGGCGTCCCGTCTGGCTCCAGCGCGACTCGGGACACCTCGGGCAGGCTGTAGAGCGGTTCGGGGTGCGGTCCCCGCCGCAGCGCCCGCACCACCTCGACGATGTCCATCCAGCGCCGAGTCCCGAGAAGGCCATCGATACCGGGCACCTGCCGGGCAACCTCGGCCCCATAGCGTTGGGTCAGACACCCGGCGGCGATGAGCAGCTGGCCGGGGCGTTTAGCCGCGGCTAGCTCGCGCAGCGCCGCCAGGGATTCCTCCTTGGCCGGTCCGATGAAACCGCAGGTGTTGACGATCAGGATCTCGGCGTCATCGGCCGCCTCGCCGGAGGCGTAACCGGCGCGGCGCAGGAGATGGGCCATCGATTCCGAGTCGACGGTGTTCTTGGAACAGCCCAGGGATACCAGATGGAAGCGGGGCTTGCCCATTGCCTAGCCTCCCGCAGGGGACGGCGGCGTGGGCGTGATGGGCGGCGTGGCGGTCGGCGTGCGCGTCTGCGTCGGCGTGGGCGTGATGACCCCGTCCGGGGTCCACAAGCGCGTGACCACCTCGCCCAGGTCGCCCAGGGTGCCCTGGTCCTCGCCGTTGTAGTAAACGCGCAGGCCGGCGCCGTTGCCGGTGTTGATTTCGATCAGCTCTTGGCCGACGTACTCGAGCAGGCTCCCCGGCCGGACCCGGCCGCTGAAGGCCACGTCGCCATCGATGGTGACGCGCATCCAGGCGCTGTGGACGACCAGGACGCGCAAGCTCATCCCCGCTCCGGGAAGAATGAGCGGCAGATTGGTCGGACTGGGTTCGATGGCTGCTGGGGGAGCCACGATCACGGCGGCGGTCGCGTCGAGTGCGGGTGGTTCGGTCGGCGCGCTGGTGGCCGTCGGCGTCGCGGGCTCGGCCGTCGGCGTAGCCTCGCCGGCGCGCACAGCCTCCGTCACCCGCCCCAGGCCCCAGACCAGGATGACCAGGACCGTGAGTGTCACCAGCGTGGCGACCCACAGGTCGGAGGAGAGCCAGCGCGGCCGGCGCGAGCGCACCTGCACAGACCGGCGGGGCGCGGCGCCGGGGCGAACTTCGGGACGAGGGCGGGTGCGGCGGGCCTGCAGCGCTTCGGCGTAGCGCGTCAGCAGCCGCTCCGCATCCAGCCCGAGGAACTCCGCGTAGTTCTTGAGAAAGCCGCGCGCCTGCACCGTGGAGGCCAGCGAGTCCCAATCCCCGGACTCGAGGATGGCCAGATTGCGGGCGCGGATGTGCGTGGCGCGCTCGACCTCCTCCAGCGTTAGGCCGAGCTGCTCGCGCGCCTGCCGCAGGACGCTGCCGATCTCTTCCATTGGTTGATAGAATGCCGTTGCCCCAGGGCGGCCAGGAGCACGCCGCGGGCGCTAGGCCTCGTCCGCTTCGGCCGCGTCCTCGTCGCCGGGAGTCTCGCCTTCGGCCTCGGCCGCCTCTTCTTCCTCGAGAGCGCTGGCCAGCTCGACGAACTCTTCCGCGGCGACGACGGCGGGTTCCAGCGTGTAGGCCGTCTCCGGGGATTCGCCTTCACGATGGACGACGATTGAGATCTCGGGGATCAGGTCGATCGTCATGCGGATGCGGGCGGTGTGGACGCCCAGCGTCTTGATCGGCTGGCAGTCGATCTGGCGCCGATCGACCTCGACGCCGCTCTCCTGCTTGAGCGCCTCGGCGATCATGGCGGTGGTGATCGAGCCGTACAGCTTGCCTGTCTCACCGGCCTTGGCCGGGAAGATCAGCTTGACGCCCTGGACGCGCTCGGCGACGGCCCCCAGTTCCTGGTTCAGCCGGGCGCGCTGCTCACCGGCTTTCTCGCGGATGTATTCGGCCTGCTTGAGGGCGCCGGGGGTGGCCAGCACGGCCAGACCCTGTGGGAGCAGGAAGTTGCGCCCGAACCCGTCGGCGACCTTCTTCACATCGCCGGCACGCCCGAGCTTATACACGTCCTTCAGGAGCATGACTCTCATGGGGATTCTCAAGCCCTTTCTGCGAAATGGGAGCGCCGAATTCGGCGCTCCAAGGCGAAGGGTACAACGCCCGTGTCGATCAGTATACCAGACCGGCGACCGCATGAGTAGGCGAGCTGCATCGCCGGCGGGGCGAGGCCGGCGGGTGCCTCTCCCGGGAGGCCGACGCTCTCAGACCGGTCCTGGCTCCCTGCCTGAGATCCCCAATCGGCCTGCCGATTGGGGGTTCCCAGACGGCGCGATCTCGCGTAGAATGGAGTAGAACGTTTGTTCGCTCGGGCGGGCAAAGGCCTCCGGCCGAGGGGGTTGAGCCGTCCGCCCGCAGCAGGGAGGCAAGCATGGAACGCGCCCTACCCGTGACCGAACTATCCCGCCCGTTCCCACCCGCACAGTTGAACTGGAAACCGCAGATGATCGCCAAGGACGGCACGCGTGCCCTGGCCGTGGCGTACATCGACGCGCGCGATGTAGCCGAACGCCTGGATGAGGTCGTCGGTCCGTTGCATTGGGCCGTCGATCACAAGCAAGTCGGGAGCCAGACCCTGACCGGGATTGGTATCCGCGACCAGTCCAGCGGCGAGTGGGTCTGGAAGTGGGACACCGGCCTGGTCGAACGCGAGAAGGACGACGCGCTCTCGGTGAAAGGTAGCCTGTCCGACGGGCTCAAGCGCGCGGCCGTGCTGTGGGGCGTCGGCCGCTACTTGTACCGGCTGCCGAAGAGTTGGGTCGGATACGATTCTCAGAAGCGGCGGCTGACGGAGACTCCGCCCCTGCCGCGCTGGGCGATCCCGCAGGAACCCCGCCGGGAGGCGGCCCACGCGCTCCCCGCGGAGGTGCGACCGTGACTCTCAGGCGGCAGTCTCGACTCGGATCGAATCGGTGACCGCCTGGGGCGAGGCGAGGCGCACAAGGGCCTCCAATCCGGCCAGGTGAGCCTGCAGGCGCTCCGGGGAGATCCCGGGGACCGCGTAGACCGTGTAGAGTACCTCGTGCGTGTCGGCGGCGATGCGCGATCGGTCATCCGGGCCGTACAGGATGCTCGACAGGACTCCCAACTTGTCGGCGATGAACATGTCGCCCTTCTTGAGGGCTTGCTCCTGGCCGCCGAGGCGCGTGTAGCGCTCGTCACCCGTGGCGAGGTGGATGCCGGCGGGACCACGCAGCTTCTTGCGATCGTGCCCGGCGGTCAACAGGAGCGTATCCAACTCGGCCATCAACATGGCCCTTACGAGTGAGCCTGTGCCGCCGATGGGCTGTCCTTTGAGGGCGACCGACTCCAGCTGCAGCAGGACGTGGTAGGTCTTCTCGAAGCGACGGTAATACGCGTGATAGGCGGCCAGGATCGGCGTGGCCCGCAGCGCGGCCCGGTCCCAACCGGCGTAGCGCCGCTGGAGCTCGGCGGCCAGCGCCTGGCTGCGTTCCTGCAAGGCCGGGTTGGCGGCCTCGTTCCGGACCTGGCTCATCGCCAGAAGCCCAACGGCCGCTCCCGGGCAGGCCTGCTTCCAGGCCTGCGCAACAAGGAATTCCATGGGACTCCTCCGACCCCCTATCCGCCGCGGCGTCCGGCCTGGTTCTCCCAGGCCCGCTTCAGCACCCGGCAGACCGCCAACGCGATCCACAAGCCAGCCTGAACATCTCCGCCGGAACGCAGGATACGCGGACTCCAGATGCCGCCGGCGCGCTGCCTGGTCACAAACCAGTCGAGCGCCCGTGCCACGCGTGGGTGCTCCCGGCCGAAGCCCAGGCGTGTCAGGGAGTCGAGCGCCGAAAGGAGATCGGTGAACCAGAACGGATAGGTGAGCTTCGTCCAGAACTCGGGCGTATTGCGGCCGGGGTAGACATCTTTCAAGAAGAGCCTCGAAGCGAGCAGCTCTCCGGCGGCACGGATCTCGTCCCGCCCTGTATAGGCCGGGTGAGCGGAGAATGCCCGAAGCACGACCCCCGTTGCCATGTGCGAGAACGGTTTCGAGCGATCAGCCTCCAGGGTCGGGCCCCCCAGAGTCGGAATATCCCAGCGAGCACCCACGCTGCTCATCGGGATGACCCAGCCGCCATCCGCCTGGCGCGCGGAGAGCAGCCAGCGCAGCCCTCGCCGCGTCCGCCGGTCGTCAGCGTAGCCGGCCTTGATCAGGAGCTCGAGAATGCCGGCGCTGTAGTTGGGCGAGATCTGAGTGCCGTAGATGCCGCGGAAGTCGCCCAGTTCCGTCTGGCGCGCGTACAAGAAATCGGCCGCCCGGCGCAGCGCCGGCATGCGCCGGGTGGCGCCGAACTTCTCGACCAGGATCCCCAGGCTGCGATACGTCTCCAGCTGACTGTAGTCCTCCACCGGGCGCTGTTGCGGCTTGCCTCCGCCGGGATACTTCCATGACCCGTCCGGTTGCTGCCGCCGCAGCAGCCCGACGACGACCGGGTGCTTCCACAGGATCGAGGGCGGCCCGACCTCCTCCTCGAGCAGGTCACGGCGCGCGAAATACGCCAATGCCGGATGGCCCGATTCCAGAAGCGCAGGCAGCGGATCGGCGCGCAGC